>CAJMMQ010000010.1 GCA_905214625.1 uncultured bacterium
GGGACACAAATACTATATCTTCGGAGCAGAGACTGGCGCTAACATCGACTTCTACGGTATGGACTTCATATCATATTCTGATCCCGAATATGCAACAACAACCACAGAAAACGCTGCCGGCTCTACAATGATCAGCATTCCTACTGCTGAGGAAGCACAGACAAACGGATGGGAAGCACTTTGGGGCAGCTATGACTATGGCTACGTTATGCCCGAAAACTATACATTTGTTGACAACGACGAATTTAAACTCTATCTGAACAAGGCCGCAAACGTTGCAACAGGCGTACAGTGCAAGGACAATTTCAGCATTGCACTGCAGATGGGCTCTTCTATGGAAAGAGAAAGCAACGAGGCTGTATACATGCTCGAAGCACTCTACAACGGCATGAAGCAGCCTTATGCCGTGCTGACTCTAGAGCCTAAGGTAAGCGGAAAGATTTCTCTCTGCTACAGCCGTGGAAAGAACAGCACCACAATCTACGTGTTCGACACCACTGCCAAGGACGGACTTGGAGCATACGTAATGGCAAACAGCGTTCTGTTCGACGATGTTGACGGAGCCGTTATGCCACACACTTCTGTCGTAAACGTAACAAAGGGACACAAATACTATATCTTCGGAGCAGAGACTGGCGCTAACATCGACTTCTACTCTTTTGGATTTACAAGCTACAGCGACTCTAACTACAGTGGAACAACAGGCATAGAGAATGTTGTTACTGGCAATGAAACGACTGTTGACAACGGCAAGATATACACAATCGACGGACGCTATATCGGCAAGGATAAAACAAATCTCAACAAGGGTCTATATATCATGAACGGCAAGAAGTTCGTTGTAAAATAATAAATTGTCAAAAACTTAGAAACCGTCTTTCTGTCAGAAAGGCGGTTTCTTTAGATAAAAAAATCAAGATATACAATTTTCTTTTATTTAAACCCAAACCAGTCATTATGCCGCATATGTTTACTATAAGCAGATTGATACTTTCGGCATACCATGTGTTTTTATATTGCCTTACTGCCATCTGTTTTTCTTGACATAGTCTGTTATGCATGCGAAAAAGTTGACGACTATAAACTCAATATTAAACAACAATACACACGATTTCTAATGACAGATTTAGGTTAAGACAAGAAAATTCATTACAAACGTAAAAAACATAATCAATTAAAATTAAGAAAAATGAAACTAATCTCAAAGCTTGCGCTTGCCGCAGCGACATTGTTGCCTGCAACACTTAATGCGGGCGCAGCTATTGAAGGCAGTCTCGACCCACCTTCAGTAGTTGCGGAGTGGAGCAATTCGTCCACTTATCCTAAGATAATAGACATAAACTTCAGTGACGAGATTTGGCCCGGACAGACATGGACCGGCGAGACCGGCATGGACTGCCCTGAATATGCAGACGGCGGCTATGTGAACACTGTCATCGAAGTTCCTGCAAACGGCGGAACAGAAATAAAATATCCTGTTCTTTTCCACAACTGTACCTTCGCAAACAAAAAGTCATACAACGGCTATGCAGGTGCCACAGCAGCATTCTGTCGTCAGTATTATATGGGACAGAACACCACAGGGGCCGGAACATATCCTAATGACTGGACTGTTGAAGGACATACAAAATATATCGAAGACAACATAAAATACGGAGAAGACGGAAAGCCTGTATACGGCGAAGCCGGATTCGTACAGATGTGCCGCGACGCATTCAAAGACCGCGACCCTGAAACCGGAGCACCTGTCTCACAACACGGATGGATGGAAATAGACCACATTCCCTACGTAGAACGCATACAGTGGGCATGGTCTTCTACATCATGGGGACGCGGAATAAAGTGCGACATTAAAATCGGTGACGGCGACTGGCAGCCGCTGGTATGGATGGGTTCGGACATGCACAAATTCGGCTATACCTCATTCAGCGACCAGGGCTACTTCATGGAAAACGTAATTGACGCCCACGACGTGTCTATCCGCTGGCGCATCTGGGACGGCGAGAACATGAAAGACCCTGTGCAGACTGACGAAGAAGGACAGCCGGTATTCGGCAAGAGCGAGAGTCCGTATACACAACAGCAGACCACCCGCGTACACAAGATACAGATTTTCGGCTCTGAGATAACTGCCGAGCAGGCACAGTATGCAAAGGACAACCCTGTGAGCGACGTGGGCGAGCTGTCCGACATTGGGGGTGGCGGCGAGACATCCGAAGATAACTCACCTGACGCCAACGCTCCGATAGAGCTTTATACCGTGGCCCAGGACGGCACGGGCGACTATACAAAAATTCAGGATGCCATCAACGCCGTAAGCGACGGCTCACGCGGTATTATATACATTCGTCCGGGCGTATATGAGGAAAACCTCTACTCGGGCACCAAGACTAACAAGAACAAGTTTATCAGTCTTATCGGTGAAGACAAAGCTACAACCATTCTGACATCATCGGTAGACCGCGGCTCCAACAACCCGCAGAACACCTACAACGACTGCGCTGCGCTCAACGTATATACATCACGCTTCTATGCTGAAAACCTCACCATACGCAACACCAGCGGCAACGTCGGACAGGCTGAAGCGTTGTTTACATCGGGCGACGCACACATATTCAAAAACTGTCTGATAAGCGGATATCAGGATACATACAAGGCCAATATCGGCGCACGCGGCTACTTTACAAAATGTACGATTGAAGGTACAACAGACTTTATCTATGACAGCGGACTGGAATGGTTTGAAAACTGCGAGATTAAATGTCTCAGAGGAGGTGGCTACATCACTGCAGCCGGAGATGCCGGACTGACGCTCACAAAGACTCTGTATCCGGAACTCAGCACCGACAAGTTCTATGCCGGACTGTTTTTCCGCAACTGTCAGGTGGTGCCGGCTCCGCGCGTATCTACAGGCGAATATTATCTCGGCCGCCCGTGGAAAGAGAAATGCGGAACCATGTTCATACAGTGTACGCTCAACAACCACATCAACACCAAAGGCTGGACAGAATGGAGCGGAGCCGAGAACGACTGTTCTTATTTTGAATACAAGAACGTTGACAAGAGCGGAAACCTCATCGACACATCATCGCGCGCATCGTTCAGCCATCAGGCTACAGACGCCGAGGTTGAGGCATACATGAACCCGGAGTTCCTCTTCTCTAAATTCTCTGACGTTCCTTTCGACTACAACGCCATTCTCAGCGGCGCTGCCGAGCCTGCAAACTTCACCGTATCTGAAACAGGCTTCACATGGGACGGCGACGACAAGGCTGCCGGCTACCTCATATATAAGGACGGCGTGTTTGTTGACATGACAGCAGAGCCATCATATACAAAAGACACTGCCGACAACGCCACATACACCGTAAAGAGCATCTCGCGCCACGGCGTAACATCAGATGCCGTTGAAGCCAAGGAAGGCGCAATGATGCTTGCATTCCCTACGGCCGAAGGCTTCGGTAAATATACGTCAGGCGGCCGCGGCGGACAGGTTGTAACTGTAACTTCTCTTGCCGACGACGGCACTGAAGGCACACTGCGCTGGGCTTTCGAGCAGTATCCCAACGAGCCTATAACAATAGTATTTGCCGTTAACGGAGAAATTCAGCTCAACGGAAACCTGCGCGTAAGCCGCTCTGACTGGACGCTGGCCGGACAGACGGCACCGGGCGACGGTATAAGCATCGTGGGCGACAAGGTTAATCTTGGAGGCTCACAAAACTTCATCGTGCGCAACATCCGTTTCCGTTCCGGCGACGGCAAGCAGGACCAGGCTTGCGGAACAGAGAACTGCTCTAACTACATTTTTGACCACTGCGTGTTCGGATGGTCGATGGAAGAAAACATGAACACCGCCGACAGCCACTTCCTCACTGTGCAATACAGCATAGTACACGAAGGTCTGTATGATGCAGGACATGCAAAAGGAGCACGCGGCTACGGCTCACAGTGGGGAGGCTCTCCTGCCACATATCATCATAACCTGCTATCAGGAAACGACTCACGAAGCCCACGAATAAACGGTGCACGAGGCGAAGACTATGTCGTGTTTATGGAATATATTAACAACGTAAACTTCAACTGGGGGCGTTGGAATTCTTGCTACGGCGGAGAAAACACTGCCGAAATTACATCTTACAACGGCAAGAATTCTGTTCACGAATGTAACTTTATGAATAATTACTATAAACCTGGACCCCAGTCGCCAAGCAATTCTGTCTTTGTAGCATCCAGCTACGCACGCGACGGAGCCACATCATGGGCACCGGCAAAATGGTATGTAAACGGTAATATCATGGAAGGAAACTCTGCAGCCAACGCAGATAACTGGAAAGCCATGAATGCCGAGGTTTACTCGCTCAACGATATCCGTGCAGACGAACGCATCGTAACCGAGACTCCTTACTACAAATACAACTCTGTTCTGGGCAACGAAGGCGAATACGACCCTGCACTTTACATGCTCTCCGACATTCAGACGGCTGAAGAGGCATACAACACGGTGCTGGAGGAAGCCGGAACAATTAACCGCGACGCAATAGAGCTGCGAATCATCAACGACGTAAAGACCGGAACACCTAAATACACAGGGTCTAAGTCGAACAAGAAGGGTATCATCGACTCTGTGAACGACGCCGAGGGCTTCGGCCTCGACCACGGCAACGAGAAGGCTCCCGCTGATACCGACGGCGACGGTATGCCCGACGAATGGGAGAAAGAGCACGGACTCAACCCCAACGACGCTGCCGACCGCAACCTGCGCAACGCCGACGGCTACACCGCTCTCGAGGTTTATCTCAACGGACTTATGGGCGAACTGCTCGACGACAATTTCACATCGGGCATAACACAGGCCGTAACCGAGAAACCAGAGATTAGCTACAACAGCAGCAGCAACACACTGACCGTAAGCGGCAACGCCATTGGCGCAACGCTGAGAGTGTTTACAACAGACGGGAAACAGCTGGCACAGATGCGCATAGCATCTGCCACAACCCAGCTCAACAACCTGCCTAAAGGCATTGTGCTGCTGTACGTGAGCGGCAACAACCTGTGTCCGCGAATATTAAAGGTTACAAAATAATATTCATGCGAGCATCTATAATTCACATAATAATCCCGGCAGAAACTTATCTGTCGGGATTTTTTTATATAAGACATACATTATCGTATCTCTACTCTTACAGACATCACAATAAAGAAAAACTATAAATCCAAATCGTATCAGGATTATGAAACACCGACAAAGACCGCCGGCAAAAGATATACACGGGCAACATGGCAGAAAAAACATCCAAAAATCACTGTCAGCATTTTGCCGTTAACGACAAACTTAGTAACTTTGCATCGGAATTCTTACATTATATTATAATATAAACTATGGCAAAAAAAGCATTATTGATGATACTCGACGGATGGGGTATCGGAAAGCATGGCGCAGGAGACGTAATATTCAACACACCGACGCCTTATTTGGATTATCTTTACGCCGTAAGCCCTCACTCACAGCTGCAGGCTTCAGGCGAGGATGTAGGTTTGCCTGACGGACAAATGGGTAACTCTGAGGTGGGACACCTCAACATCGGTGCAGGACGCATCGTTTATCAAGACTTGGTTAAGATTAACCGCGCATGCAAGGACGGCTCAATACTTAACAACCCCGAAATAGTTAACGCATACAGCTATGCCCGCGACAACGGCAAGAAGCTGCACCTGATGGGTCTGACCAGCAACGGCGGAGTGCACTCTTCACTCGACCACCTGTTCAAGCTCATCGAGATATCAAAAGAATACGGACTGAAGAATACATACGTTCACTGCTTCATGGACGGACGCGACACCGACCCGAAGAGCGGTGCAGGATTCATAAAGGAGCTGACAGACCACTGCGAGAAGAACGACGCCCACATAGCAAGCATCGTAGGACGCTTCTACGCTATGGACCGCGACAAGCGCTGGAACCGCGTAAAGGAGGCTTACGACCTTATCGTTGAAGGCAAGGGCAAGAAGGCCGCCGACATGGTGAAGGCCATGGAAGAGAGCTACGCCGATGGCGTTACCGACGAGTTTATCAAGCCTATAAGCAACGCCAACGTTGACGGCACGATACAGGAGGGCGACGTCGTTATCTTCATAAACTTCCGCAACGACCGCGCAAAGGAGCTTACACAGGTGCTCACACAGCAGGACATGCCGGAGGAAGGCATGCACACAATAAAGAACCTTCAGTATTACTGCATGACTCCGTATGACGCATCGTTCGAGGGCGTACACATCCTCTTCCCGAAAGAGAACGTACAGGACACTTTGGGCGAATATCTGAGCAAGCAGGGCAAGAAACAGCTGCACACAGCCGAGACAGAGAAGTATGCTCACGTAACATTCTTCTTCAACGGCGGACGCGAGGCTGCATTCGAGGGCGAGGACCGCATTCTGGTTCCTTCTCCAAAGGTTGCAACATACGACCTGAAGCCTGAGATGAGCGCATACGAGGTTAAGGACAAGCTGGTTGGCGCCATCAACACTCAGGAGTATGACTTCATCGTTGTCAACTTTGCCAACGGCGACATGGTAGGCCACACCGGCGTTTACTACGCCATAGCCAAGGCCGTTCACGCCGTAGACAACTGCGTAAAGGACGTTATCGAGGCAGCCAAGGCCAACGGATATGAGGCTATCATCATAGCTGACCACGGCAATGCCGACAACGCAATCAACGAGGACGGCACTCCTAACACCGCTCATTCGCTGAACCCGGTTCCGTTCATCTACGTTACAGACAACAACAGCGCAACCGTAAAGGACGGCCGTCTGGCCGACGTTGCTCCTTCAATCCTCCACATCATGGGTCTGGAGCAGCCGTCTGACATGACAGGCGAAAACCTCATCGAGGACAACAAGTAACAACATTCCGGCTGAGAAGTCAGCAGGAAAAGATAAGAAAATAAAGGGACGAGCATTTTTTGCTCGTCCCATTCTTTTTATACAGACATTGTCTATTTGAAGAAGTTAAGACAAATGCTTTTCTCCTTGGTAGTTAAAGTAGTTAGAAGTAGTTATCGCCAACAAGTTGGCTAGGAGTTAAAGTCAATAGTCTTGTTGCTTCTTGTCAATCACTTTGCATTTTAATACTTAATTTTTAATTCTTAATTGCGCTTTGCGCCTGTTCTTCCCTCTTCGTTCTTCACTCTTCACTTAATTAGTCTTGTGGATTCTTATCAACCGCTACGCATTTGGATTTTTCACTTTTATCTTTTCACTTTCGCAAGACGTTCTTAATTGCGCTTTGCGCCTGCTCTTCACTTAACTACACATTCCCACACTTTAAAGACTGCGAAATAAAGGAAAAAAGCGGGCGGTTTCTGCATAAAAAGTGGCCCGTTTACGTATAAAAAGTGGGCCACTTTTGACACGCAAACGGGCCACTAACAGTCTGAAAGCAAAACAGTGCCATTTACTTAGCAAAGCCATCTGTAACGGCATACGGATAATCAATATGAAACATAACAGGCATAAAAATGTTACGATTTTCACGCCTTTTTTCTGACATGTCAACAGAATTGGATAAAACCGCCATACACAAAACCGTAAAAAGGCATAAAAACACACTTTTAACGACACTTTGTTTACGGCTTTCAGAAATAAGCAGAGCGCTGGGCAACGGCACAAAGATTGGCACAAAAATTTGACTTTCAAAGAAAAATATGTATTTTTGCATTGGTTAAAAAATTACACTTTGAATTATGGACGTAAAGATAGAAGAGTCGTGGAAACAGCATATTGGCGGTGAGTTTGAAAAGCCTTACTTTGCCAATCTTATCAACTTCGTACACGACGAATACCGCAACCATACGTGCTATCCGCCGGGACGACTTATCTTCAACGCCTTCAACCTGTGCCCGTTCGACAAGGTTAAGGTGGTGATACTCGGACAAGACCCATACCATGAGCCGCGGCAGGCCGAGGGACTGTGTTTCTCGGTGAGCGACGGCGTGCCGTTTCCACCCTCGCTTATCAACATATTCAAAGAGATTGAGAACGACCTGGGCACACCGATGCCGCAGAGCGGAAGCCTTGTGCGCTGGGCGCAACAGGGCGTGTTGCTGCTCAACGCCACTCTTACCGTGCGCGAACATGCCGCCGGAAGCCACCAGCGGCGCGGCTGGGAGGAGTTTACCGACGCTACCATCAGCGCACTGAGCAGAGACCGCGACAATCTGGTGTTCATCCTCTGGGGCGGATATGCCCGCAGCAAGGCACAGCTCATAGACAACTCGCGCCACTTGATACTGCAGTCGGTTCACCCGTCGCCGCTGTCGGCCAACCGCGGCGGATGGTTCGGCAACCACCACTTCAGCCTTACCAACCAGTATCTGCAGCAGCACGGCATGGAGCCGATAAAATGGTAAAAGAAACGACATTATATCACAATAGACAACGAATATGGATTTACCGATAATACAGGTGGGCGACGTGCTTGTGTCGCCCGACATTATAACTGAGCAGTTCTGCTGCGACCTCGATGCCTGCAAGGGCGAATGTTGCATTGAAGGCGACGCCGGAGCGCCTGTAACGATGGACGAGATAGGCGGCATTGAGGATTCGCTCGACACCGTGTGGACCGACCTCTCGGCCAACGCGCAGGCCGTGATAGACCAGCAGGGCGTGGCCGACATCGACCCGGAAGGCGAGCTCGTAACGAGCATCGTAAACGGCAAGGACTGCGTGTTTACGTGCTACGAGAACGGCTGCTGCCTGTGCGCCCTCGAAAAGGCTCACCGTGCCGGCAAGACGGAGTTCTGCAAGCCCATAAGCTGTGCCCTCTACCCTATCCGCGAAAAGAAACTTTCTAACGGCCTGACAGGTCTCAACTATCACCGCTGGAGCATCTGCGAGGCTGCACGCGCCAAGGGCAAGGAGCTGGGACTGCCCGTGTATAAGTTTCTGAAAGAGCCGCTTACACGCCGCTTCGGCGAGGAATGGTATGCCGAACTCGAAGCCACCGTTGCCGAGCTGCACAAGGCGGGAATGATTTGATAATGGCGCAAATACATACAAATAAGTAAACACAGCGGTTCGGTATTTAATAAAAATTTCTACAACTCTTTCACATAAAGAAAAGCAATCGGCCAAAAGTAACCTGTAAAAACAACAGAAATGAAATCTCAGCACCACAGTATATTGCGCTTGCTGACAATTATATTAGCTTTGTCGCTATCACATATAAGATGTGGTGCAGAATTTTTTTGCCGCATAAACAACTTCAGCACAGACAACGGCATGACTCAAGCAAGGCTGTCTAACGCTGTTGCAGACCGCATGGGATTTATTTGGTTTGCCACATGGAACGGACTTGTAAGATTTGACGGATACTCATTTTTCACATTCAAGCCCATACTAAATTCAGACGGAAACATTTTTTCAAACCGTATATACAATATAAAAACAAACAGTGCAGGCAATATATGGTGTATGTCTTCAGACAACAAGCTGTGCTGTTTCAACACTGTCACCAGCAGATTTACCGAGGTACAAAGGCACATAAGAGAAATTGAACATAAAAAAGTGAAAACCATAATACCCAAAAAGAACGATGTTACATGGGTAGTGTTCAAAGACGGCTCATGCCTTAGAATGAACGACAAAGATTGGACACATAGCTATATTTTTATTGACAAAGAAAGCCAGAGACTTAAAGGAGGTAAAGCTGAGGGAGTGAAATACGACAGCTACGGAAATGAATGGATTATTACAGACAGGCGAACAATAAACTTTACTACCGGAATAACTGTAAACGGAAAATACAAGCATATTGTATGCTCAAATAACAGCACATATCTTATATCCCCAAAAGGCTACATTGTTGCCGTAGGTAAAAACAATGCAATAAAAAGATGGAAACTTGCAAAATATGATGTAAGCACCGAACATGCTGAAACCGTAGGCAAAAACATCATAGCCGTGGCTACAGACAGGGGTATAGCCGTATTTGACACACGAAAACAAAAACCCGTAACATTCTTTATCCAATCAAAAAACAAAGAGACAATAAAATATCTTTATGCAGACCATAAAGACAGGCTATGGGCCTTTTCCGAAACAGACGTAATGCTGGCCGACATTAAATCAAAAACAATAAAAACACTGACGGCACAACAATCTGCGGCAGCAGGAAAAATCAAAAACCCGCAACTTATATTTGAAGACAGCCGGCATAATCTGTTCATAAAACCTCCATTAGGTCTTCTTTCATATTTTGACGAACAGACACAAAGCCTGAAAGAACTGGAATTTTATGAGAACAACAGACGGGAGACGCCACTGATGAAGGATCTGAAGAAATTTCTGACAGACCGCCACGGCAACCTGTGGCTACTCGGAGAACACAAGAGCACTTGCATAACATTCTATGAAAAACTGTTTATACACGACTATAACAACAGCGGAAGCGAGACAAGAGCCTTGTGTAACGACATGCAAGGAACATTGTGGGCAGGCGACAAAGCCGGAAACATAATGCTCAGAAATAATCATAATGGCAAAACCTTCTATCTGCAAACAGACGGAAGTATTGGCATAACGCCTCAGCAGATATGCAACGCACCTGTCTACTGTATAAAAACCGACAAGAAACAAAGGCTTTGGATAGGCACTAAAGGCAACGGAGTGTTTGTGCTTACGCCTAAAAGTAAACAAGACAGGCTGCACTATAAAATAACACACCTTATACACGACAAAGGTATAAGAGGATCGCTATGCAGCGACAGCATATATGATATATGCCACGACAGCAAAGGGAACGTATGGTTGGGGTCATATGGACAAGGACTGATACGAGGCCAAGAAACTCTGAACGGATGGCGATTTAATAAATACAACGGGAAACATTCTGCCGACAGGATAAGATGTATAATGGAGGCCAGACCGGGAATATTACTAGTAGGAACAACAACCGGATTAGTGACTGCCGACGTGAGACGGAAAGACAGAACCGTGTTCTATACCAACAAATACCGAAAAGACCGGCACGGGCTGAAAGGCAACGACATTATGAGCATTGTTAAGGCAGGAGAAAATATATATGTCTGCGCCTACGGTAGCGGTGTAAGCGAAATTGCGCAAGATAACCTGCTGAGCAGCAGTATAAAATTCAACAACTACATGATGCCCACATCGGCAACTGCCGACCAGATAACCACAGCCACCGTAAGCGGCAACGACATATGGATAATATCAGAAAAGGCTGTGTCGCAGTTTGACACCGCCTCAAAAACTTTCAGAATATACGACAGCGGCAACTTCATAGGTAACTATAATTTTTCTGAAGCCAAACCAGTTGTTATAGACGGGCACATCATTGTAGGTACAAGCTGTGGCACGCTTACTTTCTCAAATGAAATAGACACGTATATAAAAAAACCGGCAGGTATAATATTCACCGGAATACAATATCAGAACGACATGAATATGAAACCGCTGAATGACATTTCACATCTTAAAGTAATGCCTCAGGAAAGAAGTTTCTCGCTATATGTGTCATCACCAAACATAACCGGAATATCAGACACAAGATACCGCTACATGCTTAAAGGCTACGACCGCAGTTGGAACTACACAGAAGACGGGCAACACTCAATAAACTACAGCAACCTGACACCAGGCAAATATGAACTCACGGTGCAAGCAACTACAGGCACTTGGATTAACGATAAGATTAGCAGAAGCATACCGGTTGAAGTAACACCGCTGTTTACAGAAACAGTGTGGTTCAAGCTGCTTCTAATTGCCATCATCTCCGGCGCTATGGTTGCCATGGCCTTCGCAATAGCATATCTAAACAGAATGCGCCACATAATACAACACAAATACAGCCTGTTGATGGCAATAGACAGCGTCAAGATGAAAAAACAGCCACATCCTACAAATGACAAGGATTTTGAAGATATTACATTTATAACAAAACTTACAGAGTTTATTACAGAACACATTAACGAAAGCCGAATGTCTGTTGAAGAGTTAGCACGAAATTTCAATATGAGCCGCACAGCTTTCTACAATAAAATAAAAGAAACAACGGGGCTATCGCCATCTGACTTCATAAAACAGATAAGAATAAGGCAAGCCTTGAAAATTATCGACAACGAGGATATCAGTATAACAGAAGTTGCCTACCGCACAGGTTTTTCTGATCCGAAATATTTTGCGAAATGCTTTAAGTCTGAAATGGGAATGACGCCCACACAATATATAACCAATTGTAAAGAAAAAAAGTAATCCATTTATGACTAAATTGTGCATTAGACTCAATTTCATAACAATAAATTATATAAAAGCTCTGTAAATCTATTTATGCAATGTTCAAAGGTCAGGTCAAATTGCACATAAGCGACAAATCTGATTCTAATTGTTTGCTGATGTTTAGACATTTTAGAAGTTCCACTAAACCCAAATCGCATTAGACCACATATAATTTTATATATTATGTGTATACAGTCTGAATCCTAATGCATGATTGGGCTTAATGATTATCAATATTGAATCAGGCATTTGCAATATAAAAAATCGCAAACGCCTGATTACAAACATTATAAATAAAAGCCAGACAAATAATTCATATTATTTTATCAGAATCTTTCGGCTCTCACTGAAATTATCTCCCATGACTTTTATCATTACCATACCTTTAATTCCGGAAGGAATACTTAATGAAGTGTTGCTGCCTATAAAATCGTTGGAAACAATCATCCTGCCGCTTACATCATATATACCTACACGATATTCTGCCATGACAGGAGCATCCTTAACCGTAATAATCAGCAATCCATTACCGGCAACACATACGTCAAGACATACACTTGGAGATGCAGAAACTGTTATATCTCGTATTGCCGTTGTTGAAGATGTCTCGAAGCAGCCCAAGTCTGGTGCTGAGCCTTCGTACTTTATACCGACAGAAGCGCGGCTTTCGCCTGCATAAGGAGCCACCTCGCTACCCTTGTCTGTCAGTTTTTCATTACCGTCAGCTATGCGCATAAAGTCAAGTACGGGCAGTGTGCCGTCTTCATCACGTGCCCCGTCAGTTCCGGCAGGATCTATGCTCTTGTAGTCAGAAGGCAGAGTGTTGAAGTCGCAGGTAATCTGAGTTCCCTTAATACTGTAAGGAGCATAGGCAGATTCGTTGCGGTCAGCAATACCGTCACTTATGGCTACACAGTTTGTAAACCTTATCTCATGACCAGAAGCCACAGGTTCATCAAGCCTGTATGTATAATGACTCTTGTTGCTGAGGTCTTTAGCTGAGTATCCGGTACAATTATTTAGTATCATGTTGCCCGTATTATGGTTCTGGTCGAAACCTTTGGTCAGGTTGTTGAATGCCAGACATCTGTTCATAATCACATTATTACGGCCATAGTCGCTTCCCAGTTTAAATCCATTACCATTACCCTTACCAACAGTTCCGTTCTCAAGATAACCGTTATCAAAAGCCCAACAATTGTCATATGTAGTGGTAACGTCATCTGGGAATCCCCCTTCAGTCTTTATAAACTGGTCCCATCCGTCGTCAGAGTTCTGCCATGCACGGCAGCCATAGAAATAGTTGCCTGTTCCATGAGAAATCTTAACGGCAAATCCGTCAGCATCGCCCATATCAGGATCTGCATTAAAATAAGAATCGCAGTTTATCACTTTATTATAAGCTGCCAGATTCTTCATCTGTAAGCCAGAATCCCGATTACGATAGAACGAGCAGTTTTCAATGATGTTATCATGCGCCTGATGCACGCTGTCTTTACATTCATTGTATCCTCCGCCTGATGGTTTACGACGCTCAATGAGCATACCGTTGTCACCAGCGCCACAAATATCGAGTCCATAAAAATGCCAAAAGCTACCGTGTAAGAGTATACCCTGATTGTTGTCATCAAGCGGCATTGAAGAAAAGTCGAGCACGGCACGTCCGCCATTGGCAAACACTGCAATCATACCGCTGTTTGGCTGACCGATAGAGTCAATCACAATACGCGATTTGTATTTGTATGTTCCGGCATTCATAAAGATAGTGTCACCCGGAACAACCTTTTCTACAGCCTTCTGGAGCGAGTAGAACGGTTTTTCAGCAGAACCGTCTGCAGTTGCATCGTCGCCATAAGGATCACAATAATAAATATTGTGTGCATAGTCTGGCACTACAATCTCGCCTGTAGTAAATTCTTTCTGCTTTCCATAACTAATGCCAACTTTATTAACTGCATATGCACGGAAGAAGTATTTTGTTTTTTGCTGAAGTGCGATAGACGCGCTAAACTTGTTGTCTGACAAATATGCCTTGACCTTTTCGCCGTTGAAATCAGGATTTTCTGATGTCGAATAGCATATTCCCACTTCTGTAGTTTCAGCTCCACCGTTATCCTTTATCTCGCCTCCGGCAAGAACATATATAAATTTTTCATCGGCAAAGTTATCCTCTATTATATCTGTAGTTTCCACTACAGCCAGCGTTGCAGGCTGCGTAGTGAATGTCTTTGTCTCGCCATAGCCAACACCGGCCAATCCCATGGCGTAAGCTCTGCAATAAACTTTTGTGTCAGCCGGTATTCCGCTCAATGTCACAATAAAGTCTTCTGCCGTAGCCTTAACCACTTTGTCTTCTACAGAAGGCGTGTCGTTGTCTGCGCTCCAGCATATACCCCACTCTGTAAGGCGCTTGTCACCTTTGTCTGTTATGCTGCCACGCACATCGGCAGAAGAAGATGTAATATTGGTTACATCTCCGGTAACGACAGTGGCAGGTGTTCCTTCAGGAAAGGCTGTAACACTTATGTTATCAACATCTACATCCCCTTTAGTTGTCTCGTTAGCGATCTTTATTCGGTTAACAGCGCGGTCGTTAATGCTCACCGTGTTAAGTTCGTCAGTGGTAACGTCCTTGAGTTTCTCCCAAGAATCTCCACCATCCTTAGATACATAGACAGCTAATTCACGGCCTCTTCTGCCCTCATTAAACGACACGCTTACCACACCTTGTTCCAATATAGGCGTGATTACATACGATGAGCCCTTCAACATACGCAGTGCACGTGCAGAGCCATCAGTGATATAAGCCTCGTTAGTACTTTTGTAGGAATTGAGATATTTCCATTCACCTTGTCCGTCAACCATATATGTAGCCTCGTTTACAGCCTCCTCCTTAGTCTGCGGATAGGTTCCGGTATTCTCAAAATCCTGAATAAAATACGGAATGTCAAGGTTAGACACAATAACGTTTCCATCACCGTCAGTACCATCAAGTTTTGTCAAAAGGACATTATCCACATAAAAGTTTCCATTAGAAGTAGTACGTATGCGAACATATTTAACCGCAGCATCATTAATTCTCACTACATGTTTTGTCCATTCCGTAGTTTCTTTGTAAGTTTCCACCTCTGTCCAGTTTACGTTATCGACTGACGTTTCAACATATACCTGTCGGTTCATGTCGTAGGCATAATATATAAGAGTGCCCGCGCCCTCAGTAAGTTCCGGCAACGTGAGTCCATTCTTGTTTGAAAAAAGGATACTGTATGAACCTTCATAAGCTTGATCGGTCACATGCACATTTTTGTTTGTAGTCCACAATCCCGTAGTAGAGGCCACGACGGTAGCCTTTTCAGCCCAAGCCTCAGCCTCAAAACTCTCCGTCCTGTAGTCGTATGTCTGCGCACTTAACCCTGCGGACATTAATGTCACAGCAGCCAATGCACACATACGTGCTAATCTGTTAAGGTAATTTTTATTGTTCATAATAAATAGATTTGTTAGTAAAATAGTAAAAATTTCATTTGCAAAATTAAGCCTATATGTAGTCTTTATGGTGTATTTTTAGTCAAAACGAGGTGGAAAATACGTCAAAAAGGCAATAAAAACTGCCAAAATAAAAAATGATTATATAATAAAACCGAATTGTCCAAACAATCTGCCACAAAAAAGGCCCCGCAGGAAACAATGTTCCTGACGGGGTCCAACCATAAATAAAAGCCAGACAAAATTTACTTCACGATAGTTTTTGAAACCACCTTGCCGTCGGCAGTAGTGCCTGTAACGATGTTGATGCCCTTGCGGTAAGTGTTGAGCTTAACACCGTCGGCAGAATAGATACCCGTAACTGTTATAGCCTGACCGGCCTCAACGCCACCGATGCCCACAGTACCTTCTGTGGCCTTGGCAGCCTTGCTCAGTCCGCCATACTCGTTGACAGCTTGAATAAGATATTCGGCTCCGTCGGTATAGCTGCAAGATGTGGCTGTAGTGAATCCTTCCACGCTGCCGTTCTTGGTTATAACGTAGCAGATGGCGTAAGGCACTGCATCCCATGTTATGGTCTGAGCAGACTTGCTGATAACCGGAACAGGAGCGTCGCACGCCTCTGTGATAATCTCAGGCTGCCAGTTGTCGTCGCCCGAAAGCACGTTCTTTACAGTGTATTGTGCTGCCTCCTCGTCGGTCAGAGAGTTCTTAGCATATCCCTCAACCTTCTGAGTCTTGTCAGCATCGGCATAATAGTAGTAATAGCTGCGGCGCTGTGACAGGTCAACGGGGTTACCATCGCCGTCAACAGTGTTGTAGTCGGCAAAGATTGCCGGTATTGCGCCCATCGTCTCATACCATCCTGTGGCAGGTATAGTAACCTCGGCCTTAGTGTTGATGAACACGGTCTTGGGCTGGTTGTGCCATGGGCGGCCGAGCCATACAGAAGTTTCAGAAGGCACGCCGGGAGCTGTAATGACGTTGTTCATGAAGACATAGCCCCACTTAGAGTCGCTGTTGTGAGACGGAGCAACGATGTATCCGCCGTCCTTGCGCACGATGTTGAGCGTGTCGCCGTCGAAATAATAGTCACCATTGTTGTAGATAAAGTCTACCGCACCCTCTATGAAGCAGTTCTTGACATAAGCACGGCAGTGAGAGCTGCTCGGCGTGATCCATGTGTCCTGATAGCTGTACATGCCGCAGTTGTTGAACACCAGGCGGTCGTTCTTGGTGTTAAGGGCCAGAGCCTGAGGCCCGGCATTCTGCTCAACGCCATAAGAGTTTACGAAGCTTATGCCCTCGAAGTAGAGATTCTCAGAACGTGCCACGAACGTAGCGCCCAAGTCAACATGAAGCGCATTGTCGCCTCCGCAGAGCTTGTCGTCGCTGATAGACACCTTGTTGCGGTCTTGTCCGATGAAATGCAGGTATGGCTTAGACTCCGGAACATCAACATGCTCCTTGTAGACACCCTCCTTGATGAAGATGAGCCACGGCTTTACACGTCCCTCGGGAGCAGCATCGACGGCAGCCTGCACGGTAGTGTAATCGCCGGTTCCGTCCTGTGCCACAACGGCGTCATACACGCGTGCTTCGGGCTGCTTGCGCTCCATTGTGGTGAAGGTAATTGTTGTGCCTTCAAAAGCGTTTCCGCTGCGGTCTTCAATGGCTCCGGCAGGCAGTGTGAACGTATAGTCAGTAGAATATTTCAGACCTGTATATTTATACACAACTGTCTTTCCGCTTACGGTAGGAACAATCTCCTCACCGTCGAGAGTTGCCTTTCCGTCGTTGGCGGCAGCCACAACTTTCTCGTTGAACGTAAGTATCACAGAACCGTTGGCCGTAACGTCCTTAGCCTTGTCGGCAGGAAGTGTAGACACCAGCTTGGGCGCCTCGCCGTCGTCAACGATGTTTCTGTCAGCCAACACAAAGATTTCTGCTACGGCAGTTCCGTCGAGGTTGCTCTCACTGCCCACGAGCTCTGAAGTCCAGTCGGGCATGAAGCGTATGTAGACACGGTCTTGTCCGGCAGCGTCGGCAGGCAGGTCGAACTCGCCTTCAGCCCATGCGCGGTAAGGCAGGGTGTATGTGCCAAACTTAGTGTATGTCTGTCCGTCAATGCTGTATTCGGCATTTACTATGCTGTGTGCATTGAAGTCGTCGCCCACGGCAGCCGAAAGTTTGATGTTAGAATACTCTTTTGTAGAGAACGAAATCTCGAAATAATACTTCTCGCTGAGATCTCTCCACACGCGTGCGGCATACTTGCCATTCTGTCCGCCTTTCTCTGCTCCGCATGCGAGCCATGAAGAAGTGAGGCCCTCGGCATTGCGCAGCGACAGCAGTCCGGCGTTGTCGCTCTCAGCCTTATAGTCGGCAGCACGCTCCTTGGCAGGAGTATCGCTGTAAAGGTCCCATCCTACGATATAGTCAGCGCAAGAGAATGTGGCAGTTACCTGCTTGTCGGCGTCCATGCTTATCTCGCGCACGGCGTCGGTAGAGTTGTCTTCCCAGTTGGTGAAGGTGAGAATGCGGTTGTTGAGCACCGTAAGTTTCACGTCGGTTCCTTCCTCGTAATAGTGAACGCCGTCAACGACATTGCCCTCAGGAGTGAACTGAACGAGGTTGGTGTTGGCGCCGCCCTCAAGCTTGAGGTTGAGCGCATAGACGTTGTTCTTGGTATAAACGGCCGTAAGAGATGTGTTCTCAGAAATCTCGAATGTATAAGGATTCTCGGTAGAAACCACCTCACCCTTGTCGTTGTTCCACGACTGGAAGTGATAGCCGAAATTCTCGGTGGCGGTAACTGTGATGCTTGTGCCCTCGTCGAACTCTGCTCCGGAAGGATTTGACGACACGTTGCCGGCACCTTCCATACCCGACTTTATAGCCAAGGTGTACACGGGAACGGCAACAGGAGTGCCCTCAAAGTCGGCCGTAATGCTTACGTTGTTAATGGCGAGCTGCTTGCCGGCGTTGAGATTATATACATAAATGAACACTTCGAGCTTGTCGGTGAGTGTTCCGAACTGCGACAGGTCGTAGTCGTAACTTGAGAAAGCTGGGTTTCTTTCAGGATTTACATTCGTTGCAATGGCCACTTTCTGGTCGCCGCTTACGGCATAAATATCCATTGTACCGCCGCTTGTTCCGCACTTTGCAGCGTTGAACGTAATCTTTTTAGGTGTGAAATTGATGCCTTTCTTGGGCACAACAGCAAAGCTGATGAACGAATTCTCGTCCAGAGCGTTGTTGATTTTCTCGGTAGGTTCAAGCTTTGACATCACCTCAGGGTCGCACTTCTGTGTGCCGTTGAGCGTAAGTTTGCTGCCGAGAGTATAGCCTGTAGACGACAGAGCCTCGGGAACAGAAGCCTCGGCAGAGGTAGGATTAGACGCGCCCTCGTTGAAAGGCCATGCCACTGTGGCGTCCTTGGCGCTGATGCCCTGTGAGCTTTCGTCCTTGTCGGCACTCACAGTGAGCTGCTTCAGGTTCCAGTTGCTCACCAGCCCGTTGCCGGCTATGAGACGCACTATCACCTTGTCCTTGTTGTTGGCCGACAGCTTAACGGTGTTTTCGTTGTATATCCACCAGTTGGGGGCTGTGGTGCCCTTGCCGGCATCAATCCATGTCTCGCCGCCGTCGGTTGAGAATACGGCCTCGATGGCAGCCTCAGCGTTGCCGCCGTAGCCTATGGCATAGGTAAGAGAGATGTTCTTATAGCCCTTTGTGGGGAAAGACACCTCATAATATACATTGTGCTGCGAGGCATCAGTGTAGTCGGTGATGTTGTTGGCCTCGCTGTTCTCAATGCGCATCACCTTGTCGCCGTTGCTGTCGGATACCTGCCAGTATCTTGACTCCGACTGTGCCGACAGCATATAGCTGCCTTGTTCGCCCTCAAAAACATTGGGGTAAAAGTAAGGCATCTGGTTCTTAAACCATGTTGCACTTATCTCTGCCCACTCGCTGCTGTTGGGCACGTAGACCGTCTTGCCGTCTACGTCAGTTTTGTCATAGCCGCTTGCAAATGTCCATTCTGCGAGCTTGGCTTCCGCCTGCGCCATGGCACCGGCAGGAAAACACAGCGACGACAGCACGGCGAGCAAGCCGCATAAGCTGATTTTTACGCTTTTCATAATAATTTTACTGATTGTTTTTAATATAGAATTTTACTTGTTTTAACCGTTCCGTCGGCATATTCCTTCTTAACGATGTTAAGTCCGGGGCACATGCCCTGACGCATTGTGCCGTCTGTGCCATAGTATATCGTGCGCACGGGAGCTACATCCTGCGTCAGTTCTGAGCTTATGCCTGTGGTTGAGTCGACGGCAATGCCGTGTACAGTAACGTCGCTCAGACAAATGGTCTTGCCTGTTGCAGCGTTGTTATACCATGGATAAATGCGTATGCGGAGAGTTTCGCCCTCGCTGACCGACAAAACCGGCATGGCGCATACGTACTGCATGTTGTTGGCAGGCATGCTCTTCATCTCGAAGATGTTTACGGGATTGGCAAAGTTTTCTTCCTTTGAATAATATATCTTGCAGCACATGCCGTTGCCGCCACAGCCGCACACGAACATCGACATGGAGTCTACCTTGAGCGTTGTGCCCTTTGCCGGCTGAACGGCAAACTCGATGTAGCGGGTTGAAACTTCGTCGATTTCACCGGCAGGCCAGCTTTCGCCCTCTATGACGTTGCGCTGTGTCTTACGCGATGCGTCGAAGCCTGTCCACTCGGGCCATGTTGTGTTAGCGTTGGGGGCTGAATATTTCTGAAGCGTCATGCCGCTGTACGACTGTCCGAGAGTGTTCATCGGACCTGTAACCTCGCATTCGTCGTCCTTTTCCAAGCGCCAGTATGCCTGAACGGGCACGCCTCCCTCGAGCACTATGCTTGTGCCTGTAACGGGTATGGTGATGGTCTTGTCGCCGCTTGTTACGGTTATTTCTTCGTTAATGGGGCCTTCTTCGGCAAACTCGCAGCGTGCGTAGAATGTGCCAATCATGTTGCCTTCCTTGTAGCTCATGCTGATGCTGCCCGAATAGCTCTCGCCGTCGGCCGATACCTGAAGGCCCTCGCTGGCAGTAACAGTTACGTTGCCCTCAGCCGGCTGAAGGTCGAAGCCGCTGATTTGAAACTCTTTTACTATGGTCTGTCCTTTATAAGCCTCGCCAAGGTCGGCCTTTGACGGATTGACGCTGAGGTCGCTCGTAAGGTTGATATACTCGGTGAGGATGCCCTGTTTCTGCAGGAGCTGGGCGCAAAGGCGCGCTATCAATGTGGCTCCCATGGCCGAAGTGTGGGTACTGCCGTCGCCGTCGAAGAGCAGCTCGTTGGCCTTGGCGTCGCCGTAACTTTCGTAGAGTTCCTTCGTTGCGGTGGTCAGGTCGATATAAGAAACGCCCATTTCATCGGCAACCAAGCGCATCTGATAGGGATAGTCGTATGTATGGTCGTCCTCGCCAACCTTGTTTCCCTCCTTGATGCCCGATGCAGTGAGCAGCGAGAAGTCGTCGCCCAGGTCGTGACGGCCGTTGCGGCGGATGGTGCTGCCCGTGAAATATTTGCGGCAGATGGCGCCTACGAGCACCGGAGTGGCACCGAGGGCGCGTGTCTCTTCAACATATTTGCGCAGATATTCCTTATAGGTTCCGCTGGCAGTGGTGCCGCGATAGTCGGTGGCATCAGCCTTAGTCTGGTCGCCTATACTTTCATAATAAGCCTTAACCTCGTCGCCGTCCATGCCGTCGTTCTTCTCGTCGTTGTGTGCAAACTGTATCAGCACGTAGTCGCCGGGCTGTATCTGCTTCTTTACCGACTCCCAGTAGGCGGCCTCCTCATAAAAGCTCTTGCTGCTTGCGCCACTCTTGGCACGGTTGTTCACCGTAACAGCGTCGGTGAAAAACTGCTGGAACATCTGTCCCCAGCCGCGCGTAACGGTTGTCGACTCGCTGTATGTGGCCATCGTTGAGTCGCCGATGGTGTGCACCTTTATGGCCATCACCGATGTTGCAACCAGCATACTTGCTGCTAAAAGTGTAGATTTAAAAAGGTTCATAAGTTTAAGTTATTTTTTAAGGTTATGAATTTGTAGATAGTTTAACGTAGATTTCGGCGGCAAAGATAGTTCTTATTTACCGATGAAATGGGATAAAAATTGTTTAGAAAGGTGGACTTTTCATCATTTCGGGCCTACAAACGCCTGATTTCGGGCGTATTGTTGGTGTGCGGAAATACTGCTGAGATTATGCGGAAAATGGCGGACGGCATATAACATAACGAGCAAGGGTTTTGTAAAAGGCCACGTTTTACAATGCAAAAGGGCATGTTTTGGCACGCAAAAGGCCGTCTTTTAGAAGGTAAAAGACGCCCTTTTGCAACACGCTTATTATCAGACAGTTACAGCGACGTTACTGACATAGGCTGAAAACACTGCAAATCAGCCGCGCTGTGAATATTTTTTGCGATAGTCGGACGGCGTCATGCCGGTCTTGGCCTTGAACGTGCGGCCGAAGTATTTCGGGTCGGTAAAGCCTACTGAATATGCAATCTCCGAGAACGACATGCGGCTCTCAACTATCAGCCGCTCTGCCCTGAGGATGCGCATGTGGCGCACGAAGTCGATGGGCGACATGCCGAAGAGCGACTTCACCTTGCCGTAGAACACGGTGCGGCTGAGGGCCATGGCCCTGGTTATGTCGTCTATCTTGAGTTCGGGGTCGGATATGTGCGGCTCGAGATAGTCGACAAGCCTACGGGCAAACTCCCTGTCGGCATCGGCAATGCCGGGCGAGTCGGCCTTATATATAAGGTGGCCGTCGCCCGCGGCGTTGAGCTTGCTTACGTATGCCTGCTGAAGCTGGCGGCGCTGGCGTATGATGTTGTCGACACGCGACTTAAGATACGACACGCTGAAAGGCTTGGTAATATAGTCGTCGATGCCCTCGTTAAGACCTTCTATGCGGTAGTTAATGGCCGTGCGGGCCGACAACACTATTATAGGTATGTGGCATGTGTCGGGGCATGCCTTTATCTTGCGTATCATGGTCATGCCGTCCATTACGGGCATCATGATGTCGGTTATGATGAAGTCGGGCTGACGGCTCTGCGCCATATCGAGTCCTTCCTGCCCGTTGCGTGCCTCAAAGATATTGTAGCTCGACGAAAGGCTGCTGACAAGGAAATAGCGCAACTCTACGTTGTCTTCAACCACAAGCACGGTAATGCGCTCCGAAGCGAAGTCGAGACCGGTAATGTCGGCAGCAGGCTGCGGCACATTGTCAGAATTGGCGATTTCATCGGTGTCATGACGCGCTGCATCCACAGTATCGGCCGCGGCATCGAGCTTCTTCAGGTCGAGCGACTTGTTTACGAGTTCGAGCATGCGCACGGAGTTTTTCTTCACAAACTCGAGGTATGTGCGTGCCTTGGCCGACAGCGGTTCCTCACTGAGCACCTGCCCAACGGGGCCGTCGATAAGGGTTAGCGGGGTGCGCAGCTGATGCGATATGCCGGTGAAGAATCGCAGCTGGCGCTCTTTCAGGCGTTTCTCCATGGCAATATTGCTGCGCAGGCGCCACACATAGAACAGGGCAACAACAACACCCAAGCCTATCAATATATAAAGAAGCATGGCCCAGCCTGTCTCCCAGAATGTGGGATGCACGTATATTTTAAGCTCGCGGGCGTTGTCGGCCCAAACGCCGTCAGAGTTGGTGCTCTTCACCACAAGCGTGTATTTGCCGGCCGGGATATGGCTCAGCGACGCACTGTGGCTCATGCCCGTATAGCTCCATTCGCTGTCGAGCTCCTTTATCTTGTAGGCATAGCGTATCAGGCGATTGCCGTTGTAGTCGAGTGCCGAGAAGTAGACAATGGCGTTGCGCTCGCCTGCCGGAATATCGAGCACAGTCTTGCCGAGGATAGGCGTTATCTGCTGTTCGCCCTGAAACTGCACTCCGCTGAACACTATCATGGGCTTATAACGGCTCTTCTTAATCTGCCCGGGACTGAACGACAGGTAACCGCCTATTACGCCGAGAATAATCTCGTCGCCCTGCACCGACACGTATGGCTGCGCCTCCGTGAATCCTATGTCTTCCTCCCAGTCGTTAGAGCCGTAAATCTCGCACTCTCCGGTTTTCTGATAGAATTTGTCGACGCTGCTCTCGCGTACCAGCCAAAGATTACCCGAAGTATCTTCAACAACAGCCTGTATGGTGCCCTCCTCATGCCCTATGCCCCCAATGCTTCTGAAAGGAATATTGTCTCGAAGAAGGGCGGAAGCCTGTGCAACCTGAAATCCGCCGCCCATGGTGGTGGCATATATCAGGCCGGATGACGGACTGACGTAGGTGTTGAGCACGTCGGATGCAAGCAGCGACGTGGTGTCGCCCTGAATGTGCGTGGTGTAATAATAGCGCATCGACGAAAACTTATCTACACGGTTTGACATGGTAACTATGCCGCCGAACGTAGACGCAACCATTATTCCGCCGGGCGCTGCCAATATTCGGCGCATACGGTTGTAGGCTTTGCTCTTGAAAGGTGTCATCACGTTGTTGCCGTTGATAAAGGCCATGCCTCCGCCGGGCTTCACGGCCGCAATGTTGATGCCTCCGCCATAGGTGGCCACCCACATACGGCCGGCATCGTCTTCGCAAAAGTCGTATATGCTGTCGCAGCTCAGCGACCACTTGTCGGTGTAGCTTCTGGCATAATGGGCCACTCCTTGCCCACTCCGTGTGCCACGCAGCACATATATGCCGCGGCCCTTGGTGCCTATCCACACATTTCCGCTGCGGTCTTCGCGCAAGGCATACACGCCCTCGTCGGTGAAACGCACCGGACTCGCTGTCAGTCTGCCGTCGGGCGAGAGATACATCAACCTGCCGCTTAGTGCGTCGGTAACGGTTACATAACCGTTGTGCATGCCGGACCATACACGTCCGCCACGGTCTTTCATAACCGAGCGCACGTCGGCATCTCGAACAGTGGGAGTAAACTTAAAGCGATAATAATTAAAATTTACAAGCGTAAGATTATGATTGCCTGTAAACCAAAGATTATTCTGCGCGTCTTTTTTATACTTGGTGATATAACTCACAGGCAGACGGTTGCTGTTTTCGGCGTTGAGATTATAAGGAATAAGACAACCGCTCAACTCGTCATAATATGAAAACACGCCGCCATTAGGGATAACCCATACAGTATGGTTGTCGTCTTCATGAAAAACAGGATAGCTGCTCGTGGTGCCCATCCATCCTTCTGCCTTAGACTGAAGCCAGCGCACGCTGTTTCCGTCTGAAGAAACAAGGCTCACGCCGGGGCCTGAAGAAAATGCCCAGGCACGCCCGCGGCTGTCGGTAAACACCTTTTTCACGTCGGGCGACGGCTGCGAAGGATGCTGAACAGACACAAGACGAAAGCCTGACGAGCGCGTATTGAACACAAGCAAGCCTCTGTCTGTGGCCAAGGCAAGTCTGTCGGAACCAAAACGGAACATGCCGTTTATCTTTGTTACCGATGCCGGAAGGCTGAACATGCGCAGGCGGTTGGAATAATAACCGAAACGCCCGTCGCGCGACGCAAAATAAACATTGTGCCCCACATAGCACATATACTCAAACTTAAAAGGAAGAAGCACTTTACTGCCGTAAAGCCCAACACCGTTGTCGGCAAATACCCACTCGCGTCCGTTCCCGTCGGTCATCACCTTGCGTATAGGACCTCGATATATAGTCTTGCGCGTATCGATAAGACTCACACCGGCATGGTCCTTAATTCTGCGTTCATCAATGCGTAAATTTTTATACCCGTCGCCCAACACCCACGCATGGCCATTAGGCAAAGAAAGTATGTTGCGCACTGGAAAATTACGCTTTACTGAATCGCCGACAAGAACATCCAAGTCAACAAAACGGCATGTGTTGCAGTCAAAGAGATAAGCCTTGCCATCGTATGTGGAGCACCATATATCACCATACGAGTTTGGGCGAATAAACTTCAGGCGGTTGGATGTCAGAACCTGATTGACACCAAAGTGCTCGCGAAAACGGCTGAAAATATAACCGTCATAATTACAAAGTCCGTTCCACGTTGAAACCCACATCATTCCGTCAGGCGACATGCTGAACTCAGAAATATTGTTGGCCGGCAATCCGTCGTCAACGGTAAACGTCCTAACCTTACAGTAAGGCTGAGAAAGACAAAACGGCATGACGGTCACAAAAAGCATTGAAACCATTAACAGCCGCCGGAAAAAACTCTTGCCGTTAAACTCAAACATAAGCAAACATAACAGACATTGCAGGCAGACACATAATTAAGTATTGGCACAAACAGGAAAATCTCCAAATAATCAAGACTTTCTATAGGTCATGGGCGACACTCCGACGTGTTCCTTAAAATATTTACCCATGAACGACTGGTTGGGGAAACACATCTCCTGCGCTATTTCCTTTATACTCTTCGTGGTGTTTTTCAGCTGCACGCGCAATTCCATTACCACATAGTTGTCAATCCAGTCATTGGGTGTCCGCCGGCTGACCTGCTTAACTGTCTCAGAAAGGTATTTGGCAGTTATACACATCTTGTGGGCATACCAGCCAACACGCCTTTCCGACTTGTAATTCTGTTCCACAAGACGGATAAAATCAGTAAATATAGCTTCGGCACAAGTCTGCTTCCTGTCGGTGCTCAGCTGTATGCGATATACGATGTTACACAAATCATAAATCATTGCAGATGCAAGCATCCTGACCTCATCGCGCCGAAAATGCTTAATATTGTTGTCTACCCTCTTCTTGATAATCTTAAAATAATCTATTGCATCGTCTATCTCATTAGGCTGAAGCATAAAAACTGGATTACTACGGGAGAAGAGAAACAAAGAAGAAAGTTCATGAATGCCTTTGACAATTTCATGAAAAAAATCATACGACATCATTATGCCTATACCACGGACATCATTGCTCGACCAATAATTCTCTACCACCTGCCCCTCATGTATTATCAATGCCTCACCGGCATGAACGCTATGTTCAACCGTATCGGCCGTATAGCGGAAACCGCCCTGAAGACATAAACCGACAATAAGGCCCATATTACGACGCGGCTCGTAAGGAACCGGAAGATTGGCAAAATCATCAAACAATATGATGTCGTCATCCATACGACTAAGCTCAAGTTCTTTCGTAACAGAATTTGTCGAAACAGATATCAATCCTTTTTGTTCCATATTTCCAAAACTTTATCCTGCAAAGATAACAAAATATTGAGCACCATCAAATTAAAATCAAAAAATTATATATGAGCATACCTTTAAAACCGTTCTACTTTTACTTAAATATCATCACCGCATAAATCAAATATATTATATTCAAAATTATAGTCACTATTTCCGTAAGATAAAATACAAACATTATATCATTATCTAAATTCTAATCCTTATTTCATAAGCGAGCGGCATTTCTTCAGCGACATGATAAACCATACGCAGGCTGCTACATGCAGCAGTACATGTATGTCGGCCGGAATGACCGTGGCAAAAAACGCGAGCTGTGCTTCGGTTATTGCTTTTGTCTGGCGCATGTCTACGTCACGCTCAAGCACCATTGAATAATATCTGCCGAGTAGGCGTAGCGGTGAGTTCAGCATGTTTGCTGCCTTTTTTACCGGTGAGGTTGTCTTTCCGCACGTGGTGCCGGACTGTCTGAGTGCTATTTGCTTTTCCATAATAGTTATGTTTTAAATGTTTATTGTTTCTTTATTAATATTTTCTTTGCCCCTGTTTCGAGTTCAGGCGTGATTTTCTGTTTGCAAAATAAATGTTTGTTTGTGCACAATAAGTTCAAACTTTGGCCGTTATTTGTTAAATATGTGTAAAATCCGTACTTGTAATCCTGTGTGTTGCCGCCTTTTCTTGCTTTGAGGCGGTTGGCATGGGCGGTGTCATAGTGCGGGCTATAACGAAAATATGAAGACAGGATGTTAAGAAGTTCGTTGAACAAAGGATTGATTGAGGCCGGATGCGATGAGGCCGGGCGCGGGTGTCTGGCAGGAAGCGTGTATGCGGCGGCGGTTATTCTGCCTGAAAACTATATGAACGACGACCTGAACGACTCGAAGCAGCTTACGCCTCACAGGCGCTATGAGCTGCGCAAAGTTATAGAGCGCGATGCCGTGGCATGGGCCGTTGGCGTGGTTACGCCAGAGGAGATAGACAAGATAAATATTCTTAACGCCAGTATTCTGGCCATGCACAGGGCTCTGGACGGGCTGAAAGTGCGCCCGGAAGCGATAATAGTAGACGGCAACCGCTTTAAGCCTTATAACTTTATTCCATACACTACGGTGGTTAAGGGCGACGGCAAGTATATGTCGATAGCCGCGGCAAGCATTTTGGCCAAGACCTACCGCGACGACTATATGGACCGTCTTGCAGAGGAGTATCCGCAGTATGACTGGATATCTAACAAAGGTTACCCCACAAAGAAACACCGCCTGGCCATAGCCGAGCATGGCATTACGCCATATCACCGTAAGACGTTCAGGCTGTTATGACTTGTTATGCCTGCGTGGCGTGAAAATATAGTTTAATCAGTGTCCTCAGATAAATTATAACTTATGCGACATGACAAACTTGAGCGCGAGCTGTATCTGCTGCAGCTTCTTACCGAAAACCGCACATATACCATTGAGCGGCTCTGTGAGAAGATTGGTATATCGCGCCGCAATCTTTATTATTATCTGGATTTTTTCCGCGATAGCGGATTCAAAGTTTACAAGCACGGCAACTGCTACAGCATAGATCGCAATTCACCCTTCTTCAACCGCTTGATAGAGCGTATATCCATAACAGAGGAGGAGGCTGTTATGATGGGACGGCTGCTGGAAAAGGCTGGTGCCGGCGACGTGTTGGCCGAAAATCTGAGAAAGAAGCTCGACAGATTTTATGATTTCGACATAATAAACAACGATGAATTGCGAGAGCAGAAAGTATATAACATCGGTGTGCTCTATGATGCCATAAAGCTACGGCGGCAGGTGGTGATACGCGGTTATGCCTCGCCTCACAGCCGCACGACAAAAGACAGGCTGGTTGAGCCGTTCTTGCTGATGAACAATAACAACGAAGTGCGCTGTTATGAGCCGTCTTCCAGATTGAACAAAACTTTCAAGGTGAGCCGCATGCAGGAAGTAGAGCTGCTGGATACGGAATGGGTTTACGAAGACCGCCACCGTGAGATGTACACCGACGTGTTTATGTTCAGCGGTGAGAAGCAGATGCCTGTAAGCATGCTGCTCGGCCAGTTGTCGTACAACGTGCTGAAAGAGGAGTACCCGTCGGCCGAAGTATATATCACCGTATCCGGCGACGGCCGTCACCGGCTTGACCTTCCTGTTTGCAGCTATGCCGGCATAGGGCGATTTGTGTTGGGACTCTTTGAAGATATTGAGGTTATGGGTGACGACGGCTTTATATCATATATAAGGCAAAAGGTGTCGTTTATGGCTGTTTCTTGCGGTTTCAGCAGTCAAAAATGAATGGATTAAAATATGTTGGTGCACATACAGACGTGCTATAAATGTCATGCTTTTTAATTATTTTTGATGTGTTATTCTATAATTTATTATTTTTAGACCGCTTAAAATTAAAAAATAATAGATTATGGAGAGAAAGACAATTAGAGAAATTTATTGTGCTTGGCGCGAAATGAAAAGCAGGCTTGTTAAGGAGTCTACCATCGCCACTTATGTAACTAATGCCGAAAAACATATTTTGCCCGTACTCGGAGACATGTATTTTGTGGATGAGAACAATGTTCAGCAGCTTGTATTCGACAAGCTGCGTGCCAGATTGAGCCAGCGCACGGTGCGTGACATACTGCTCGTGCTGAAGATGATAGTAGCCTATGGGGCAAGGCAGGGGTGGACACAGCGGGCCGACTGGGACATAAAGTTTCCTACAAATGCTGATAAACCCGAATTTCAGGTGCTCACGCTTAGTGAACAGCGAAAGATGATGACTTTTCTTAAAGAGCATTTCTCGTTCCGCAATCTTGGACTTTATATATGTCTTTGCACAGGGATACGTATTGGCGAGATTTGCGCCCTTAAATGGAGCGATATATCCTTAAAGACAAAAACCATACGTATAAGACGCACTATTGAGCGTGTCTATGTCATAGACGGTGGCCAAAAGTATACCAAGCTGATTATTGGAACACCAAAGACGGCCAGTTCAATACGCGACATTCCCGTGAGCGGCGATTTGTTTAAGGTGTTAAAGTCGCTCCTTGGTTTTGTAAAAGATACGGGGTTTGTTCTCACTAATACTGAGAAACCTTTGGAACCGCGAATATACAGGCATTATTACAAGTGTTTTATGAACAAGCTGAATATGCCAAAAATGAAATTTCACGGACTGCGCCACACTTTTGCAACGCGTTGCATAGAGAGTAATTGCGACTACAAAACAGTAAGTTCAATTCTCGGACATTCTAATGTAAGCACTACGCTTAATCTTTATGTACATCCCGACATGGGGCAGAAGCGAAAGTGTATAGACCGTATGCTCAAGTCTGTAAAGTGATTGATTGGAAAAAAGAACTTTCTTTTAGTCATATGAGTAATGGCATGTGGCGACAAACTTATTGCCAATCTCAAGAATAAGTAAAGAAAACAGTTCTTTTTCATGCGGAATGTTTGTTATTTTATATCGACCTAAGCATAAAATGCTGGGGCAAAATTTTGTGCGATTTACATACTTGTAATATATACGCATATAAATTAACTACATCTTGAAAAGCATATTCCAAAAAAACTTTATAAAAAGTAAGTTACTTTGAAATATACTTTTCAAGATATTTACAGTAAAATCAGTTATAAATATAGATTATTTCTACCCAATAGCTTTCTAATTACTATTTCATCACCTTTTTTACTGTATTCCCTGCCTTGATAATAAGCAATCCTTTAGCAGTTACATAATTTATATTAAAGGAATCAGAACTACCCCTATACACAACCATTCCGCGACTGTCATATACAGTAGTTGTCGTTTCCTGTTTATTGCCTCCAATCATTTCATCTTTTATACCACTTACATCACCGCTACCAGGAGTTAATGTAATATTTGTACCTTCCTTGACCAAAGTATAATAACTTGTTGTTCCTTCTGAATGGAATACAGGCTGATAGTCACGTCCTGTTTCTTTCACTGCCACATATAGTTTGTAAGTGCCATCAGAGAGGTCAGTCGGCAGCGTAGCTTCAACAGTTTTGTTAAGTTTAAAACCAAACAATCGTCCACTGCTATTCGGTGCATCAATTTTTCTTTCTTCATCAATGACAGCAATAGGCTTTTTTACGAGTTCGCCATCAAGCATAAGATAGAAATCTCCACTGAATGCGTAGTCATTATAATTATACAATGTATAATCAGTAAGAGATAATATAAGCCTTCCATTATATTCTGAGATGGCTATATTAGACGAAGTTGTTATTTCACTTAAATGCTCCACATTCATTTCAGGCTTAGTAAATCCTGTAAGCATGTGCTGTCCTGTGCTATATTGATATTTATCTGGGTTAAGTAAATTTATATCATAGTATCCGTCAAATTCACCTTCCCATCCCCAATTTACATGTACAAATCCGTTCTCATCATAGCCGTCAAATACAAAAGCATGGCCTCCTGTATCTTCGTCTTGTCCTCCATAAAGTATTGGCCAACCATTACTTAACTCTGTATATATAGATCTCATCCAATAGTCTTTTGTATGAAATTCACGACTACGATAACTAACATTCTCATTATACTTGAAGTAGGTACGCAATGCTGTTGCTGCTTTATATATAAATGCACCGCTGAACTCCACTCCATAATTCATGCCTACACTAACCCCACAATGATACATAATCGTTGCTACTGCATTATTTGCATTGGGATCACTTGTCAGTGTATAAACATTAAGCATATTATCCCAATTATATTTTTCGCTAAAGTCAACAAATATGCCTTGTGTAATATCATATATGCTACCCTCACCTGATTCTGGATATTTGTAATACTTCATTATCTGTGACATAGCTGTCGCCACACATCCTGTAAGGGTGCGCTTTCCACTAGACATGGGACATAGATTATTATAAGGTGAACTTTGCCCCCACTTTGTTTCAACAAGAGGTTCAACATAGGCTTTTGCCCCATAGTCAACAGCAGGCGAACTAGCGCTGCGCGTATAGGCAGAGCTACTATTAAGCATCTTATTAGCATTGTTTATCCACCATTCAAAGCCATCAGGCATTCTGTCGCTATAAATAGACTTTGAATATCCTATTACAGCCTCGTTACGGTCATCATTTGCTATTACAGCAAAGCCACCGTCTTCATATCCTATCACACTAAGTCCGTCAAGTTTTTTAAGCTCTTTTATTTCAGCAGTTATTGAACGCGTGACACCCTGAAGCTTACTAATAGCATTTATTGCAGCATTTTTTTTCTGTTCCAAACTACGTTCTGCTGCATGTATGCAAGTTGTTGACAGTATAAAAACGACTAGTAAAATATAAGATATTTTTTTCATAAATAAAAACAGTAAAGTTATGATTACTTTTTAATTGGATTAAGCCAAGCAGGAATACACCTGCCTGGCTTATCCACAAATCTGGATATATATATTATATCACCGTTTGTGTAGTAGGATCATAATTGCTCGGGAACTGTATTACATGAGCTTTTGTTCCGTATCCGTATCCGGTATTTCCAATGAGCATTGTCCAATTGAAGAGAATGAAGTTCTCTGCAGACGTACCAAGTGAAGATATGTTTGTCTTTTCCTTGTAATAACTACCTCCACCAGAAATAATAATATCACCAACAATAGATGCGTCTCCTGTCATTTCGGCAGATGCATAGAACAAAATCTGGTTATTGGCAATAGAAACCTCACCATTGTTGTTGAGAGAGAATACTATGTTGTATCCAACTCCATCTGGGCCTATTATTTCAGCATAAGGATCCTTCATTACATAGCTGCATGTCGTAGTCACCGTGCCATCAGGATTTTCTTTTTCTGTTTTTCCATATTCATATACATCCACGTCTAAGAATACTGGTGATGTAAGCATCGCTGTAGTAAACGTACATCCTTGAACCTTACGTAGACAGCTTATCGTATATGTCTGAGAATTTGCACCATACATATAGCTGTCGCCTTCATTTATTCCAATGACAACTTTTTTGTTTATAGTTCCAGGTTCAACGTTCAAAGCTACTGTTATTGTTTTTGACTTTTCCAAGGCAGCAAAACTTACTTCTTCGGGGATGCTTGCCACATCAGGTTCAGATATATAGAGCTTATATGACTTTGCCTCTATAGTATCGTGACGTGTAACCGTAAAAGTCAGCGACTGAGCTTCACCCTCACTGAAAAGCAGATCTGTATTATCTGACAATATATAAGCTCCGCTTGTATCAACATCGGTTGTTGGGTCATACTCATACTCGTCCGTACATGAAGTGCTTAATACAGCAAGTGCGGACATCATGAGAACCGTTCCGTATTTAAATATTTTATTCATAGTAATCTATTCGTTAAATTATTTTGCTTTATTATTTACTCGTTCCATGGAGTATATTTGTCTGTCGGATCAGGATTGTTCCAACCAACCAATGCGCTGTTGCTGTTTTCCTCTGTCTGCACGATACACCAGTTCATCCATGCCGGACGTCCATTAGTGTTAAGACGCGCCTCATCAAAGAAATTTGTTCCGTCATATCCGCGTGTTACAGAATAATTCAGGCGTTTAATGTCGAAGAACGTCTGCCCTTCTCCCCACAGTTCTACACGTTTTTGGAATATAATTTCCTCAATTATACCGTCCTGAGTTGTAGCATTACATGTATATGTTCCACCAAGATCGCCAACACGATAGTTATTCATAAATGATTCAAGTATAGTTTTACCCTGTTGTGCATTTATGTGTGCGTAAGCCTCTGCCTGTATAAAATACATCTCTTCTATACGCATTACAGGATAAGCCACAGCTGCACCGATATTTGCTACGCTTGTATTACCCTCATTAGGTTGGAATTTGTACGAGATACCAGGAGACACCAGATCTTCTGAATTATAGAACAATTTACGCCAATCGGCAGAATTTATTCTATTATACATATTCATATCAATACATGGTGCCGGACCTGCAGCCGCATAACCAAATGATGCGTTAGGTGACATCCAAGAAGTCCAGTTAAGAATACCTGATGTAACAGTGCTGTTCTCTGAGGTTTGTTCTACAGCCCACATCCATTTTGTAGAAGTATTAAAGCATGTTGGTGAATAACCGCTAAGGTTGTTTCCGCTTATTGTAAAGCAGTCCTCAAGCGTAGTTATGGCTGTACCGTTGCTTGCAGCCTGTATGGCTTTAGCCGAATATATAGCAGCTGAATCATATTTCTCAACCCACATGAAAAGACGGGCTTTAAGTCCGTAAACAGCATCAAGATGTGGTAAGTCTTTAGCTGTGCTTGTATTATAGACAATAAGGTTCTGTGCCTTTTCAAGGTCGCTGTGTATAAAATTATACATAACTTCACGGCTTACACGCGGGTTGTTCTTGATATCCTCTTCCGTTGTTTCGTCTGTAATGATAGGCACAGTAAGATTTGTAACATCATTACCGTTGCTGTTGACACCTGACGTCTTTTCATTTGGAAGGAACTCGAACTCACGGGCGAGGTCCAGGTAAAACAGAGCACGGAAAGCATATCCTATACCTTCTGCTGCAAGATTTGTATTTGACTTCACAGAGTCGTTTTTAACAGCACTGATAAGTTTATTCGCAGCCATTATACACTCATAAGGATAATTCCAAAGCCACTGTGTACGCGCCATGCTCGGTCCCATCTGCTCATTGGTTTCCCAAGGCTGGAAATGGTCATAGGCAGAGTAAGTTATTGCCATGTCACCAGTTTCCACATCGCGTACATGCATCACGCCGCCATATCCGAACGCATAGTCGCCGAAGTTTCCTGTGCGGGCATCCACCTTGTTGAATTTTGCCGGCAAAGCCTGAAGCAATGCTTCAATAGTATTTGAAGATTCGTCCACCTGATCTTGTGTAAGCCCAGACGTAGGCTCTGTCTCGTCAATACAGCCAACCAGTGTAAATGACGCGGAAAGGAGAAGTACTCCGCTGAAGAATCTTATTATTTTCTTTTTCATAATTTTTTCTTTATTAAATGATTAGAACGTGATTGACACACCTCCTGATATTGTGCGCATCGGCGCATAGTATGCGCTTGTAACTGTTCCCGATATACTTTGACGTGGGTCAAGTCCCTGACGTTTTGACCAAGTCCAAAGATTGTCACCAGTAACATATAGACGCAGATTAGAGATGCCTATGTTTGACAATAGTTTTACAGGCAGATTGTATGCTACGCTGAAGTTCTGCAAACAGAGATATGATGCGTTTGTAAGGAATCGGTCTGAAGCAGAAGCTGTATAAGAATCGCCATATTGTATACGAGGTACATTGGTGTTTGTATTTTCTGGAGTCCATGCATTCAACAGGTCTGAGTGCATGATTGTACCTCTTGTACTTGAGTTCATTTCTGAAGCATAAGTGGTATCATAAACCTTTCCGCCTATCTGATAAGAGAAGTTTACAGACACTTCCAGACCTTTCCAGCTAAGACTTGTTCCAAAGCCTCCATATACATCGGGCAGTGCCGTACCGCAGAGGTGATAAGAAGCATCACTGTAGTCTGCTGTCTTTGTACGTCCAGTAACGTTACCATTAGCATCCGTCTCGTCTTTCCAATAAAGTGCGACACCTGTTTCAGGATCAACACCTGCATATTGCTTCATATAGAAAGTATACATTGAGATGCCTTCTCCATAGAAATATGAACCAGACGAGAAACCTCTTACGTTATCAACGGTCATTGAAATATTTTCCTCCGGCAGACGTGTAATTTCATTCTTATAGGCTGTCAAATTCACGTTTGCTGACCATGTCAAGTCTCTTGAGCGTATAATATCTCCGTTAAGTTCTACTTCTACGCCACGGTTTTCCATATCGCCGATGTTTGTGTATTTACTGCGGTAACCAAATGAAGGCGACAGAGGGAGAGAGAAAAGCATATCGCTTGTTTTACGGTTAAAATACTCTATGCTACCCGCAAGTCTTCCTCTGAAGAAAGAGAATTCAGCTCCGATATTGAAGTTTGCGTTTGTCTCCCATGTTATATCTTTATTACCATAAGAGTTTGGAACAACTGCTATCTGGTCGTTTGAATTTTCGATAGAGTACGTGTTTATGTAAAGATAATTACTGATATTGTCGTTACCTTGCTCTCCATAAGAAGCTTTCAACTTCAACTCGTCTACCCAAGAAGCGTTGAACCATTTTTCTTTGCTTATGAGCCATGCGCCGCCAAACGACCAGAAGTTACCCCAACGGTTATCCGGGTGGAAACGTGATGAAGCATCACGACGGTAAGAGATAGAACCAAAATATTTCTCATCATAGTTGTATAACGCACGTCCGAAGAAACCTTCAACATTGTAATCGTTGGTATATGAATTTTGTGTTCCTGCTATAACCGCACCGGCAAGTTCACTGTTTCCAATTGAGAATTGGTTACTCTTTGAACCCATGAGGTAGTAATATCTTGTACGGTAATATTCATGGCCAAGCATTACCTCGACATTGTGTTTGCTGAAAGAGTGTGTCCAATTGAGCAGTTGCTGATAATTGTATGCCCAATTGCGTACATGGTACTTGTAGACAATACCGTTCTGGCTTGCATATTGTCCATAAAACGGGTTTATAGTTGTTGTTATACGCGACTCATCTGTAAATACTGAGTTTACAGAGGTAAACTTAAAGTCTTTAAGGAAGCGTATCTCAGCTGTTCCTACAGCATTAAGAGAGTTTCCTTCTGTGTTATTTATGTCAAGCTGGTTTGACGACAGAGGATTAGACTGCGACATATATGGACGTGTCAGACCGATTACGGTTCCATCACCATAATCATACATATTTATTCCTGACTCTTTGTCAAACAATATATTACCATTTCCGTCACGTATATAAAGCGGATAGATAGGAGCAATTTGTGTCAGTGCGAACACGTTGCCTGACGAGCTTGCATCACCGTCCTCACCAAGATAGTTCGAATTATAATGCGAGTAATTAAAGTTACCGCTTACTTTGAGCCATGGCTTCAACTGATAGTCAGCCTTCAGACGTCCTGAGAAGCGCTTGTAGTCAGAGTTAAGGGTAATACCTTCATTGTCAAGATAGTTTACAGAACCGTAGAAAGAAGACATCTCATTGGCACCGGATGCTGTAATTGTATATTCCTGACGAAGGCCGTTCTGGTATGCCGCATCACTCCAGTCATCTGGCGTGATGTAATACTCATTGCCGTTATATGTAAACTTGCGTCCGAGTGTAGCATTGGGATTCAGCTTGCCGTTGTTTCCGATTAGGAATTCGTTTTCAGGCACAGTGTACACATTATAGCCAAGACCGTAACTGTTGCTGGCTGTAAGATTGTTATTTGCCCATATCGCAGCCTGGTCTGCGCTGTAGCCCCATGTATTACGCGCGTAACTGTTAAGTGCCCCATACCACATTTCATAATATTTTGCAGGACTCTTTATATTATCATATTCAGGTATGGCACGTGAGTTAGAACCCCATTTTGCGTCAACTGTAATCTTTGCCGAACCTCTCTTTGAGGCCTTGGTCGTAATAAGAATCACACCGTTTGCGCCTCGTGCACCATAAAGTGCGGCAGATGCGGCATCCTTCAATACAGTCATAGACTCAATGTCCTGATTGCTTATTGTATTAAGATCTCCGTCGAAAGGAGCTCCGTCAACAATAACAAGAGGCTGTGTTCCTGCATTAATAGAACTAATACCGCGGATGTTAATAGAAGGAGTAGTCTGTCCAGGCTGTCCCGTGTTGTTGTACAGCTGCACACCTGAGATTTTTCCCACAAGTGCGTCAACAGGGTTAGAAACCTGCGCCTTAGCTATGTCCTCTTCTTTTACAACCGCAGCCGAACCTGTGAAGGCTGATTTCTTGGCCGTACCGTAGGCGACAACCATCACCTCGTCGAGGTTTGTCTCGTCCGGAGCAAGAACCACACGAACGCTGTTACCCTTCACTGTGACGTCCTGGTCAATCATGCCGACATAGGTCACTTTCAGTCTGCTGTGCCCTGAAGGCATACTGAGTGAGAACTTACCGTCAGCGTCTGTCACGGCACCTACGTTGGCACCCTCAACGCGGACAGTAGCGCCGAAAATCGGCTGGCCGTCCTCCTGAGACACCACGGTTCCCGTAACTGTTTTTTGTGCCAGTGCCATTCCCACTGATAGGAAAAGGCAGGCCAAAATCATAGTTAGTCTTTTTTCCATAAATACTCTCTCTAATTAAATAAATAAATTATACTTTTGTTACAATATGCAAAAATAAGGATATTTTCATAAAGTCCAAAAAATGAAAGAAAAAAAAGTGTGTTAATGTTGGGTTTTTAACATAAATCTGACAGATTCACATAAAAAATCATGTAAAATGAAACTTTGAGTGTTATTTTACTTTCATTTTGATTTGTATAAAAAGTGTACGCATGCCACTTCTTGACTTTTAGACATATCAAAATTCAGCCGAGTTACACCTTAATATTCATATAAAGAATTCTAAATCTATATGCATCAATTATTAAATCTATGCTTGCAAAATGTTCTTTTGTACATTTTTTGAGTTAAAATTTTACACTTTAAATACTGCTCAACCTATGTTGCACAAATAAAGGCAGACCAACATTTAAGCAATTATATATTAAATGTCTGTAAAGCTTTTACTTACTGATGTTTAATATGTCTGTGAAACTTGACCGACAGACTGTTATAAGCATCTTAAAAACGGATAATGCAATAAGCATATTCAGCCCTATATAATATAAGGTGTAAACTACACCTGAAAACGTTATTAATGGATAAATATACACTTTCTGTAACGGTTGAAAAGTTGTTTCATTTACAAAATGTAAGCAGTCTTACCTCAATATAAATATATAGTTGGTATAACAGACAGTCAAGCTGTAATGAATTTGTCTTAATATTGAACGTATTTTCGTCTGCTTTTTCGCAGGCAAAGCGGGCTATGTCAAGAAAAACGGATTGCAAGATGACAGGAGAACACAATAAGACAGCTAAAACATCAATATATTTGCAACATTAAACCATAATATGCACTTAATAACCGATTTGGGTTTAAGCATCTCTATTCAGCCGGCATCACGATTTAGCCAACATAACTGCTCAGTATAAAAACCATACCTCATGATACGCCATAACCTATTAATTATCAACACATTAATCAAATAATCATTGTAACACTGCCCTTGAAAAAGAGATTCTAATCTTATGCGTACAGCCTCATGCCAGGAAGAATAATAATTTTCAATTTCCAAAAGGCCGCAAATCATCGTACAAAAGCATATCTTTTACATGGTGATTTGCCGTATATCGCAATGCGAAAGGTATGCTTTTGTTGAAGCACTATAAATAAACAAAAGTCTTTATGGCTCACAAGTCATTGCTTATTGGCATAAACTATTGACATCAAATATTTTACGATATGACAAGCTGAAGAAACAAGAATTGCCGTACCATAAACGGCCGACAACCTACATATAACATCGCAACGTGACGAGTAAAAAACTCTTTGCGCTTTGCTACTCAATAATATTGTCACATACTTAAGCATTTCAAGAACAGACTTTTAATATCCTCATTACATACAGCGAACGTAAAAAAAGGCAAGCAGGCGATGCCATTCTTCCATGTTACTTGCCCAAGAAAATATGCCCCTGCCTAAATGCCGGGTATCTGTATATAATGATGTAACTTATTTATTTAATTAGAGAGAGTATTTATGGAAAAAAGACTAACAATGTTTTTGGCCTGCCTTTTCCTATCAGTGGGAATGGCACTGGCGCAAAAAGCGGTTACGGGAACCGTGGTGTCTCAGGAGGACGGCCAACCGATTATCGGTGCAACAATCCGTGTTGAGGGTACCAACGTAGGTACCGTGACAGACGCTAACGGCAAATTCTCTGTCAATGCTTCTGATGGTGCCCAACTCACCATTACATACATTGGCATGAAAGAAAAGAGAGTAAAGGCCGGTAAAGATCTTAGAATTGTAATGGAAAACGACGAAACATCGCTTGATGAACTTGTTGTTACAGGTTACGGTTCGGCCCGTAAGTTAGGTACGATAGCCGGTTCTGTCACATCTGTTTCCAGCGAAGCTATAGAGAACCGTCCCGTAGCGAACGTCGGTGACGCATTGCAAGGTCAGGTTGCAGGTCTTCAGGTGTTCACTTCATCTGGTGAGCCTTCAGCAACAACAAGCATGCGTATCCGTGGTGTCACATCATTGTATGCAAGCACTGAGCCTTTGTTCATATTGGACGGAAGCGAAATCTCACAGAATACTTTCGTTTCGCTCAACCCCAACGATATCGAAAGCATCACTGTATTGAAAGATGCTTCGTCTACCGCAATCTACGGTTCACGTGCAGCTAACGGTGTTGTAATCATCACATCAAAGAAAGGTAAATTTGGTGAAGCTGCCACAGTGACGGTTTCAGCTCAATATGGTGTATCTGAACTTGCCGGCGACAATCTCGACGTGATGAATGCCGACCAGTGGTTCGCTTTTCAGGAAATGCTGACACCGACACTTGTTGACAACGCCAATTTCCAGGCACAGAAGGCATACTACAAAAAATACAATGTCGGCACAGACTGGACCAAAATGCTTTTCGGCGACAGCAAGCCTACTTCACAGATAGACCTGAGTGTGCGCGGCGGCACTCAGAACACTTCTTATCTCGTATCTTACGGACACTATAACGCCGAGGGTATCATGGACGACTCTGAAATGCGCCGTGAGACACTGCGCGCAAACCTTGAGATTAACGCCAACAAATGGCTGAAGATTGGAAACAATGCCAACCTCGCTTATGACAAGACAAAGACTGCCGGATACACAAGCACCAACGGATTTTCACTTCAGAATAAGCCTATGGCTGCCCGCGGTCTTCTGCCTACATATCCTTTCTATGAGATAAAGGGACTTGTCTACAACCAGGACGGAAGCGTTGACTGGGCTAACAGTACATTCGAAGGCTATGGCGACCGCCTCGACATGGTTGGTGACGGCAACTACAACCCCTACTTCTGGATGGAGTTCCAGCCGAGCCATACAACACGTGTACGTATCAACGAGAACGCTTATGTAAACATCAACCCTATCAAGGGACTTAACATTCGTTCCGCTTTGGGTCTTGACTGGAACGACTACCGCAAATCTTTCAAGATGGAAAGAAGGCCTGATATCTCGTTCGCAAAGACAGGTTCAGTAAGCGAAACTTTCTCACGCTTCTATCGTTGGACTGTTACAAATACTATTGAATACAAGTTCAACTTCCTGAAATACAACAACGTAACATTGCTTGCCGGTCAGGAGTCAATGAACAGCAAGACCGACGCTTTCGGAGCATCTGCTGACGGATTCACAGACAACCGCCTTCTGATTTTGTCAGCAGCTCCCGCTACCTCTGACTATATCCCGCAAGTAAGCCAGAGCATATCTGAAGAAGTGCGCAACTCTTGGTTCGGTATGTTAAACTACAGCTACGCTGACCGCTACTTCCTCGACGCATCAATCCGCCGCGACGGTTCTTCACTCTTCGCTCCTGATCACCGTTGGGGTACATTCGGCGCTATAGCCGCAATGTGGAACATCACTAACGAGAAGTTTATGAGCTCTACAAGAAAATGGATCAACGACCTCCAGCTGAAAGCAAGCTACGGTTCAACAGGTAACTCAGGCATAGACCCATACATGTACCTCGGTCTGGCAGGTGCTACAACTTCTTATGGTGGCAGCGCTACGGCTATCGCCAACCCGTCAAACCCGAATCTGTCATGGGAGACGGTTAAGACAATGAACATCGGCTTGAGCGGCAGACTGTTCAACCACGTATCATTCGACGTTGAATATTACAACAAGGTAACATCAGACATGCTTGTCCAGATACCTTACTCTTACACAACAGGTTTCTCTGGAGGTTGGGGTAATGTCGCTGAGATGACCAACAATGGCGTTGACGTTAACATCAGCGCAGACATCATAAGCACAAAAGACTGGCACTGGTCTGTGAATCTCAACTTCAACTACAACAAGAACGAGGTTACAAAACTGTTCAACGATGTAGACAGCTACGACGTAACCAACCTTGTACACTTGGAGAAAGGACATCCTTACGGAGAATTCTATTATGTACGCTGGAGCCATGTTGACCCTGCCGACGGACAGACTGTATGGCTTGACAAAAACGGTAACGAGACCAAGGTCTACTCAGAAGACAACCGCGTGATGACAGGCAAGAACGCCATCGCACCATGGTCAGGCGGTCTTTCAACCTCTTTGTCATGGAAGGGCCTTCAGCTCGATGTGCAGTTCTCTGGTATGTTCGACCGTTACATGATGAACAACGAGCGCTACTTCCTGGAGAATCCGGCATTTGCAACTCAGCTCAATCAGAGCACAGCTATGCTTGACATGTGGCAGAAGCCGGGCGACATCACAGATATCGCCGCTGCAAACTGCCAGCGCCAGTTGGACACAAGTTTCCTTGAGAACGCTTCTTTCGTCAGACTGAAATTCTTGCAGCTGTCTTACACATTCCCAGAGAAGTTGATGCAGTCAACAAACTTCATCAAAACAGCGAAAATCTATTTTGTAGGACGTAACCTGCTCACACTGACTTCATACAAGGGTTATGACCCCGAGATTGACAGTCTCGTGTCATTTGGCGACTATCCTAACACACGTCAATATTCTATAGGTATTCAACTAACTTTATAAAATAAAAGGATTTAAGCAATGAAAAAGATATATTTGTTAATCGGTTTGGCTGTGGGACTCATTTCCTCATGCGACATGGACACGGTTCCCTACGGTTCAATACCAGAATCGGAGGCTCTGGTGACTCCGGAAGACTTCACCGGGATGCGCAATGGTCTTTACTCAGGACTGCGTTCTTCTGTGGGCGGAAGCGTCTTCTACATTACACCAGACGTGCAAACTGACGAGTTTCACGCACTCATCGGTAACTCTAACACATATGGAGACATGTACCGCTGGGACTTCACTCCACAGTCAGGAAACATCAGCACAGCTTATGCCAACTACCAGGCAATCATAGCACGCGCCAACTTCATCATCGACGGTTACAACAAATGTGACTTCTCTGATGCGAGCACATTCAATGAAGAAGGCATGAAAGCTGTAAAAGACGCTAAAGGCGACGCTTTCTTTTGTCGTGCATACAGCATATTCATGCTCTCACAGTTCTTCTGCGCAGACTATGAAGCTGCAACAGCCAGCGAACCTAACACAGGCGTTTCTTACCGCACTGACTACGCCCCGTCAGCAGACCCTGCAACATATCCCGCACGCAAGACTCTTGCCGAGACATTCGCGCAGGTAACAGCCGATCTCGACAGCGCAGCCACATACATCACAACCAAAGGTGCTGTAAGGAACAATTATATTTCTGTTGACGCCATCACTGCACTCCGTGCACGTGTTGCATTGGCCATGGATGACTACAACAACGCAGCCGAATATGCATCAAGCCTTGCTGACGCAAGTACATACTCTTTGGCAAAAAGCGCCAACGACCTTATAAATTTGTGGACAAACGACAGCGGCAATGAAACAATCCTGCAGCTCGTCATCGGTGCACCCGACCAGCTAGTATCTGGTTGTGGAGCTGCTTATCAGCCTGTAGACAGAGACCCTGACTTCATCCCTACTCTGGACTTGCTCAACCTCTACAGCAACGACGACTACCGCAAGAGCGTTTATTTCAACACTATCAATGTTGTGACAACAACCGGAGCAAGCGGCACAGTATATGCATTCAACAAATTCCCACTTCAGACAAAGCTCTATCAGTCAATGAAAAGCCCTGAATCACGCTTTGTAATCGAGCCTAAAGTGTTCAGAATAGCTGAAATGTACCTCATCGCAGCTGAAGCATACGCACAGGCAGGAAACATTGAAAAGGGCACTTACTACCTGAACCAGCTGGAATCAAAGCGTATCAGAAACTATCAGGCACAGACATTCAGCTCTAAGCAGGATCTCATGAACGAGATAATGCGCGAGCGCCAGAGAGAGATGTTGGGCGAAGGAACACGTCTTATTGACATAAAGAGATGGCACATCTCAATGACAAGAGGTGCCGCACAGCAGGAAGACCTGTTGCTTACTCCTGGTCCAACCACTACCTACTTGTCACGCCCTGCTGACGCAGACAGATTGACATGGCCTATTCCGAAGAACGAAACTGACCTTACAGACAGAATTGTTCAGAACCCTGGCTATTAAAGAAAACGGCAAAGCACAACAGCGAAAGCCACATCAAAACAATTAAAAAAATTAAACACATGAAATATTTAAAATTATTCATCCTCATGGCTGCTTTACTGCCATTCTTCACATCTTGTTCTGAAGATGAAGATGTGAACACGACAGAATGCACAGTCGGATTTGAGAGCGATGCAATTAAAATAAGCGAAACAGCAGGTATCACTCAGATACCCATTAATGTCAGCGGCTACAGAAACGGCCCTGTTAAAGTTGTCATTGAAACTGAACCTGTAGGAGAAAACGGAGCTATAGAAGGCACACACTACAGAATAACAGACAAAACTCTGAACCTCAACTCAGACACACTCTCAACAGGTGTAATCAATGTAGAAGTACAGGTTGTTGACGACTCAGAAGCAAATGAAAATCGCCAGTTCAAACTGAAAATAATATCTGCTGAAGGCGCAAATACAGCAATAGCAGAGACAACAGTGACAATTGTCGATAATGAGAGCAACCCATACAGCGCATTCGGAGGCCAGTGGTATGTCAACGCAACTAACAGTCAAGGCAACAAGGTCAAAGTTCCTATGACAATCAAGGCTGCCCAGGAAGGTGAATACGGATATGAAAGTATCCTCACTGGTACGACAGAAGGTCTATGCGGATATGGTGAAAAACTCACTTGGACTTTTGAATGGATCTATGATGACGCAGCAGGCGAAGGTGCACTCAGCTTGGTTGTTTCCGGAACTGACACCAAGGTAGGCGACTACGACGCATACACGCTCAACTTCTTCTTGTATCAGCCACCGTTTGAAGGTTCAATCGGCACAGGAACGCTTGACGCACCATGGACAATCACAGGAAATACAATTCCTGCAACGATAACCTTTAACTCAACTTACGGATTGTTTGTTGCAGCTGCAGCCAATAGCCAACTCTATATATTTGACTACTTTGAGAACATAAGTCTGACCAGAGAATAATGTTAGACAGATAAATAACAATTAAAGAAAGTGTGTCAGAAACGGCGGTTCACCGCCGTTCAGACACACTTTCTTAGCTAAAAAATAAACACTATGAAAAAATTACTCAACACTATCATTTTAGGTCTGATAAGCTGTGCAGTAATGGCCATTCCCGCAAAGCGCGGTGTTTGGAAGACAGTGAAACTGGCAGACGGCACAGAAGTTAAGATGCAACTGCAGGGCGATGAATTTTGTCACTACTGGCAGGCAGAAGACGGACGCGCCTTCATCAAAGACCAGACAACAGACATATATGTTGTTGCAGACAAACAGAAGCTTTTAGAGCAATCAAAAGTAAAGAGGGATGAAGCAGCAGCCAACATTGCAAAGCGCTCGGCACCAGCCCGCATAACTATTGGAGGAAGCCACGAGCCTTTCATTGGAGAAAAAAAAGGGCTGATAATACTTATTGAATTCCAAGACGTGCACTTCCAGCCCGAACATGATGCAAAACTGTACGACCAGATTGCCAACGCAGAAAATTTCAGCAACGGCATGGGATTCCGCGGCAGCGTGCGCGACTATTTCCGTGACCAAAGCTACGGACAATTCGTGCTTAACCTTGACATAATAGGCCCAGTACGCATGCCACAAGGCTATGCCTATTACGGAGCTAACACTTCTAACGGGAGTGATGACAGCAGAAAAATAGGACAAATGCTAAAAGACGCTTGCCTTAGCGTAGACCCTGATGTGAACTTTGCTGACTACGACTGGGACAACGACGGCGATGTGGATCAAGTATTTTTCATTTATGCAGGATACGGCGAGGCAAATTCAGGTGATGAAAACGCAATATGGCCGCACCAATTCAATCTGCAGTCTGCTACAGGATCTGCATTAAACGTTGACGGTGTCAGAGTAAACAATTACGCCTGCGGAAACGAAATTAACGGTAGAGGCACGATAGAAGGTATTGGCACTATCTGTCATGAATTTTCACATTGCCTCGGACTTGCCGACTTGTATGACACTGATGGCGGCAACTGCCAAGGCCTAGGCCAATGGGACTTAATGGCAAGCGGCAATTACAACGAAAACGGCTTTGTTCCCGCGGGGTATTCTGCATACGAAAGAATGTATGCAGGTTGGTTGCAACCTGTAGAACTAACGGAAGGTGTATTTGTAGATGGCATGAAAGGACTAAACTCTAGCCCCGAGGCATACATAATCTACAATGAAGGAAATAAAAACGAATATTACATGCTCGAAAACCGTGATGGAACGGGTTGGGACTTAGGCATGCCAGGAAAAGGCTTGATGATAACACATGTTGACTTTAATAGAAACATTTGGGCAAGTAACGCTGTAAACAGTGTATCCCGCCAAAAGAGCATGGGAATTACTAATGCACATGAGAGGTGTGTACTTATTCCTGCGGACAACACATTTATGGGAAATGGCAATTCTGGAGATGTATGGCCATATGGTGGAAATAATGCTTTGACAAACACATCCAGACCCGCAGCCGAACTGTATAACCGAAACAGTGACGGAACATACTACATGAACAAGCCTATCACAAACATAACACGAAATACAGACGGAACAATATCATTTTCGTTTATTATCCAACAGTCGGCAAACCTTTTCTTTGAATCATTCGACAAGTGCGACGGCAAGGGAGGCAACGATGGAAATTTTAGCGGAACGGCAATGTCTGCACCAGAATATGACAATGACGGCTGGACAGGCGAAACTCCGCGTGGCGCATACCAATGTGCAAGATATGGAACAAGAACTGCTCCGGGATATGCGACAACACCGACAATAACATTGGCAGGCGAACACAAAATGAGTTTATTGGCAGCACCTTACACTGGCGGAGGAACAAACCTGACTATTGAGGTGACTGAAGGAAACGCTACCATAAGCCAATCATCATTCACGTTGGAAGAAGGCAAATGGACACTCATTGAAACTAATATAAACGGTAACGGACCTGTGAAAGTAACTGTCAGAACTGATTCGGGCATGATGTACTTGGATGAATTCAGCATCAAGAATTCAACAAGTGGCATTGATCAGATAACATCTGTTCAAACAAACGCTACAAAGGACAACCGCATTTTCACCCTCGATGGCCGTTACATCGGCACAGACATCAATAAACTGTCAAAAGGCATCTACATCAGCGGAGGGAAAAAGATAATAAAGAGATAATTATTAGCTAAGACCTATGAGGGTGTATCAACATAAAATGTTCACGCCCAAAGGTTACAGATTGCAGCTATAGCATATAAAAGAGGCATGTCAAACTCAGTATTGAGTAATGATACGCCTCTTTCTTCAATTTTTTAGAATAATCAAACGTGAGTTCGGTATAACATCATCATGCAACAAGTCTGCTTTTGTCAATAATGTCAATATTTAAAGATGGCTTCTTTGATAAAAGATTGTACGCAATAAGTCCGGCTATCAGGTTTGACGCAAAATTATTTACAAAGCGGTGTCTGGTATGCTCAATATTGCAGCATGTTACTAAGTTTACCGCTTAAATAAGCGACATTTTCCTAAGCAATATTTTGTTATAAAGATTCATGAGTGAGTTCTTCATATTCTTCTTTATCTTTGTGTCCAGGTGTATATCATCGACAAAAAGATTCTCAAACAATTCCTGACTTATGTATCCCCTGTCGGCAAATATCTTTCCGAAGAACTTTTTGGTGAACTCCCTGTCTTTCAGCGGCTCCCTGTCGTCCACGTTTCCGGGCGTTAGCGTCCACTGCATTATCTCGGCGCGGTCGTTGATCACGATGTGCAGCTTGAATCCGTAAAACCATCCCATCGTAATCCTGCCTTTTGCAACCCTTCCACTCATTGTCTTGTGACTGTGTGAACGCTTAATATGGCATGATTTCAGCGGCGTGGAGTCTATTATGGGGATATCCTCATAATTTACCCAATTCACAGATTTGAAGGAATAGCATAAGGTGCAGTCAAATCTTGGCCTGACGTTCAACAAAACGGCTGTAGGAAAGACGCTTTGGGAATTCCTTGCGCATATGGTTGCATACATAGCCGAGATAGAATGACTTAAGGTAACGGTGGCGTCCAGTATGGCACAGGATCAAAATAGTCATAATCTCACTGTCGGACATCACACACCGACGGTTACGGCGACGCTTGCCGGAGGTGTCAAGCGCATGTTTTTGCAACTCGGGTGCAAAATATTTGCATAACTCATCAAGAATACAGAAAAATTCTATTAAATTTACATCAGTCATGGAAGTGGATGTTTTTATGTAACTTATTGATTACCAACCATAAAGATACTAAAAATATTTCACTTCCACAACTTTTTAAAGTGTTTTCTTATACCGAACTCACGTTTACTTACTGTTTATATTTTTCTGCCGCCGTATTGATTAGCCGTAAACCAAAAACGTACGTTAATCTTACAATTTTTATGGCATTTAGAGATTATGTTCTATTCACATCCTAAAATTAAGAATAAGGCTCATGCTATAAACTTGTTTCCGCCAAAAGCATCAATGTCAATAAAACTTTCATTAGGAGCATACACCAGCCACAGTGTAATCAGCCTGCAAAATATATAAGCCCAAACCGCATTAAACTCCGGCCGGATTGGGTTGAATTCAACAAGACAACAAATGCCGCCTTACGCAATAAAAACCGGCATAAATCCGACTGATTGCGCCTGGCGGCATTTGTGTTTTTAAGTGCGTGCATCGTAAGATATCATCCACGATGAACGCGACATGCGCCCCTCACCGTTTTACTTCACTTGCTTACGCACAGAGTTGATTACATAACCTGTCGAGGCATCGAGCACTGCAACAGTTACATACAGATTGTCCGTGCTGCTGTAAGAGGTATCATCAAGATTTATTGTATATGAAATACCGTAAGCCTTGTCGGTCTCTATCGTGGCCGGCAGACCACTGTCCATACCCTTAAATTCGGGATAGATGCCGCGCGCCACGTCATAATACGGCAAGCCTATTATGTTTTCCTGTCCATACTTTCCGCCCTTGCCAAACTCGCCCAATATAGGCAGGCTTGAAGTACTAAGATAGTTGTGTTGTGCCCCGTTGGCCACAACGTTGTCTTCTGTCAGGATGTAAACAAGGCGATAAGTCTGTCCGGCAGGAGGAACTACAGCAAACTTAACAGATGATTTCACGCTGATGCTGTTGCCCGACAGCACGGCGCTCTCTATCGACGGTTCAAGAGTTACATATCCTTTAAGTGCTGTCTGTACAGAGTTGAGGAAAGTGCCGTCGCCCTCGTATGTGTAATTGTTGCCTGACATAGCCATTGGCTGACATGCCGTCTTACGGTTGATGAGTCCTGACGGGAAGCTCATAAAGCCAAGTGCCTTGTCATAGTCGGCATCGCAAAGCACATCGTCATTATGCACTGACACGGCAATGAGCGTGTCGGGATAAAGTTCCTTTAGATATTCTGTGGCGAGCATTCCCAACGGACAATATCCGCACCACATACCTGTGCCTTCCTCAAGCAATAATCTGTGGGCAGGTATAAAACTTACTGAAGCTACAGAATCCTCAACGCCAACATTATCTAACCCATTAACGTTAGCCCATACCTTGAACTTGGTGTAAACGCCCTTTTCTGCCGGTTTAAGCTTTGTTGAGAACACAAACGAATGGCTTTCGCCCGGCTGCAGGTTGAGCCCTGTATAATGTTCTGTGCGTACTATCGAATCTGCAGTAGTGTAATGTATGTCATACTCCGTGATTACAGAGTCGCCGGCAGTAATATGTCCGCGCACCTCTATCTCGTCGGCTGTATACATTGGCTCCATGTCTATGTCGACAATATATGGACGTGGGCAGTTAACCATTACATCGTCAAGGCATATTATGCTCTTGTCCGTACTGCGGTTTACAAAGGCTACATAAATAGTCTTTCCGGCATAATCATCAAGCGACAGTTTATGATCCTGCCATTCGCCGTCAACGCTCTCAGTGGGGCCGGCCTCTTCTTCGTCAACCTGCCATACAGGCTCTCCGAAGTCTGTCTCAGGATTGCCTCCCCGTTCTGAGATGAAAACCTGCAGTCCGTCACGCTTGTCAGGCTCAAGAGCCTCCGATTTCCACGAAAGCACATATCCGCTGTCAGGTATCTCTATCGCCTTTGTCACAAGCCATGCATCAGCCGTACCGGCCGGAGTGAACGAAGAAGTGGCACCTGCAAAATAATTCTTTGACGTATAGCTGTCCTGAAGAGTGAATATCCATGGTTTGCCCGCAGAAAAGCCCAGCTGCGTCATAACCGACGATGGAGTAAGGTTGCTGAAATCATATATGTCAAAAAGCGACTTAGCCTTGTCGGCATCCTGAAAATCGCATGAAAATACAACTTCATCGTCGGTTCTGAAATCTTCTCCTGGCAACACTCCGGCATCAGGAGTTTCGGGTGTTACAACATTATCATCGCTGCATGATGTCAACGATACAGGAACAAACAACAATGAAACCATCGCCGCTGTAAAAAAATGTTTTACTTTCATTTTCTGTAAATCTTTTTTGTTATTACTTAAACATTAATATATTAATCTGCCATGATTTTCATCACCTTTTGTTTCTGCCCACGTAATATGGTCACAATATAATAGCCAGAAGCAAGAGGCGTAAGACAGGCCTCGTCTGCAGACACCAAGGTTATGACTGTACGTCCCGACAAATCGCATACCGTAAGACGGTCGAAACCGTCTTTAACCCGTAACATGCTGCCATTCCATGAAACATTTATATCACTGTCACAAACATCAGCTATTCCGGTACTGCCGTTATATGGCACTTCGGCCTCCTCGGCATTAAGCACCCGGCAGTTGTTTTTGTCTCCGGCATCATAATTGGCAACAAAAGCCACAACATTTAGCTTTGCAGCATTCCATTCAGGATTAAGCGCAACAGTATAGTCAAACGAATACCCATTAACGTCAATAGGCTCTCCCCACGTAGGAGTAACGCTCTGTCGCACCATGTGACGATGATAATATCCTCCTGATGCACCGCTCTGATTTAATGTATATACGCTGTCTTCGGCAACAAAGACAAAAAGGCGCGGAGATTCAGCCTTACTGTCTATAAGCTTCTTACCCTCAACATGAATGAGGATGTTGCCGCCGTTATCCGTCTTTACCGACGGCTCCACCGAAACAAATGCCGGTGCAAGGCTCTCTTCGGCATAAAGAGTCTTGAGCATTGATGAACTAACGCTTATAACCGGCACACCATCTGAATAAATATCCGGATAATTGTCTGACATATTAGTACGGTCAATCATCACGGCCGGAGCATAAAGTCTGTCAGGCTTATAGAACCATTCATATTCCTTGCTGGCAGGTATTGTAAATATATCTTGATAGTAACCTGCATGATGGCCCAATTCTATAATACCCTGACATGTGTCTGCCACGGCAGAAATCTGTTTGTGACCTGAAGGGCAGTTAGTACACTGTTCTGTTGAAAATACCTCGAGCAACACCTTACGCTGTTTAAAATCCGAACGGCACAATATCTGTTTTGAACGGGAAACATTGTCAGAAGGATCAAAGTCTGCTTCGCCGTTCACAGCTGATATTTCAACATTCACCAGAGGCTCTCCCTCAGACAGTATGCGTAATCCATTTAAATTAAAATTACCGGACGTGCGTGGCTTTACAGACGGCACACTGACCGTTTCAGAAGCCACACTGTCACCTACATGGTATGTAAAGGTGAGACTTTCTACCGGCACAGAACCAAGATTGATGAAATCGCCAGAGAAGGCCAGCGGCTGACCCAGACGGGCATAACTTGGCATTACGATATTTCCAAGTCTGACATTGCACCGCGGAAGGCTCTCGCCCTCAACCGTAGCATAAAAAGCAGCACTAAACCCGCTTATGCTCGGCTTCCATCCACTCCCTGTCGTACATATATACTCTTCGCTGTCAATCAGGCTGAGAGCATAAGGTATATTGATTATACCTTCAACAAGGTAAGACATATAAAAGCCCGAGCCGTCTATTCTGAAAGGCTTGTCAAGGGTTATCTCATTCCATCCATACTTATCAAGCACTGCTGTTTGCTCATATACAGTCTCTCCTCCGTCGAGGCTTCTGCTTATGGCAAAATGTACCGTTGCCTTTTCCATTACGCTCGAATACAGATGAAACGATACAATGTCAGTGCCACTGTATGCCTGCATCAACGTAGCAGGAAAATAAACAGCCGAGCCGCCTGCAGGGGCATTCTTTTCAACAGGATAATAAGAAACGACATTACCTTCACAGTTACCCAGTTTCATACTATCTGCATTAACCTCAAGCGAAACAGCCAACAACACGGCTACCAAAACACAGACGCTATACAGGCCATGAAAAACTGACGAAAAAGAACCTTTACACATAAATTCTCATTTAGATTTGGCTAATACGATAAGACATAAAAATGTGACAGGATGAGACACATCCCGTCACATTAAGAATTATTTATTTTTCCGACTCATATCGGACGGAATTTACATCATATGAAAATTAACGCAACACTTTAAATGTCTTGGTGCCGCCATCATAAGAAACTTTTACAACGTATGTTCCTGAAGGAAGTGACGACAAATTGAATGCATCGCCCTGACCGCCCTTAAGAACAAGTGTTCCGCCTACGCTGTAAATCTCTGCACTGTTATATTCGCCGTTGACATATAAAGCTCCACCTTTACGGTAATCAATGCTGATGTCGTTCTTTATCATCTCTGACTTAGATATGCCGCTTGTATTTTTTGATACAATAACAGCCGGACAATTGAGTACGCCGAAACCTACATCTACAGTACCGCCGCCCACAAGCACATTTCCGTCAGTACTACAGTCAAGCAATGAATACAAACCACCTGCAGGAACATCATGAGCCTCGCCGTTTACATCGTAAGCCACACTTGGGCCATATTTATACTCGCCGCCGGCACAAGTAACAAGCAGGTCGAAATAAACAACGTCGCCGTTAGCCTTGCACTCAAAGTATTTATACATACCTTCGTCATCCATGAAATATCCATACATATTGCCGTCAGCATCAATACTGCTCAATATTCCTCCGTTGAATGTGTTTGTTTCAGGATCAGTGCAATTAAACACCTCATACAATTTGCCGTCTTTGATGTATGCGGGGTTCTGTCCGCCATTCTCAGCGGTGTTGACACCTACTATTACATTGCCGTCCTCACTTACTCCGTAAACATAGAACTGAGATATGCCTATGTCACTATAAATTTTCTTCATTTCGCCATTCTCCCATAATACAGGCAGAAGATTTACTTTCTCTATACCAAAATCTTCATCTATTTCACCCGTACCCACATAAACCTGTCCGGCCATATATTTTCCGTCAGCAGAAACGGCACGGACACAGTTGATAGTACGCATTGAGCTCCATTCATTTGACTGGTCTGAAGAATACGCCTCCGGAACAGGAAGAAGTTTCCAGCCTCCATCAGGTGTAAACGTAGCAGGCCAATGGCGAACAATAGTCTCGCCTGCAAGCAAAGAGTCTACACTGCCTACCATAACGCCATCGTCGGTAACATCATTGAGCGTTGAATATCATTTTGAAATATCCCATGCCATGTTGAGGGTGTTCGGGTCATCGATATTCCACCAATAGCTTGTAAAAGATATCAACTCATCAAAGCCCACGGCAAACTTGCCATTATTTGAAACATGATTGAATACGCCACAAACAGGTGTCGGATAACCATCTACCTCAAAACTTGCGTCATTGAAATTGTAAAGAGTGGCCTCTTCCTGAGCTGAAACGCCGCATGTCAAGCCTGCCATAGCAGCTAAAAGTAATAATTTTCTCATAAGCACTTTATTTGTTTTCGATTATGTTTATCCAATTTATACAACAGCAATTTTATCCTTTTCACAAAAGATATATTCAGACTGCCGGACTTAATCAATTGAAATGTTACAAAAAAGTTTCAAAATAAAAATATCTATTTTTAATTTTAATAATCATATTACATTATTTTAACAATACGAAGTAGTTTAACAAATATCAGAACAATCAACATTATAGAAGCAAATTACAAATAAAAACATACATATCCGTTATATTTTTACGTTTATTTTGCACAAACCGTACAAAAGGACAATAAAAGCACCAAACAAAACATAACAAACAAGTGTTAATTATACATTTGTTCCTTTCGTTTTATCAAAAAATTGATTGTATGCAAAATCTATACCATCAACAATTACAATTCTTAAAAAGTTTGTATAGACTCCATACAGATTAATCTATAAAAAATATTCATATATCTATAAAGACCTCTGCAAAGGTCGAAATTTCATTAACAGTTAAAACTTAGACTTTTGCAGAGGTCTCATTTTAATACTTACAATTCCGCGCATGTTGCCCGGATGACATAGGATGGCTATGTCAGAACATCTTGCTTACGCGCTTTATGCCTTCAACAAGGACATCTATTTCTTCTTTTGTGTTATACATGGCAAACGAGGCTCTTACCGTGCCCTGTATGCCGAGACGTATCATAAGGGGCTGGGCGCAGTGGTGACCGGTGCGCACGGCTATGCCGAGACGGTCGAGCAGCGTGCCCATGTCGAGATGGTGGATGTCGCCTACGAGGAACGAAACCACAGCATCTTTATCATTAGCCGTGCCGAAGAGCCTGATGCCGTCTATCTCCCGCATCCTCTCCATGCAATATCTTGTGAGTTCCTGCTCATGACGCGAGATGTTGTCGATGCCTATCGAACTGATATAGTCGATGGCGGTGGCAAGGCCGTGAGTGGCAACATAGTCAGGCGTACCGGCCTCAAACTTAAACGGCAGATGCTCAAACACGGTTTTCTCAAAGCTTACGCTCTCTATCATCTCGCCTCCGCCCTGATACGGCGGCATGCGGTCGAGCCAGTTTTCCTTGCCGTAAAGCACGCCTACACCGGTAGGGCCATACATCTTATGTCCGCTGAAGGCAAAGAAGTCGCAGTCGATGTCCTGCACGTCAACGGCAAAATGGGGTGTGCTCTGGGCACCGTCCACCATAACGGGCACGCCGTGCTCGTGGGCTATGCGCACAATATCCTTAACGGGGTTAACCGTTCCGAGCACATTGCTTACATGCGTAACACTTACTATCTTAGTGCGTTCGGTGAACAGCTTTTCGTATTCGTCGAGCAGCAGCTCGCCCTTGTCGTTCATCGGTATCACGCGCAACGATATGCCCTTGCGTGCTGCCTGAAGCTGCCACGGCACAATGTTAGAGTGGTGCTCCATAACGGACACTATAACCTCGTCGCCCTCACTCATAAAGCCGTCGCAGAACGAGGAAACCACAAGATTAAGGCTCTCGGTGGTTCCGCGTGTGAAGATTATTTCGTTAACCGAACCTGCATTGATAAACTTGCGCACCTTCTCGCGTGCCTGTTCGTGCAGGTCGGTTGCCTGCTGCGAAAGATAATGCACGCCGCGGTGTACGTTAGCATTTACATTGAGATACTCTTCGCGCATGGCATCGAGCACGCACAACGGCTTCTGCGTTGTTGCTCCGTTGTCGAGATATACCAGCGGACGGTCGTAAACCTTACGGCTGAGTATCGGAAAGTCTTCTCTTATTTTGGTTACGTCGAACATACTTTTTTAGGAGTTAAAGGAGTTAAAGGAGTTAGAGTAGTTAAAGTCAATAGCCTAAATAATTTTATACTAAAGTAACGTGGCCAAAGACCAACAAAAATATTCATTAATTTACAGAAGTTAGAGCAGTTGAAGTATACAAGCCTTAATTTTTTATTGCAAGCATTGAAAATATGCAAGTATCCGAGCTTATTTTCAGAATTAGAGCAGCCAAAGCCAAATTCCAGTCAACATTGTTACATAAAGAATGACGACATCAACAAAGGTAATGACTTTAACTACTCTAACTCCTTTAACTACTTCTAACTACCGAATTTTACCTACACAGCTTACATCCCTCACATTTGCTTAGCTCGCCGCGGAAGCGTTTCTCCACGAGATAGTGCAGGCGGTCGCGGAGCGGCTCAAGCTTTATGCCGTCTACGACCTCGTTGACAAAGGCAAACTCAAGCAGCAGCTTGGCCTCCTTGAGACTGATGCCGCGCTGACGCATGTAGAACAGGGCCGCATCGTTGAGCTGACCTACGGTACTGCCGTGGGCACACTTAACGTCGTCGGCATATATCTCCAGCATCGGCTGGGTGTACATACGCGCCTCCTTGGTTGAACAGAGATTCTGGTTGCGCATCACCGAGTCGGTTTTCTGTGCGCCGTGACGCACCAGCACACGGCCGGCAAAGGCTCCCGTTGCATCTTCATCGAGCACATATTTATAAAGTTCGTTGCTTGTGCAGTGACCCACGCGATGGTCTATCAGCGTGTTGTTGTCAACGTGCTGATTCTTGTCGGCAATAACACATCCGCTGAGATTACACTCGGCGCCCTCACCGCTGAACACAAGGTCTGTGCGGTTGCGCGTAACTCCGTTGTGCAGCGTTATTATGTTATGGTTAACCCTGCTGCTGCGCTGCTGCTCGATGAACAGGTTGCTCACGCGCACGTTCTTTGCGTGAGTCTCCTCAAGGCAGTAGAGGTCAAGTCCGGCATTGTCGCCTACATAAGCCTCTATAACCTGCGTTGTGAGGAAACGGCGGTCGTCGGCGGCATGGTCGCAGAAGAGCAGCTTTATTTCGGCCCCCTCCTCCACTATTATCAGCACGCGGCGGTTTACCATCAGGTCGACGTCAGAGCGCAGGATGTTGATTACCTGCACAGCCCTGCCTACCACAACGCCCTTTGGCACATATACCAGCAGTCCGTCCTGTGCCAGCATTGTGTTGAGAGCCGTTATGCCGTCATCTGACGTCTTGGCCAGCTTGGCATAATATTTCTCTATCAGTTCAGGTCTCTCGGCGGCCACCTTGCCCAGCGAGTCGACAATCACTCCTTCGGGAAGCGGCTGTCCCTTAGGCGTAGACTTGCCATAGAAGCCGTCGTTCACGATGAAATAGAGCGATGTGCTCAGGTTAGGCACGTCGCATCTGAATGCCTCATACGGGTCAACCGGAATGTTAAGGCGGTTGAGGTTAAGACCGTAGTCAGGCTCAAAGAGCGACGGAATGTCTGTGTATTTATATCTCTCGACCTTCTTTGTCGGGAATCCCATCCGCTTGAAGTCGTCGAACGCAGCATCGCGCACGGCGTTTAGCGGCGCAGAGCTGTGCTCGCTTATCATGTCGCGGCACTGGGTGTAAAGGTCTATATATTGTTTTTCGCTATCCATCCGTATATTAATTAAGAAGTATGAATTAAGAATTAAGAATAATGATTTATTAACGGTGAATTATAAATCAAATTCCGTCAGCTTCCTCCTTAATCCAGTCGTATCCGCGTGCCTCAATCTCCTTCGACAGCTCCGGACCGGCGGTTTTTACGATGCGTCCCTTGTAGAGTACATGCACGATTTCGGGTTTGATGATGTCTAGAAGACGCTCATAGTGAGTGATTACGATGCAGCTCGACTCCGGCGTGCGCAGCTTGTTCACGCCCTCGGCCACGATGCGCAGCGCGTCAACGTCGAGACCGGAGTCTGTCTCGTCCAGTATGCTGAGCTTCGGCTCGAGCATTGCCATCTGGAAAATCTCGTTACGCTTCTTCTCGCCGCCGCTGAAGCCTTCGTTCACGGAGCGGTTAGACAGTTTGCTGTCAAGCTCAACAATCTTTCTCTTCTCGCGCATCAGCTTCAGGAAGTCGGCTGCGTTGAGCGGCTCCTTGCCCTCATACTTGCGCTTCTCGTTTATGGCTGCACGCATGAAGTTGGTCATCGACACGCCCGGAATCTCCACCGGGTACTGAAACGAGAGGAATATTCCCTCGTGTGCCCTGTCTTCCGGCTTCATCTCAAGCAGGTTCTTGCCGTTGAAGGTTATAGAGCCTGATGTAACCTCATAAAGCGGATTACCGACCAGCACGGCGCTCAATGTACTCTTGCCCGAGCCGTTAGGTCCCATTATGGCATGTGTCTCACCATCCTTTATGGTGAGGTTGATGCCCTTCAATATTTCCTTGTCGCCAATCTTGGCGTGTAAGTCTTTTATTTCTAACATAATTCTTGCTTATAATTTATTCCGGCCTTACGGCTTTCGCCTGCCTGAGTTGTTTATTTCAAATCTAAAAGAGAATCCAGTAGTCCGCCGAAGTCACTGCTTGTGAACTTGAACGGGAACGTCACTTTCAGTCCCACCGACAGCGCGTGGCGGTGCATCGGCGAGCGCATAGCATAGGGCGTCGTGTCTTTTCCGAATGTCGTCTGCGACGATATGTGTCCGTCGACTGCCATGCGGAAACCGTAGTCTATCTCAAAAGCCACGCACGAGAACATATAAATGTCGAGGCCAATCACCGGCGCCACACTAAGCACGGGGCTGCTCACTCTGTACTTGCGCTCATAGCTGCCATACATTCCCGACGTGCTCACCGTGCCAGCATCCTTGCGCCCGGCAACGTTCCAGAAAGTGCTTACGCCGAGATAAGGCTGCAACGGGCACGACTTTGACAGGAAATACCAGCGTCCGCCAAGCATTATCTGCGAGAGGTCTGCCGACACGTCGCCAGCATAGAAGTCCATCACTTCGTGGTCATAGCCGCCGACAAGCGAGAAGCCCGTCTGCGGAATGAAATACTCTATGTGAGCCGAGAAGTTAGGACCGCCGCCTGCTTTCACAGGGTCGTAATACTTGTCGGGAGTTTCGTTGAGCGACACAACCGGCTTTACAGGACTTAGCCTGAGGTCTATTGCCCATCGCCGCGAGTCATCGTCCTGAGCGATTGCCACAAGTCGCGACAGACAAAGCAGCAAGACTAAAACAATCAATGGTCTTGTATTCATCATAATAATATTTTTAATATATATCGTTGATGAGCCGATAAACCCCTACGGCACTACCCCACCAATTTTTAATTTTTAATCTTTAATCTTTAATTTGCAGAACTATCCCACCGTTCCTTCCAACGACACGCTGAGCAGCTTCTGGGCCTCGACGGCAAACTCCATGGGCAGCTTGTTCAGCACCTCCTTGGCATATCCGTTGACGATAAGGCCCACGGCCTGCTCCGTAGGTATGCCTCGCTGATTGCAGTAGAACAGCTGGTCTTCGCTTATCTTGCTCGTCGTAGCCTCGTGCTCCACTATCGCCGAGTCGTTGTGTATGTCCATATACGGGAACGTGTGGGCACCGCAGTCGCTGCCCAGCAGCAGCGAGTCGCACGACGAATAGTTGCGGGCGTTGTCGGCGTTGGGCGACACGCGCACCAGTCCGCGGTAAGAGTTCTGGCTGTGCCCGGCGCTGATGCCCTTGCTTATTATAGTGCTCTTGGTGTTCTTTCCCAAGTGAATCATCTTCGTACCCGTGTCGGCCTCCTGGTAGTTGTTGGTCACGGCAACGCTGTAGAACTCTGCCACGGAGTTGTCGCCGCGCAGTATGCACGACGGATATTTCCACGTTATGGCCGAACCCGTCTCCACCTGTGTCCACGACAGCTTCGAGTTAACTCCGCGCAGGTCGCCGCGCTTGGTGACGAGGTTGAACACTCCGCCCTTGCCATGTTCATCGCCCGGATACCAGTTCTGCACCGTAGAATATTTCACTTCGGCGTTGTCCTTGACTATTATCTCCACGATGGCGGCATGTAGCTGATTCTCGTCGCGCATCGGGGCTGTGCAGCCTTCAAGGTAAGACACATAGCTGTCGTCTTCGGCAATGATGAGCGTGCGTTCAAACTGGCCCGTGTTCCTTGCGTTGATGCGGAAATAAGAGCTAAGCTCCATGGGGCTGCGCACGCCCTTGGGTATGTAGACGAACGAGCCGTCGCTGAACACGGCGCTGTTCAAGGCTGCGAAGAAGTTGTCGCGGTAAGGCACAACGGTGCCTATGTACTCCCTTACAAGGTCGGGATGCTCCTTTATCGCCTCGCCGATGGAACAGAATATTATGCCCTTCTCGGCCAGTTTCTCCTTATAGGTAGTCTTCACCGACACCGAGTCCATTATGGCGTCTACGGCCGTCTGGCCGCTAAGTATGAGGCGCTCTTCGAGCGGAATGCCCAACTTGTCGAACGTCTTCATCAGCTCCGGGTCAATCTCCTTCTTGCCCTCGTCCTTCTTCTTTGCCATCGGGTCGGCATAATATGATATAGCCTGATAGTCTATGTCGGGCACGTTAACGTGTCCCCACGTAGGCTGTTCCTGCGTCTTCCAGTAGTTGTAGGCCTTCAGGCGGAAGTCGAGCATCCAGTCGGGCTCACCCTTCTTCTGCGAGATAAGGCGCACCACATCCTCGTTAAGGCCCACGTCGATTATGTCCGTATGCACGTCGGTGGTGAAGCCGAACTCATATTTCTGCTCTGCCACCTGTCTTACGAACTCGTTGTTTTTATTTATTTCTTTATTATCCATCTCTATTTGTCGTAATTTTGCAGAAAAACAAAAATCTGCTGTGGTCTGCAAAGTTACGAAAAAATATAATACGGCAACACAGGAGAATGGAAAATTGAGAATTGAGAAGCGAAGTTTAAATGCAGAGGCGCTAAGCGCAATGAAAAATGTCTTGCGAAAGTGAAAAGATAAAAGTGAAAAGTGAAAAATCCAAATGCGTAGCGGTTGACAAGAAGCAACAAGACTGATTAAGTGAAGAGTGAAGAACAGGCGCAAAGCGCAATGAAAAATGAAAAATTAAAAATTAAAAATTAAAATGCAAAGTGGTGATAAGAATACACAAGGCTATTGAGGTCATCCCGCACTCGATGCGGGATCCAGAGATTAAAAGCGACGTGACGGGAGACTGATTAAGTGTGGTTGATAATAATCCACAAGACTATTGACTTTAACTCCCAGCCAACTTGTTGGCGATAACTCCTTTAACTACTTTAACTCCTAATTTAAAAAAACATAGCTATCGACTTTAACTACCAAACAAGACAAATGTTCCGGCGGGTTATGTCTCCGCCGGAACATTTGTCTTGTTAATACTGATTAGAGAAACGAAGTTACTCTACTAAATTTCCGTATTCCATTATATCCGAGCTTCTGCCGTATTCTATTCTGCCCAGATATCTTCGTCTTCCATATCGTCAGAGCTTCCTCCGTATTCAATATTCTCACTTCCAGCCATTATCTGGCTCTCACTTTCAATGGCGACTACTTCTATCGCCGGACTTTGGTATTCTTCTTTCTTGATCATAATATTTATATTTTATTATAGGAGTTAAAGAAGTTAGAGTAGTTAAAGTAGTTAAAGCCATATGTCTTGTGGCAACATACAAATTCAGTTTCATAGCTGCAAAGCATTTGTCTTAACTGCTTAACTCCCTAACTTCTTTAACTACTTAAACTCAGTCTCATAGCCGCAAAGCATTTGACTTTAACTACTCTAACTTCTTTAACTACTTAAAACTCAGTCTCATAGCCGCAAAGCATATGGCTTTAACTACTTTAACTACTCTAACTTCTTTAACTACCAAAAAAATCTACTTTGACATAACCTTCTTTCCGCCAACTACATACACTCCTGCGGGAAGGCCGTTGAGGGCCTTAGACGACTCTACGCCCTTGCGCAGAAGTATGCCCTGAAGGCTGTAGACGTCTACAAGGCGGCTGCCGTCTGCGAGGGCCTGGCGGATGTCGGTAGTGCTGCCTACCATTATGCGCATGACATTGGCAGGAGACGACGCAGGAGCGTCGATGTAGGCGCGGAAGGCCTGCATGCCTACTTTGTTCTCTGTGCCTACGCTCCAGAACTGGTCCTTGCTGATGAACAGGTCGCCCTCTTCAAGGGTTATCGTAGACATTGAGCCATTCAGCTCATAGCCGCTCTCGCCTATCGTCTTGGTCAGGCCGGCATCTGCTGTGGCTGCAACCCCGGCACCGCTTGCGCTGAAGCTAACCTCCGAGCCTGCGTTCTCGCCCTTGAACAGGGCCGGGGTGTTGGCATCGAGGGTGTTGCTGCCTGTCGGAATAACGGCAAGGATGCTCTCTTCGCCGCTATCACTCACCACGCCGTCGGCCTGATAGAGGCTTGCGCCGCTTACATCTGCGACTGCGAAGGGCAGGGCTATTGTGCCCCATGTGCTCGTAGAGGGCAGCGTGCGGATGTATGTGGCTTCCTTGGCCGTGAAGGCTACGGGAGTGTAGAAGTCGGCGCCGTCGGTAAGCACGAGGCTGCCGCAGGTGTAGGTTCCGTCGCCGTCCTTAACTATTACGTTGGCTTTATCGTCGGCAACAGTGAAGCCGGCAGTTTCAACTACGGCCACGGCGTTGCCCTCAAGGCTGATTGCGGCGGCGCCGTCGTTGGCATAGCCGGGCTCGGCTGTGCTGTTGCCTTTGTATATGCTGTAAGCGTAGACCTTCTTCGCCTCGTCGGTGGTCAGCACGGGATATTCGTCCGTGCCTATGGCCTGGCCCCATGCCAGTTCCGTCTGGTCGCCCTGCAGCAGCACGGCCACCGCGCCGCTCTTGAACTGCTCGGCGGTCTTTTCGGTGGCGGTGCCGCTGCTGTTGCCTATACCAAAATCACAGGTCTCTTCCAGCCAGTAGCTGTTATCAACGGTTCTATTGTTTTCACCGCAGATGCCGCCTACATTGCCGTTGCCCCTAACTTCACCCGTGCTGTAGCAGTTCATAATAGTGCCAGCCTTACTGTGATTTTCACCACAAATGCCGCCTACATTGGTGCCGCCGGTAATGGCGCCGCTGTTCCAGCAGTTGGTGATGGTGACATCGCCGAAACCGCAGATGCCGCCAACACGTTCATTGTTGCCGGTGACCGCTCCCGTATTGGTGCAGACACTTACGGTGACACCTTTATCACCATTATCAATATAGCCGCAGATACCACCCACATGACGCTGATCACTGCCATCGATGACGCCGCTGTTAGTGCAGCCGATAAGGGAAGTGCTTGAGTAGCCGCAGATACCGCCCACCGTCTCCGCGCCGCTGTTGGTCACCTTGCCGGCGTTGGTACAGTTTTTAACGGTGCCAAGGTTGTGGCCGCAGACGCCGCCCAAGTCGCCGTTGCCGTTGACGGCACCCATGTTGGTACAACCGGCAATAATACCGCCGGTGCTCCATCCGCAGAGGCCGCCGGTATATTTACCGCCGGTGACGGAGCAGCCCTCGCCCAAGGTCAGGTTCATGATGGTGCCGCCGTCGCCTAAGTAGCCCACAAAGCCCTGATAGCCGGCATCTGTGTCAACCAACATCTTGCTGATGGTATGGCCCTGCCCGTCGAAGGTGCCGGTATAGGGATTGCTCTCGTTGCCTATGGGGGTCCATGGCAGTGTCTGAACAAGAGTAATGTCGGCTGTAAGCACGGCATCGGCTGCCGTGTTCTGCGTGTCGGTCAGATAGCCGTTAACAAGGTCTGAAAGCCAGAACAGCTGCCCGGCGTTGGCGATCTGATAGACGCCCTCCACCTGTTCGGCAGGCTGGTAGCCGCCGCAGAAAGTGCAGATGCCGTTCACATAGTTATGCTCGCCGTTCAGCGGGCTGTTGCCATAAGTATTATTCCCCAGACAATCCTCGCCATAGTACACGGTGCCGTGGGTGCTGTCCAGCACCGGGAATTTGTCGCCGTCCTCGCCCAGGGTCTGGTACCAGGCCAGATTGCCCTCGCTGGTGGAGCCGTTCAGCAGCCAGCACACCGCGCCGCTCTTGAAATCGTCGGCGGACTTTTCCGTGGCTTCGCCGCTGCCATGGCCTATGTCGGTATTGGCGGTGCCAGTAAGCCAGTAGCAGTTGGTGACGGTGCTGAAGCTGGAGCCGCAGACACTGCCCTTATTCATGCCGCCGCTGACCGCACCGGTGTTATAGCAGCTCTTGATGGTGCCGTAGCTGATGCCGCAGACGCCGCCCACAGAGCTGCCGCCGCTGACCGCACCGGTGTTATAGCAGCTCTTGATGGTGCCGTAATTGTTGTTTCCGCAGACGCCGCCCACAGAGTTGACGCCTATGACCTCGCCATAGTTGACGCAGTTCTGGATGGTGCCGTAATCGTTGTTTCCGCAGACGCCGCCCACTGTATTGTAGCCGCCTCTGACCCCGCCATAGTTGACGCAGTTCTCGATGGTACCGTAATCGTTGTTTCCGCAGACGCCGCCAACATAATCGACATCAGCTAAGACGGAGCAATTCTTGCCTAAGGTCAGGTTCTGGATGGTGCCGTTCGTGCTCAAGTAACCCACAAAGCCCAGATTGGTGTCGCTCGATTGGATGGTCATGCCGTCAATGGTGTGGCCGCCACCGTCAAAGGTGCCGGTGTACTTGTTGCTGGAATTGCCAATGGGGGTCCAGTCCGCACCGGTCAGGTCGATATCCTTGGTCATCACCGCGCAGGCAACCGCGTTCTGTTCCGTGCCGTCGGTCAGCGTGCCGTTCACCAGCCCGGCAAACCAGAGCAGCTCGTCGGCGGTGGAGATTTTGTAGGGGTTATCCTGGGTGCCCGCGCCAGAGGGTTGGGTCTGGGCCCATGTCTGTCCGGCGGCAAGCAAGCAGCCGAGCAGAAACAAAAACAGTCCTAAAATTCTTGGTTTTGTTTTCATTCTCTTTTTCATTTTCATCGTTTTTTCTGATTATTCTGATTCATGAGTATCTCTTTTTTCCGGACAATAGAAGGCTGTGCACCCGTTGAGAAGGTCGGGCGTGAAATGGTAGTAATAAGGCATGCGTAAACTGTTGCTTACCATTATGCAACAGGGCCGCAACGGGCAGTAGCGGCAACAGGGCATCGGCCGCCGGAATACAAAAACAGCCGACAAAGGAAATGCTGCGGTTTCCCTTGCCGGCTTGAAAAAATGTTTGTATATTACGCGCGCGATTCTTCTTATGAGAGAGAAGGAGAAGGGCCGCGCGAATGTGTGTGTTTATACAAAAATCTGAAACGGCCAAATTATCTGCCATGTTTTTTTGTAGGTCAGCCCGTCCCTCGTCACCGCCGCCACAGCAAGACACGTGTGCGGAGCACGCGCGCGGCATGGGCGAACACGCCAAGGCACGCAGCATGGCATGCATGCCGCCAAGGCTTAACGACTTAAAGCAGGGATTATTCTTCTTACCTCTATTCACCTTTAATTTCTGTATAACACGAAAAATGACTGCAAAGTTAATCAGAAAAACGGCACACGATAGGACAATCGATGAAAAAATAGGACAATCGATGAAAATCTTCACCGAAGACGAGCCGGTCTGAAAGCGGATAACATTCACGGAATATGCCATGAAAACAGGTGTCTGACAACGATAAAAAGGGCGCGAACTGCTCTGCAACAGTAAACTCAGCATACGTATTCGCCAAAAAAGTATCATTGTTTGTATCATATCATTATATCGCAGGCACTGCGCGCAATTAAGAACGTCTTGCGAAAGTGAAAAGATAAAAGAGAAAAACGAAAAATCCAAATGCGTAGCGGTTGATAAGAATCCACAAGACTAATTAAGTGAAGAGTGAAGAACGAAGAGTGAAGAATTCATGTGCAAAGTGGTTGACAAGAAGCAACAAGACTATTGAGGTCATCCCGCACTCGATGCGGGATCCAGAGATTAAGAGCGACAGGAGACTGATTAAGTGAAGAGGGAAGAATTCATGTGCGTAGTGGTTGATAAGAATCCACAAGACTATTGACTTTAACTCCCAGCCAACTTGTTGGCGATAACTACTTCTAACTCCTTTAACTCCCCAAAAGAACGGCTATTGTCTTTAACTCCTAATTTAAAAGAGCAAGAGCTTTCATACTGTGACCGCTACAAACCGCCCGTAGGGACGTACCCAAGGTACGTCCAAATAACGATATAATGAATAAATTATACGCAAAGGCGGACGTACCTCGGGTACGTCCCTACGGATAATGCTGAAAAAACTATCCTCATAAAGCTGTAATTTTCACCATCTTACCCTTGTTTTTCTCCTTTAACTACTTTAACTCCCAAAAACCTTCCATAAAAAAGAGAGAGAGGCAAAAGCCGCACGGCTTTCACCTCTCCCAAAATATATTCTCTCAACTTTTATTTCTTGTCTGCACCCTTTAATACAGCCTTATACTCGTCAGGACTGTTTAGCAGGCGGCATGCTTCCTTCATCTGCTTGTCGTAGCGCAAACTGTTCTCCATGCTTCCTGCCTGATAATAGTAGGCCGCAATGATGTCGTTGGATATTATCTGCTTTAGCACGTCCTTGTGATAGTCGAGGTCTTTGGCTATGTTGTGCTTCAGCTTCTTCTCCAGATTCTCAAATTCGACCTTTGCGTCGTCGTAATATCCCTCAAACTCTACCACCTTCTTGAGCGACTTGAGCACCTTCTCGCTCTCGGGGTCGTAGGTGAATCCGCTCTTTATGACTCTCTGCTTGAAGTCTTCATAGTCGGCGTCGGACAGCTCAAACTCAGAAGGCTTGGCTATCGTGGGATGAGAGGCGATGTAGTCTACCTCATAGTCGAGCAGCACCTCGGTAGAGTCGAGTCCGCTCATGGTGAGATAGTAGGCGATGTTGGGCAGCGAGTCGGGGCGCACCTCTATATCGGGCTTAATGCCTCCGCCGTCGCGCACCTCGCGTCCGCCGGCAGTATAGAACACCTTGGTAAGGCTGTCGGGTATGTGCTCGGTGTATCCGCCGCGCGCATGCTTATAGTTGATGGCCTGTATGCAGCGTCCGCTCGGAATATAGTATTTGCTTGTAGTGAGCTTCAGCTGTCCGTTGTATGAAATGTCGACAGGCAACTGCACGAGGCCCTTGCCGTAGGTGCGCGTGCCCATGACTACGGCGCGGTCGAGGTCTTGCAGGCTTCCGCTGGTAATCTCGCTGGCGCTGGCCGACTCGCCGTTGACGAGCACCACCACGGGCATAACCGTGTCGATAGGCTCAACGGTGGTCTTATAATCATAGTTGGCGCGCTTCAGCTTGCCGCGCGTCTTAACCAGAGTGATGTCCTTTGGCACAAACATGTTGACGATGTTGACAGCCTCAGAGAGAGAGCCGCCGCCGTTGCCGCGCAGGTCGAGCACAAGGCCCTTCATGCCCTGTTTCTTCATCTCGATGAATGCCTTGCGCACATCCTTGGAGCAGTCTTCGGTGAAGCTGTTGAGGTTAAGATAGCCTATGCTGTCGGGGCGAAGGCCGTAGTAAGGTATCGAAGGCATGTTTACCGAGCGGCGCGTTATTCTGAACTCCATAATCTTGCCGGTGCTGGGGCGCTTAACCTTCAGCACAAACGTAGTGCCTGCGTCGCCGCGCAGACGCGAGCTTACGTAGCTTACATCCTTGTCGGTCATGGTAGAGTCGTCGATGCTCAATATGATGTCGCCCTTCTTCAGTCCCACCTCAACGGCCGGGTTGCCGGCGTAAGGCTCGTCGATAACCACGCGCTTCAGCTTCTGGTTGTAGCGTATCACGGCTCCGATGCCCACATAGCGGCCGGTAATCATGGTCTTTAGGTCGTTAACCTTGTCCTCTGGATAGTACACGGTGTAGGGGTCGAGCGAACGCAGCATCGAGTTGATGGCCGTGCCCACCACCTCGTCGGCGTTGAGCGTGTCTACATACATAAGGTCGAGATAGCTGTAAATCTCGTTGAACACCTGCATGTTCTTGGCCACGTCGAAGTTGTGGCTCTTGCTTTCCTGGGCCGATGCCGCCATGAAAGGCAGCATGAGCAGCACCGCAAGCTGAAATAATTTTATTCTCATCGTTGTTGTTATTGTTTCTTTTTCTTGTTGCAAAGCAAAATAATCCGGTTTACTCTATGACGAAGCTCACATCTTTAAAACCTTATACGAACATTATGTCTTATGACAAAGGCATCCCTCACGACAGAAATAACGCCGCAAAGCCCCTGCCCCGCCCACAACCGGGCTGACAAACACCGCCGGCATAAGCATGCGCCGAATGTAGACAGCGCACAAAAGGGCGGCCGCACGTATGGTTGTGAAAATCATCTGCACTTATGCAAAGGTACATATATATATGGTGAAAACACCTCTTTTAGAAGAAAAATTATTTTATTTTAGACTAAAATTCAATTTTTTGCAAAAAAAGTTTGGCGGTTTCAAAAAAACTTCTTACCTTTGCAACGCATTTGAAAGGAAATGCATTACATGCTTCAATAGCTCAGTTGGTTAGAGCACCTGACTGTTAATCAGGGGGTCGTTGGTTCAAGCCCATCTTGAAGCGCAAAAAGGAGTTACTTCAGTAACTCCTTTTTTGTTTATATTCCAACAACCTTTTTTAAGTGAAGAGCAGGCGCTGCGCGCAATTAAAAATTAAGAATTAAAAATTAAAATGCAGAGTGGTGATAAGAATCCACAAGGCTAATTAAGTGAAGAACGAAGAGGGAAGAGTGAAGAACAGGCGCAAAGCGCAATTAAAAATTAAGAATTAAAAATTAAGGATTCAAATGCGTAGTGGTTGATAAGAATACACAAGGCTATCGAGGTCATCCCGCACTCGATGCGGGATCCAGAGATTAAGAGTGACGGGAGACTGATTAAGTGAAGAGGGAAGAGTGAAGAATCCAAATGCGTAGCGGTTGATAAGAATCCACAAGACTATCGACTTTAACTCCTAGCCAACTTGTTGGCGATAACTCCTCTAACTACTTTAACTCCTAATTTTAAATAGCATGGCTATTGACTTTAACTACTCTAACTACTTTAACTCCTTTAACTACTAATTTTAAATAGCAATGCCATTGTCTTAACTCCCTAACTTCTTAACTCCTAAAAACAACTCCTAAAATTAACTACCGTAAAAATAGCCCAGAATGAAAAACGGGCCGCCCGACAGGAAAAATCCCGACAGGCGACCCTCTGCGATAAAAGTGCTATAGAAAAAGTTTTTGTGATTTTTCTACTTATCTGCGCGAAACGACTTTCCTGACCACAACAGTTCCGTCGCCACGCACTTCCTTTACGATGCAAATGCCCGAAGCATCAGAAACAGACTCAAGTTTTCGCCCCTGCAAGTCGTAATAGGTTTTGCCGACACAAGAAGACACCGGCGTATTAATGCCTGTGGCAACCTCTGCCTTCAGACGCGCCGCGGCACAGTTTTCAACGGCACATTCAGACGGGTCGGTCTCGTCAAAGGCAGCCGCAAGGGCGACAACCTCCAAATTGTCCGGGTTCCACCCGTCATTTACCTCGAACGACCAGTCGAACGAAAAGGTGTTGTCGTCGTTCCATGTTATAGGCTCGCCCCATATACTGTTATATGTACGTATCAGATGATTGTGATAGAAACCGCCTGTGGCGCCTTGCTGATAAATAGCCGGGACATTGCTCTCGGTAAGATAAATGGTCATAAACATATCCGTATCGAAACCAGCGCTGCGTCCGCCTTCAACATGCACGTCATAGTGAACGCTGTCTTCTGTGGCGAGAGTTACGTCCATATAGACCTGCGAACCGGCCATAATCCTCTCGGTGAGATACGACTCGAGCGTAGACTTGTCGGACACGAAGACAACCGGCGTAGGCATGCCAGCACTGCTGAGATGTGAGGCATAACGGTCGAACATCATCGCAGGGGCAAACAGAGCGCCGTTAGAGTTGTATAACCACACCAAACTGTTGTCGCAAGGCTGAGTGAACGAGTCGGTGTAATAGCCGGCGTGATGGGCCACCATGCTCACCTCGGTAGAATAAGGCTCATCAGACAACACGCTATTGACTTTAGCAGCCACATCAGGACAGTTAAGGCACTGCTCTGTGGTGAACTCCTCGAGGAGCACGTGGCGACGATAGAAGAAATCGGCTGTAAGAGTGTTATTGAACGTGTTTTCGTCCTGCACACCCTCATCGAGCGAGCTTATAGACAGGGTAACGGGATGAATGGTTCCTATGCCCTCAATATCTGACTGCGCCTTAAACGACACTTCTGTCTCCTCTCCGCTCGCCAACACATTGGAGAAAGAGCTGTCGAAGCTGATATCCGTGCCGTCGATGGATGCCGTAAGTGTAAAGCCGTTTACTGTCTTGGCTGCCTTGTTGCGCACAGTGGCCATTATGGTCATGCTTCCGTCAGAAGCCCACATAACGGTGGCACGCTTCAGCTGCAGGTCATACTGCGGCAGGCGCTCGCCCTGGAGCACAGCCTCGATAGACAAAGCTCCGTCCTTACATCTGTCTTCCCAGACGGCATCGTCGCCCAACCTGACAAAGAAGGCGTTTTGCTGAGGATTGTCAACATAGGATATTGTAGCCACGCCAGAGCGCTGCTTGTAGCTGTAGCCTATGTAAAGCCCCTCGCTGCCGTCAACCGGCATGGGCGTTTCAAGAACCATCTCGTTCCATCCCGTTGAAATGCGGGGCGATGAGTCTTTTGTTATGATATGCTCCTGAACATTGGGACCTTCTAAGTCCTTACGTATCCATATAACCAGAGAATCGAGATTGATGCGCGACACCAGACCTACCCTGACAGATACGATGTTGTTGCCCTCGTATGCCTTCAGTCCGTCTGCCGGAAAATATATGGCGGCCTCGCCCCACTGGTTGGTGCCCTTGAACGACAGGTCGCTTGTAGAAGCCAACTGGCCGTCGCAATAGCCCAGATTAAGACTCTCCTGCGCCCTGGCACAGACAAGCGCCGCCAGGGCAAATAAAAATGTTATTGCTCTTTTCATCTCTTTTGTATTACTTTATAAACTTTGTTTCCACGACGTATCAGATAAATGCCGTTGTTTCCAACCTTGTTTACCTTAACGCCGTCAACGGTGTATATGCTCTCCTCGCCATCATCAAGGATAACATTGTCAATGACGCCTGTGGTGCCCAAGCTGACCTTAATCTCATTGTAGCTCTGTGAACGTGTGCCGTCGGCGTTGATGGCAGCCACCTTATACAGATAGTTTCCTGAAGACAGGTTATCAACGGTATAAGATGTTACGTTGCCAGTTGAAACCGGGCAGAGGTTGGCAACGGGATTGTGGGTTACGCCTCTTACAGTTACGTTTACATCGTCAATAGTGACATATCCCGATTCGCGTGCATAACGGATACGCACGGCCTGAACATCGTCAAACGCAAAATTGACGGTTGTCCCCTCTGTCTGCAAAGGCATGATAGAATCTGCCACAGACCATTGTCCGCCAGAAAGCCGGTCGATATAAAGCTTGCCGGCCGACTTGGTTGAAACATACCAGAAGCTCAAAGCCTCAATGTCTTCGTCTGGATAAGAAACTGTAAGATAATCGGCATCGTCAGAGAAACGCAACGAAGGCGCTGCCTCGCCATATCGCCCTGCAACAGAAGAATATACCGTGCTGCTGGTAGACCAGCCCGACGGCATGCCGGCAGCCTGCCCGGCAAAGCCGTAACCCTTATCGGTGGTTGCAGAATTTACTACTGTGTTATAGACATACAGCTCGTATCCCACTGCATCTTTCAGCGGCTCCCAACTGGCCGTGAAACCTGTTTCAGATATATTGGCGGGCTGAAGCGACACAACGCTGCGCTCGTTGAACGGCAACGGAAGAGTTGTTTCGTAGAGTACGACAGAGTCGGAGCGGTTGATGCCTGAAACGGCATAAAGGCTGACCTTATATTCAGTATCAGGATTCAGACCGTTTATTTCTATGCTGCCGTCCTTTATCTCTTCTTTATGATATACAGTCTTGCCATCCTGGAACACGCTTACAACATAATCCAACGCATTGGGATTCTTATCCCACGAAAGCGAAATGGCCGTCTGGCTGACATTGCCTGTCTTGACGTTAGCCGGTTTGTCGATGTTAAACTCAACGCCTGAAACCACAAAGCGTATCAGTCCGTCAAGCTCGTTGATTTCTTCAAGACGCACGGGAGATGTCTCGCCGTCCCAAGACTGAAATTCACAGGTAGTGATATTTGACACGCCCGGATAGGAGTCGCCATTGCGTGTGCTTTCAGTCGCCTTGCCGTCGGCCTCAACGAGGTCGTACCGCGGATGGGTGTAATCGGTATTAACCACATTCTGATAAAAGGCCAGAGAGTCGTAGTCTACATGCCATACAAGCATGCCGTGGAGAGAAAGATAGGCATCCCAGCCCTCCTGCTGGCGGTTCTCGAGGAAGAAGCTCTCATCAGGATTGCCGGTGGTTACCTGCAACACGTCGTTTTCCTTTATCGGCTGTATGGTTACAACCGAGTCGGCGCTCAAGTCAAGCACCCTGGGTACGGCCCACCCGAGCGAGCATCTCTCATATCCCGAAAGGTTGGGAGGAGTACGCGAGTCGTTGGTGTAAGAGCCTTTGTCCATAAGGTCGATATATCCGGCCGTAAAACTCATCATGTTATAGCCTACGTCATACATGTCGGGAAGGCCCAGCACATGTCCGAACTCATGGACAAACGTACCGATGCCGGTAGGAACAGGCTCGGGGTCGTTAACATTATATCTTATCTCGTTGCTGCACGCAAAGCTGCCAATGTATTTTCCGTCGCATATAAGCGTGTCCTTGGCCATTCTCAAGTCCCAAGAACATGGCCAGATGTCGTTAGGGTCGCCACTGTCGGCCTGACCATAGCCTGCATAAAAATAAAATACATTATCAACAACACCGTCATTATTAGTGTCATACTGGCTGAAATCTATCTGACCGTCAAGCAGTTCGCATGCCTCAGCAAGGGCGTCAGCCACACCTGTAGTAGTAGCGGCATAATAAAAATGAGGCTTTGAAACCGTAACAGGGCCATACACGTCATAGGTGGCATCAAACAGCCCGCAAGAGTTGTCGTAATAATAATCGCTTGCGCTGCCTGTTCCGTTATGGTCGCTGAAGCCTTTTTCGTTAAGCATGCGGGTATAATAGTCATGCGGATCTTCAACTGAACTGAAAGACAGGTCGGAGAACTGAATAAGTATTACAGGAGAGTTGCGCTTTCCTATCGTAGGATAATCGTTCACCTTGCCGGGAACGCCTGACTGTGAGGATGCGTTGAGCTTTTTTTGGCGCAACACTTCAACACGTTTCTGCTTCTGCATGGACAGCACTTCTGCCGACTGAAGCGTGGAAAGAATCCTGTTGTCTTCATCAGTGCGCAAAGATTTGTCCTTGGCGATAATACTGCTGTTGACTACGGCCGAATTGCGTATCGTGGCATACACATAAGATTTGTTTGCCGTATCATAGCTGATGGGGATGCCGTCTTCTGTAACGGTATAATGGCCATGCTCGTCGCCGACCACATAATAATGCAGCAGCTCACCATTGGCCTGCAAATGAGTGCGCAGACGCGGGTCGGCAGGAACGGCATTTGTTGTCAATGGCAGTAAAGACAGAAAACATACTGCCATAAATATCTTCTTGATAAGATTTAGCATAATGATATTCTTTACAATAAAAAGGAAAAGGAGCGCGCAACAAACAGCGCCACGCGCTCCATCAACAATAATTGCTTTATGAAAAAAAACGTTATTTTATTATTATCTTTTTACAAACCACACCGCCATCTGATTCTATCTTGACGATATAGAAACCTGAAGGTATGTCATACAAGTCGTATCCGGTGCTTCCTGTCATCACTCCCGTGACATTGCAGCCTTTGACATCAAACAACGTTACCTTGTAGCTTGTGTCACCAACCGTGATATGACGGCCATTTACAGAGATAGTGCCATTTTCTTCAAACAAATTCACATTCGTGTTGATTATCTCGGTAACAGAAACTCCTGCAACGGCAAGATAATACTTCAGCTCCGGCGTAACGCAATGGAAACCGACATAGCCTACACAGTCTTCCTCAACCTGAGGCAGGATTACCGTAATGCTGTCTATCTCGTTGCCTTCAACAACAAAGCCCTCTACATATTTCTGAAGCTCGGCCGTAGCGCCTGTTCCGAATGTAACGTCAAGGCTGTCGGTGGTGCTTGTGCCAGACTGAGCCGCAAACTTGAGCTGATATGTATGTCCGGCCTTGAAACTTACAGGAGGAGATATGAGCCAGTCGTCGGCAGCGACATTGTCATTCCAGTAAGATATGCGGGCACCTGTCATGTCTGAGCCGTAGCCCTTGGTCCAGCGCCATGAATGGCCGTTGCCGTCTGCGTCTATGATGGTCCATGTGTCAAGCTCGTCGCTAATGAGGAGTTCCATTTCGCAAGGAACGTCAAGGGCAGGGCCTATTACCAGAGAGTTGGATGAAACGGCCTCCGCCGTTCCGGCTTCGTTCTTCACGGTGACGGTGTAGTAGTAACGCCCGAGGACGTCTATAGTCTCGTCTGTAAACTCTGTCGCCGAAAGGTCGGATGCAACATGCTTACCGTCAGGATAGCGTACAACGTCATAGAGAAGCATGTCAGGGTTGACATAGGCATCGTCCTGACCAGACGCGGGAGCCTTCCATGTAAGCTGACCGCGGGTGCCGTCGGTTGAGAGGGTTACGTCGGTAACCGACAGGGGGATGCCGCTGCCTATCCACATACGGCCAACAGCACGGTCGCCGTTGCCTGATGCGTTAACGGCGACAACCGTGTAGGCGTACTTGCCGCTGGAAGGTACCGACTCGTCTGTCCATGTAGACTTGCCGCCTACTGTAGCGCCGGTAACCTCGCCAACCTGGGTTCCGTCACGGTAAATAAGAACAGAGCTGATCGCATCGAGGCTCTCGCCGCCGTAGGTCAGAGAAGGATTGGTCCAGCTCAGGGTGGCGGAAAGCTTGCCATCGGCTGCGGGAGTTATCACGAGGTCGCTTACCATGGCAGGAGCGCCGGCAGCTGCGGCCTGATATGATATTGAGAATCCGCCGAATATCTTATCAGCAGAAAGATTGCAGACACGTGTGGTGGCGGCTGTCTTTGTGTCGATGCTTACAAGCTCGTTTCCGCCGCCGTAAGTCTTCATGCGGTAGTAAAGCTTGCCGCTGTTGTCGTCAAAGAACAAGCTGTTGTTCTCCTGATAGAACACGTCGTCGGGATTGTAGTCCATCGTGCCGACATAAGAGCTGCGGCCTGAAGGATAGTCCACGATGAACAGCTGGCCGTCCTCGTTGAGGACGTACATCTCGCCGTCATAGTTGACGGCAAGGCCCATGGCGTAAAGCGATGTGCCGTTGTCGGGCTGGAGCACGCAGAGGGTGTCTATGTTGCCGTTCGTGAGGTCTACGGTCTCGAGATAAGTAACGGATTCGTAAGAATCGTCATAGCCGTTCTCAACGCAGTAAACCTTTCCGTCCTGACGGTTGTAGGTGAAATGGTTGCAGGCGTTATAGTCGCTGTAGGTTCTTATGTCAGTGAGCTTTTTCCCGTCAAGGCTAAGCTTGCGGAGACGGGTGTCTGAAGTCCAGTCGAGGAAGTAGTAGCTGCCGTCGTAAAGGACGGGAGCGCCGACGCGGGTAGACTCTTCAAGCTTAACGACGTTCTGCACGTTGGATAACTCCGTGCCGAAGTCGAAGCTGTAAATACCACGGACGTCCGTAACCACGCTTGAGCAGTTGAACGCGTAGCCGACCGGATAATTGTTGTCGGATTCTTGGGCAGAAACACCTCTTGCTCCTAAGAGCAAGAGGGATGTAAGGCCAGAAACCAAAATTTTATTGTGTTTCATAGTAATAGGATTAACGTTTATTCACCATTATCTTATATGTGGCTTTATCAGCCTTTACAAGATATACGCCCTCTGAAACAGAGATACGCTTAACATTATTATCATTGTCTACAGAAGCAATCTGCATACCGGCTGTATTGTAAACTTTCACATTGCGTGCGCCGCTGACAACGATATCGCCATATTCAACCTTAACAGTAACACCGTAAGTTACATCCTTGATGCCGGTAGAAACTACTGTTGACTGCGGTTCTGATTCTCCAAGGTCATATACTGCGCTTACGCGGTATTCGCCCTCATTGAGACCTGTAAATACTGTTGCCGATAATGGTGTGTCGTTCTGCAGCGAACCGTTCTGATATACATTATAACCTTTCAGTACAGGTGTCTTGTCAAGTGTATAAGTCAGGTTGTCAAGCAAAATGGCAAACTCTGTGTATCTGTTACGGATAGCAACATACTTGGCATCTTCAGGAAGCGTAAAGCTTAAATGCTGCCATGCTTCAATATCACCACCAACAGCAAAGCTCTTCAATGTTGTAAACGATTCGGCATTGCGGTCTGTTGACGAAGTAAGAACCTCCATGTATGAATCGCCATAAACTGAAGACGTAGTGGCATAAGCATCAAACTCAAGCTCTGTTCCACCCTTTATTTCAGGAGAAATTAACCAGTCGTCATTGATATAGCCTTCAAGGTTGAGGTAACCGTCAGAGCCTACACCTGTTGAACCCCAGCTGATGATACACTGGTTGCCGTCTTTTGCCAGCCAATAAGAATCTTCGCAAAGAGCCTTAAGCGGATTCCAAACCATCCAAGCCTGAGCAAGATGGCAGTTAGGCCAGTAATTGTCTGTAAGACGTATCATTGACATTGTGCGCTGCTTGTCGGCATCATAAGTGTTCCAGCCGTTAATATTGTCGAGCGTGAAAGCCTCATTGTTTTCAAAATCGTCGACAACCTTCAGGCCGTCGGCAACTTCAGGAGCCTCCCAAGCCAGTTCTACCTTACCGTCCTTCAGCTCGCCACGGAGATTAACAGGAGCCGGCAATGTTGAAACCTGCGGAACAATAGAAACTGTCTGACTTATGTCGTTGTCCGGTCTTTCGTCCTCATCGGCAACCACCTGAGCATAACATTTCACGGTGTCAGTTCCTGCCGTAACGGGAACGGTGAAACTAAACTGGCGCGTCTCGCCCATGGCCAGAGCCTCATCAGGCATAACTTCACCCACGTTTACATCGTTTACGAAGAACTCGACAGCATAATCGCTCATTGCATTTACGCCCTGATTAGCCACTGTAACAGTAACAGTAGGAGACGAACCTTTGACAATCTTGCCTTTGTCGTAAGAAACAGCACTTATGGCAAGGTCGTTCTGAGGCATGTCAACAACTGAGATAGAGTCGGCGAACAGACGGTGTGCGGGGTCGTCAATGCTGCCATACAGACCGAGAGAAATGCGTTTGCCTGCATACTTCTTGAGCGGAATAACATGTTTCACCCATCCAGCGTTGTCGCCTACATAGATAGTGTCGCTTACCGGCTCAAAGTCCATTCCGTTTGTTGTAGCATCGATGCGGCAGAATCCGTTTTCGCCGGCATTGATGTCATGATATAGATAGATGTTGAACGATGCATTGTCATGTCCTGTAAGGTCGATAATCGGAGTGTTTATTCTTCCTGCGCCGCCCAGATTGCTATCGCTGCGGAACATAAGTTTCAGGTCGTCGTTGTTGACAGGTATTACCGTCAGGTCATAATCGCCTGCGTCAACGTCCCAGTAAAGTCCGTTCTTGTCAGTATCAGTCATCCAAGGAGCAGTTTCCAAAGATGTGCCTGCAAACGGCAGTTCGTATGCCTTGCCGAGGAATATGGTACGGGTAGCAGCTTCGCTCTCACCCACCTCGTTGTTGGCCGTTACCTGATAAGCGAAATAAGCCTGGGTGTTGCCGGTGTTTTCAGTATAAGTAAAGTTGGTTGTCTCAACGTCGCTCTGTAATAATGTCAGCGTAGCCGTATTGCCGTCGTAGCCGTAAACATTGTAAGTAAGATTTTCTGAATCTACATATCCTCCGTTAGCGCCAATCTCAGGAGCGTCCCATGTCATCTCAACTTGGTTATCGTTCTCGCCCCAGTTTATTCTGAAGTTCTGCACCTCAGCTGGCACGTCAGGACCAACAAAGTCTCTTACCTCTACCGGCCAGCCCTGACCTGCATTGTTGTATGCAGCCACGGCATATGTGTTCACGCCGTTAATAGCGTCAACCTCGATAGTCTGTGTTGAGCCCGGAGCAGGATTGTCTATCGTGCCGACAACATCGTCGCCGACAAGCACCTTGACTGCGCTCAGAGAAGAAAGGGCCTCGCCAGAGATAGTCTTTGTAGGAAGCGTGAATGTCAAGATAGCCTTCAACGCGCCACCCTCGCCTTTAGCAAGGTTCAGACCGCTAATCTTGTCAGGAGCCGCTACAGAAAGAGCCTCGCTGATTTCAAGGTTGTCAATGATTACCGAGCCACCGTCGTCATTATCGTTTAGCGGAGAATAATCCCAGAAAGCTATGTTGTAGTATCCGCTCTGCGGTGCGCGGAAATAAACATTCTCGGTATATGTTGCACCCATCTTGTCTACATAGTTCATCAACGTGTCGATGCGCTCATCCTCGTTGGTTGTCTGTCCAAGAGTAACGGCCATGCGCACAATTGTAGAAGCAGCTCTGCCATTAGGCGTGAAGTCGAACCGCGCACGATAGACATGTTCTGTATCCATTGCAAACGACGGGCTGTAGAGCCAGTAGTTATTGTTGTAATATGTGGCCGAAGGCATCGTCGTTATGTGTTTCTGAATATAGTTCCATGACCACTGGCGTCCTTCACCGTCCTGGTTAAGGCTGTGGTTGGTAAAGAAATCGAGAGACTCTGAAGAAGAGAAGTCGTTGATATAAGGCAGCTCAACATATTTACCGTTGACCACGCTGTTTGTCTTGGCAGCCTCGCTGGCAGAATCGTGCGATTTTGCAGTAATCAGATAAGTATATGTATGCATAACATCGCCAAGTTCCGCATCCACACACTGTGTGGCTGTAATGTCCTTGGCAACAACCTTGTTGTCGTAAGTACGCGTTACGGTGTAAGTAAGGTCAGAAGAATCAAATACAGCTCCCCACTGGGCATTCTCGCCTGTGGCAGGTGCCGTCCATGTTATGGTGGCCGTGTTGTCGGCTATTGTCAGTTTTGCGTCTGTCGGTACTGTAGGAACGTCATATCCGGCATAAATCATCTTTGAAATAGTCTGAGATGAAGCAATCTCGCCCAGACTTGCGTCGAAACCTGTTGCAGAGAGAGTCAACGATATGGTGTGCAGGCCCTTGGCCAAGTCTATCTGCTTGTTTACAACAGTACCGGGAGCTACGCCGGCATCAGTAACATCGCCAAGCGAAACAGCATTTCCGTCTACCAGGAATTCAGCCTTAATAATACCGTTGCCTGAAAGCTGTGTTCCGTTAACCATTTTTGAAGGAACGGTGAAGGATATGTTTGCCTTCATATCATTCATCTCAATACTATAGTCAGATGGAGTTGCCAGACGTGCGGCCGACATACCGCTGTTCTGCACGTACATATAATAATATGTAGAATACAGCTCGTCCATCTTCTCTGTACTTATCACGCCGTCTGTAATGTCATTAGGATGCACTCTGTAAAGATATGCTCCCTCCAGATAGTCAAGGTGGCTGATTATGATGTCACCCGTAGACTCTTCATAAGCCATACCCTGCAAGCCTACAATCTGGTCGTAGTCGGGATGCCCAGGGCCGGCATAGCCAATCTTCATCTTTCCTATTATAGAAAGAGCGCCTGAGTTCTTGTCTATCTTAACAAGCCGGTTATAATTGTCGATGGCAATTATCTCACCGTTAATCATAACGGCTCCGTTAATTGACTGCTGATGTTCATCGTCCATCCATGTCCAGCTGCAGATGTGCCCCACTTTTGTCATCTTATATGTGGTAGGGTCAAGAATGTTCAATTCATAAGAATCCGTATGAGTTTTATATGTCGACATCATCGAGATGCAATAGAACTGTCCGGTTGTATTGTCATATAAAGTGATGTAGGGAACTTCGCCCTGGTTTGCTATATTTAATCTTACGGAGTCGTCCTTTTCCCAATCGGCAGTATTGAATACAACACAGTCCATCTGGTCGTAATTCATAGTGGCAGAATTCCATATGGGCTTGAAGGCATAGTATCTTCCTTCATGACAGAATGCGTATTCAGTTAAGCTCGAATCAACAGCAAGAGTATCTTTTTCGTATGGTGACACATTAAACTGAACAACACCCGGCAGTGTAACATCGAAACCCGCGAACTGATATTCACCGGAAACGGAATTTCCGACAGCTGCCGCCCCTGAACGTGAAGCCACCTTACTTATTTTAGAAGTCTCTGTCTTCTCCATCATCTGCTGGAAAGACAACACCTTGTTTGGGTTTGGTGTCAACAAACCGTTAGTAACTTCAGCCTCGCCCGGGCCTCTGTCGCGCCGGATCTCGTTCAGATCCGCCTGAGCCTTGGGCTTCAGCTTTAACAGTTGCTGGGCATCAGCTCGCATTGGCCCGGCCAACAACATGAGCATTACCAGCGTAAATTGAATAAAATAATTCATAAACTAAACACTTTTAATTAATAATTAAGTTAACAAAGATGGCCCAAAATTACTGCTATTTAGTTCGTGCCGATTTTCATTTTAAGAAAAACGGATTGCAAAAACTTGAAATTTTTAAAAAGTGTAAAACAAACATCAAATAGTATTGCCTGCTCACGAAATACCGATAAAATGGACTGTTTTTAAGTGAAATAATATTTTTTTCTTGAAAAGACAACAAAAAATATTGACATTAAAGGCTGTTAGTAGAATAAATTTATTAATTTTACCAAACCTTTGACAACGATACATTGTATGAATATTTTAAGACTAATCTTACTGTCAGTATGCATGGTCTGCCTCAACATTAACGCAGACCGGATTACAGACATAGCAAAATCAGGCGACAAAGCGCTACAAACAGACAACTATGACCGGGCTATTAAGGAATACGACAAACTGAAAAATCTGTATCATAAGAACAAGGATGACAAGCGTTTTCCGGAACTTCTGTTCAAAGGAGGAGGCATATGCTACGATGCCAACAGATTTATTGAGGCTCTCGACTTCTACACACTGTGTCTGGAAAGCGCAAGACACAACGACGACAAAGGCATTCAGGCTGCTACAATGGGAAACATAGCGTCTATATACGCCATGTTTGAAGACTACGACCGTTCGGTGTACTACTACGAACGCGGACTGGAAAAGGCTATGGAAATAAACGACAGCGGAAAAATAAGTAAATTTGCCATCAGCCTGATGATGGGCTACTGTTTCTTGAACCAGCCGCAGAAGGCCCATAAGTTTCTGGAACTGCAAAAACAGTATCCGATGGAAAACAAAGACATTGCCAACTTCTATATTCTGTTCAGCAAAGGCGTGATATCTGCCAAGGAGAAGAAATATAAAACGGCCATGGCATATCTAAACAAGGCACACAGTGAGGCTGAGAAGAACAACCTGCCCCCCGACTTCGCGCTGAGCGCACAAAACGAGATTGGACTTATATACGTAACCACAGGGCAGACGCAAAAGGCTATAGAATGTTTTGAGAAATACAAATCCATTGTAGCAAAACTTAACCGCCCCGACCTGCTTTCCAACGCATACAAACAGCTGGGGTATCTGTACAGAAGCATCGGAAAGCACGACGCAGAGTTTGAATGTTTCTCAAAACTGCGTGTGATATACGACTCGCTTTATAATACGGGAATGTTCATAAAGGCGCAATACAACCTGCAAAATTATGAGAACAAGGAACATAACAAAACCGTGACACTGCTCACAAAGAAAGTGAATACCGGACTGCTCATAATATCTATAATCCTGTTCTTTTTCATAATTCTGCTCATTTTGTTCATAATCATATACAGACAAAAGCGGAGGCAGGAGGAGTCGTACCGCAGGCTGATAGAAAAATCGGCTGCGCTTGACGAGGCATACAAGATGAACGAAACCATACAGGACAAATACATGAAAGCGCGCCAGCAGGAAAACGACGGGAAAAGCGACGACGAAGACACGGCACAAAACAAAAGACTGCTGAAAGAAGAGCAGGAAGAGATATTGCTTGAGCGCATAACACATGTAATGAGGAACAAAGACTTTATATTTCAGCCCGACTGCAGCCTGCCGATGCTGGCAAGAGAAATAGGAACCAACGAGAAATACGCGTCGTTCATCATAAACAATACGTATCACAAGAACTTTAAGACACTGCTCAACGAATACAGGCTATTTGAGGCATGCCGGCTGCTGCGCGAATCTGACATGCACATACAGGCCATAGCCATACAGACTGGATACAACTCTTCGAGCAGCTTTATCAAGATATTTAAAAACATGATGGGAATGACTCCCTCCACTTACAGGCGGATATCGCTTGAAAAGAAAGAAGAAGGTGAAGATTTTGACGGCGAAAATGAAGAAGAACAACAATAACGGCCACTCATCAGCTGCCAATGTAACAGCAGCGGCGAATAAGGTTTTAACACGTATCTGCCGGTAACAATGGATACTCTACACAACAAAATAATAATGCTGGGCACGGGAAGCGCAGGGGTTACAAGATGCTACAACACGTGTTTCTTCCTGAAGACGGGCGGCACCGCACTGCTCGTTGACGCAGGGGGCGGCAACGGCATAATGTCGCAAATTGAAAAATCAGGAATAAGCCTTACGGACATACACCACATGTTCATAACGCATGCGCACACCGACCACATACTGGGTGCAGTGTGGGTGGTGAGGATGATTATGCACAGGATTCTCGGCGGCGAATACAAGGGCAACCTGCACGTCTACGGCAACGACAAGGTGACAAGCACGCTAAGGCAGATATGCCTGATGACGCTGCACAAGAACTATAACGCACTGTTCGGCAGCCGCATAATGCTGTGCGAGAAGATGAGCGGCGACGAATTTATGGCCGGCGACATCGGCATGCAGTGCTTCGACGTGCTGTCGGACAAGGAAAAGCAGTTTGGCTTCCGTGCCACAATGCCGGGAGGAGCCACACTGGTGTGCATGGGCGACGAGCCGTGCAACAGGGCCAACTACCCTATTGCGCAAGGCGCCGACTGGCTTATGTGCGAGGCGTTCTGCCTGTATAAAGACCGCGACGTGTTCAAGCCTTACGAGAAGTTTCACAGCACGGCCAGAGACGCCGGAGCCGTGGCCGCGGAGCTGGGAGTGAAAAACCTGCTGCTATACCACACCGAAGACAAGACGCTGGCCACACGCAGGACTGAATATGCCCGCGAAGCGGCGCAGAGCTTCAGGGGCAACATATTTGTGCCTGACGACTTGGAAACGATAGACATTGTGTAGCCTTAAATCCAAACCGGGAGTGAAAAACGAAAAACGTATTGCGAAAGTGAAAAGAGAAAAGAGAAAAATCCAAATGCTGATTAAGGGAAGAGTGAAGAAACGTAGTTCGGCGTAGCCAATTATGAATTATAAAAGTGCCTGCCGAAATATGAATCTGACCGCTATAACCTGCCCGTAGGGACGTACCCGAGGTACGTCAAAATAACGATAATATGAATAAATTATACGCAAAAGTGGACGTACCTCGGGTACGTCCCTACGGATAATGCTGAAAAACTATCCTCATAAAGCTGTAATTTTCGCCATCTTACCCTTGTTTTTTCATCACACGACAAAAATACCCAAAAATCCGTAACTTTTTCTTTTAAATATATTACGGTTATGTCGAAAATCACGACTTAAAAACACTTTCTTTAAGCAAATCAAGCCATAATGGTTTCATACTGTTAGTGGCCCGTTTACGGGTCGTTAATGGCCCACTTTTTGGTCGTTAACGGCCCACTTTTTATACGTAAACGGCCCTGTTACTTTTCGCATTGAACAACTTGTGCTTGATTACGATTCTCTACCTTGTGCCATAAAACGCCAAAGCTGTCAGTTCGGATAACAGAATTATTCATATACACTGCTTTTGTCCGGAGGACTACACCTCAGTAACCGTGGGGTGGCACACCCACGGAAACATAAACATGAGGAATCACCCGAAGCGGCGATACTTTTACTTGAGTGAAGAACGAAGGGGAAAGAGCGAAAAAAAACGAAGTTCGGCGTTAGCCAATCCAAATCTACATGCCCGAAATCCAGGCTGAATATTAATGCGATTTGGGTTAAAAAATTAACGGACAGCAGCTTTAGGATAAACATCCTTGAGCCATTGTCCGTTAACTTCTGTTTGTCCGCCAAAAGCATGATGTATAAATAACATCATAAGCCTGTTGACGCATCATGTTGTATGTTGCAGCCATGCCAAGGCTTTATTGGCATGGCTACAGGATTGTTTCATTATTTAGAAACGCGAACCTTGAAGTTCTTTACACCGTTTGCAGTCTTAGCCTTCAGGATGTAGACACCGCCCTGAACGCCAGAAACGTTAACAACGTTAGTGTCTGTGCTGCTAACGAGTGTTCCGTTTGCAGAATAGAGGTCTACTCCAAGAATGCCTTCGCCTTCAACACGTATATAGCTTTCACCGTCGCGTGTGAGCTTGATGTCGTTGATTACATTTTCGTTAATGCCGGTAGAAGCAAGCGTGAAGAACACGGCGCTGCCTTCAACCTTGCCGACAACGCTGTAGTAAACGTCAACGTTAACCTTATGAGTAGCATTCAAGTCGGCACCATCGCCGAAAGCATAGGTGAATGTAGGCTCTGTAAGTGTCTGCCCGTTAGCCTTTGTGCCGTCAACTCTTACATCGTAACCGTCGACAGGAAGTTCGGCTCCCTCAGGATCGGTAGCGATAAGACCCATCATCCAGTTGCCTACAAAGCCTGTAGAAGTGAATGTGGCACCTTCGTCAAGAGAATACATGTCTGCAATACCCTTGAAAGGAGTTTCGCCGTCGAGGGCCAGAGGAGCTGCATTAGGAGTAACATCGAAGCAGTCGATTATAAGGTCATAAGCAGAATTCTCGTCAAGAACGAACGGCTCTTCAAGTGTTACGATATTCCATTCATTAAGTTTGTAGTTCTCTACATACTGATTTACAATCTCTTCACCGTCTTTCTTAATAATGACAGTAAAGTCAGCGTCGGCTGTAGGATAGAAACGTACAGACTTGACATCATAGTTTCCGTAAGTCTGGAGCTTATCGCCAGAATATGTCGTAAGAGCCATATAGCCATAGTTGGTGCTCTCAGAGGCTGTTGCGCCCTGTGACGGATTTTTGCCGCAATACTCAATGACAGTTTCATCATCATCAACAGGAACCGGCCAGTTGAACACGGCTGTAGTAGCGTTATCTCCATTTGAAACAGCAACATTGCTTATTGCCTTGAATGCAGCCTTGTTTGTAACAGCAGTAAAGTCAATGGCAGTCTTGCCTGACACCATGCCGTTGCAGTAAACAGCCTCTACCGCATAAGTATAGTCGCCGGCAGGCACCGACTCGTTGATAAAGCTTGTTGTCTCAGAATAGCCTACCTCAACATTGTCACGATAAACGTTATAGCCTGAAACATTGTCAATATCGCTGCTCATGTCGTCAGACACGAATGTAGCACCGATAGCCCACGTAACCGGCAATGATGTGCCCAGGCTGGCCTGTGAAGCCTCATTAAGAGAATAGAACCAATCTTCTGTCAGAAGTCTAAGCAAATCGCTGTAACCTGCTGTACACTTTTCAGAAATCATACCGATGACATTAGAGCTGTTCATCGTAGAAGGCACATTAGCCTGAACTGCAATATATACATCGCCGTCCTGAGGCACGGCTACCGGATTAGTAAGAACTACGGTGTTCTCCTTTCCATAAGCAAGCTCCTGGTCTACATGCTGTGTGTAAATCAGTTCTTTGTCTTTATAGATGTTAATATCCCAGCCGGTGATTTTCTCTCTTGGAACAAACTTCACGGCAGAAATCTTATATCCGTTATACATCTGAAGTTCAGACTTGCCGTAACGTATGGCCAGCTCAAACGAGTTGCTGCCACCGCCAAACCCGCTGATCTCATCGTCAATGGCATAATACTGCTTTGTCGGGAGATTGCTCTGCGGACGATTCCATGCAAGGAGCACGTTCTCGGCGTTTTTCATACGCGCGCTGAGTGCGTAAGGAGCATTGGCCGCGTCTGCTTCCACGTCAACCGTTACAAAAGATGATGCAGCAGACTCCTGACCGTCATTAAATTCAGCCGTAACATAGTATTGATATGAGCCGACAGCCAGCCCGCCATCATAGAATTCTGTAGCTTCAACAAGGCCGGTATTAACTTTCTCTCCGTTGCGATAAACATTGTAGCCCTTAACATTTGAGCTGTTCACCAAAGGTGCCTTCCATGTTATCTTGGCGGCAGCAAGGCCTTCGAGCACAGATCCCTGAACGCTTACCGGTTCAGGATTAGAGCAATTCTGATTGAGCTTTACAATTATAGAACGCATATACTGGTCTTTGTCAACAACGGTAATCGCAAATACGCTGTCGTTCTTTGAAATAGAATGGGCTATCATCAGATTGTATGCTCCCTCACCGTCCTCACGCGACGCGATCATTCCATCAGCTTCAAAATCGACACCCTGAGAAATAAGATAATCTTCCAGCTTTTCCGTCTTGCCGTTTCTGTAGATAATCGGGAACTGGTAGCCGTTACGCGTCTGCTCGTAACCTATAACCGAAAGGCTGTCGCTGAAATCATAAAGAACGAAGCCCCAGAAATCAGGATTTATAGAAGGTATAACGGTAGTGGCACCTGTGGTGAAATCGTAGATTCCATCCTCATAGAGAGCCTTGTTTCCGTCTGATGAGAATTTCTGGATTGCAAAATAGGGAGAACCATTAGATGTATCATCTTTAAGGAAATGACGGTTGCCTTCCTCGTCCCACATAACAGTGATACGTGTACTGCCCGACTCCTTTGTGTAAGTCCACCCTCCGGCCTTAGAGCCGTCGTCGGTAACAGCATACACTGACCCGGCATATCCATCGCTTAAATCTCGTGCGAACTTGCCGTTCTCCCATACAGCTGGAGAATAAAGGCCCGTAGCCGAATAAAAAGAGCCACCAATAAACTTACCGTCTGAGCTTATACAGTTGGCAATACTGCTGGCTTCAGAGTCAGTGTACTTTATGCCGTCAGGCAGCTCAAGGTGATGCCACTTGCCGTCATTCCAATAACCGGCAGAAGTTACCTCCGCGCCGTTGGTAGATGCCTCAGAGTCAGGGTAAGAGCCAACGACTGTACCGTCGTTTGACACACCGTAAGCAAAAGTTCCTGAACCAAGATTCTTGATTTCGTTCGACTCAAGATTCCACACGAATGCAACATAATTGCCAGTACCGTCATTGAGCGTACCGCACGCCCACTCGCCATTTGATGAAATGGCTGTCACATACTGATAAGGATCGCTGTACATGATTATAGGCTTTGTATCAGCGATGCCTTTCATGCATAGCAAAGAAAGGCAAATCGAAATGCAAACTTTTTTCATGTTGATTTTTTTTAATTATTTATAATATGATTTTCTTTACTGTTTTTCTTCCGTTCTGAATTACTTGAACAATATAGCATCCGTCAAGACTCCGGCAATTGATATTCAAACGGTCGGAGCCATTGGCAGAGACCTCTTTCACTACACAGCCGTCGAGACTGACAATGCGCGCTGTACAAGATTCCGTGCAGGGCAAAATAACGCAGACTTCACCATTATCAGAACAAATAATCTGTGCGTTCAACGTGTTACTGTCAACAGCATTTATACCAGACGTAGCATCAACGACGAGGTCTGTACTTGCGGCATTAAGCACCACACCGGTACGACTGTCAAACACTGTTGTGACAACACAAAGGCTGTCGATACCATACACGCGATCCGGCAGTGTAAGCTGATAATCGAGTGAGTATTCACCGCCGGCCTTTATTTCGGCAGGCAGACTGTTGGGCACACCTGAAAGCATGGTGCTGCCCTCTATAGGCAAATCGTGGAACTTTATGAACGAGCCGGGGATTTCCTGAGGCAGATAGTAATATTCGCCTGAACTGACCAATGTACACGAGTTTTTCTGAATTACCTTGCCTTGGGAATATTCCTTGTCGACAACAGCAAAACCAACCCTGTATTTATCTGAAGAATTATCATAATCTGCCGCAAACGAAATGTCTGCATGCATGTTCACATTATTTCCGTCGAGAGCAGCCGTGGCAGTAACCATAGCCGTCGTAGGCTCTAACATAGCCTTCTCAAGATATCCGGCAGTGTGATACATGTCGGAATTCTTATAGTCGAGATTACGATTATATATAATAGAAGGAAGACTTGACAGCCAGCTGACCATGGAGCTGGAATAGCCTTCACACTGAAGCGGGTCGGGATTCATGTGTACAGATACTACTATGACATCCTTGCCCATGCGCTCCTTGACCTCATTAAGATATAGAATGCCCTCAGGACAGTTTGGACACCAACCTCCGGTAACTTCCTCGAGCAACAGCGTGCGTGGGAAATATGAACTGATGACGCTGTCTGTATATATCTTCTGTTCGGTGCCATCTGCCATACGCAGACTAATGTCATAACGGTTAACGCTGTTGGCAGTTAAAGGTATGTCGAATTTATAGTCGAGCACATCTCCCGGTGTAAGTCCAGAAACATCAACATCCTCGGAGAGTACAGTGCCGCCGATTGTACATGAGACAGACTTAATGTCTGCCGTGCGGCCTATATTCCGCATATTGCCGCTGACTGTAGCAGAAGCGACATTGCCCGAGAACCGGCTTGATGTATTCTTAACATCAAAATCATAACCGTCAAGTTCACCTATATAAATATTGTCGATGGCAAGAATATACTTGTTAAGACTGGTGCACACAAAAGCTATATATATTTTCTGTCCGGCATACTGCTTTAACGACACAGTATGAGTCTTCCAAAAATAGCTTTCTCCCTCTACACGATAAAGTTCCTTAAAACTGCCTATATCATCATTACTCGTAGACACCATTACCTTATAGTCTTCCAAGTAATCATGATATACAGACTTACCATCCCAACGGAGATAAGCCTCTGAATCCGAATCAATGGATATTTGTGGAGCTATGAGCCAGTTTTCCTGAGCAAAGTTATAGCTTCCTTGTGTGAAACTGAATGCAGCCTTGTTTGTCTGATTGTCTATTACATTGGCAATCCAACTTGAACCAATAGAAACATTCTTATAGTAAGATGTAGCCACAGGATTCTCATCACGGTCAACAGTAATAAAATCAGCGGGTATTCCGTTGTCGAAATTCTCGGATAAATATACTTTCGACTGTCCCATTGCTGTAATAGAAAGGGCAACAGCCATTACACCTGTCAGTAATCTTTTCATGTGGAAGTTAATTATAGACCTTTTCTGATTTTTATATTCTGAATATACATTTATTAAGTCCGGATATGCGTCATGTTTCAGACACATACCCGGACTTTTATATGTTAGTGCTTACTGCCTGCTACAACTTTGTAGATTGTAGAAGCACCATTCTTGTTTATCTTTACAAGATATACGCCGGCAGGTCTGTTTGTCAGGTCAACCGGATCTTTACGACCAATAGCCACCACTGTTCCATTGGCTGTGCAGATATCCATTGTTGCGCCATCACTTACAGTAAGGATTCCGTTATTGAACTGGAAGTCTGAACCAGAATCCACAGCATCAATTGCAGACGGTATTATCTTGTTGGTTACAGTAACAGTATCACTATTGGCCTTACCTATTACATATACAGTCTGAACATAAACGTCGCGGGCAATCTCACTGCTCTCGTTGCCCCAACCAATAGCAATCTTATATCTGTTGGTAGTGAGGGTCTCGCCCTGATTGTCCTGAATCTTCATGCCCTTGAGGAACACATTGTACTGAACAAACATATATTTATCCTTGTCGGCAGGCTCATCCCACTCCAATGTGACGAAACACTGATCGTTATCATATTCTACGTCAACGCCATGAACGTTAGTGGCAGCAGGAAGCTCTGTATAAACATTGGCACGCACCAGATCTGATGTGTTCATACCATATCCATAAGAGTTAAGGGCATCATCACCGCTCTTGTCGGCATCAGCGTCAACAGCCTGAACAAGATAGTCATAGTCGCCGTTCTTAACATACTCGTCTGTATATGTGATCATGCCGTCTACGGCTGTATCGGCCGTCAGGCGGGCAATCTTTATGCCATGGCGCATGATGTCGTAAGCAACATTCTGAACACCGCTAATTGTTGTGGCATTGAATGTAAGATTAACAGTATTGAGTTTATCGGCAACTTTCTCTACAATAAGCTCAGGAGCTGACTCGCTTTCAGGCTTATAGTATTCCGTAATTCTGTAATAAACGCTTGCACCCCAAGTAGAGTTATTCTTATTGTATGAATAGGTCTGTTCCTTGATACGCATCGGCTCGGTGCTTTCAACGGTATATAAAGTCTTGGAGGTCGGAACTTCCTCATATTCGGTTTCCCCGTTATCGCCTTCCACACCTGTTAAAGTGTACTTTGTATAAGAAGCAAGCAGACCATTCTCATATTCCCAATATTCATTCTGTGAAGGAATTCCCTTAACATCATATTGTTTTTTGGAAATCACATTGTTTTTATCATCATAAGCTACATCTACAGTGAATTTATAGCTGTCGTATCTTCCATCTCCTTCAATTTTCCGCGGGCAGTCAGGAGCTGCGAAATCACTGTATTTCTCTTCTTGCATAACATAGGGCTTACCTCCATTTACTGTTCCGTAAGTGTCAGGCATATAGCGGGCATACCTGATCTTATTACCCTTCTCGTCATACTCATAAACGATAGAGTCCTTACTCTGCAACTTGCGCTCGCAAATCAGCCTTCCGGCATCATCGTATGAATAATAAACCGTGTCGACAGACTCCTTATATGCAAAATCCTCACCGTCATATTGTCCATATTGCTGCGAATAAGTCTTTACCAACTGCTTATTATCATTATAAACATAGACATTGAATCTGCTCGGAACGAATTCACCCGTAACATAATCGGCGCCATAGCTTACCTCTGAAACAGGAAGGTTGTCAGCGTTATAATAGCTTACATCCTTCGTGGTAATGCCCGTGGCTGTACCCATAGCATCGCCCCATTTTTCTACAGAGCGAGCCTTATATCCATCCAGGCTGTAAACCTTATTGTCTACTGTAATCGTGTCACTATTAACCTTACCTATGGCATAAACAGCCTGAACATAAATATCTCTTGCGATATTATTAGCTTCAGTACCCCATCCTATGGCTATTCTATAGCTGTTGACAGTAAGGGTGTCACCCTGATTGTCCTGTATTTTCATTCCCTTGAGGAACACGTTGTACATTATGAATTTATAGTCATCCTTGTTGGCCGGTTCATCCCATTTCAATGTAACGAAGCACTGATTGTCGACATAGTCTACATTCACCTTACGCAGATTTGTCACAGCAGGCAGTTCTGTATTAAAGTTAACAGGAATAAGATTTGAGGTGTTCATTCCAAATCCATAAGAATTTATTGCGTCATCGCCACTCGTATCGGCATCAGCGTCAACAGCTTGCACAAAGTATTCATAATCACCGTTCTTTACATATTCATCCGTATATGTCAATTGTCCGTCTTTTGCGTCAGCAGATGTAAGGCGTGCAATCTTTATTCCATGGCGCATGATATCATAGACAACATTCTGAGCGCCATTCACCGGTGTGGCATCAAAAGTCAACTTAACGGTATTAAGTTTATCTTCAACTTTCTCCACAGTCAGTTCAGGAGCTGAAGTTGCCTCCGGCTTGAAATACTCTGAAACATAATAATAAACATTGGTTCCCCAAGTAGAATCTTTCTTATTGTAGCTATAGCCCTGTTCCTTTATCCGCAAAGGCTCCTCGCTTAACACAGTATATTCTGTCTTTGATGTGGGCACTTCCTCATAAGTTGTCCCGTCATCACCAGTGACGCTGTTTACTGTATATTTAACATAAGTTACGAGCTGTCCGTTATCATATGTCCAATATTCGCTTTGAGTCGGTACGTCGCTCGAATTGAATTTCTTCTTGGAAATCATGTTAAAGTCAGCATCATAGGCAACGTCATAAGAAACCTTATAGCTGTCATACCTGCCGTCGCCAACAATTTTACTGGGACAGTCGGGAGCCACGAAATCACTGTATCTCTCCTCTTCCATCACATAAGGCTGACCGTTGTTTACCGTTCCGTAATAGTCAGGCAAATATCTGGCGTATCTCACCTTATTGCCCTGATCGTCATACTCGTAAACAATAGAATCCTTTGACCGAATTCCTTGTTCACAAATCAGTCTGCCAGCATCGTCATACGAATAGTAAACAGTGTCGACAGATGCCTTAAAGGCGAGATCCTCGCCGTCATACAATCCATATTGCTGAGAATACTTCTTAACAAGCTGTTTCTTGTCATTATACTCATAGACAGTGAATCTGCTTGGAAGATACTCACCGGTGACATAATCAGCGCCATAGTCTGTTTCAGAAACAATCTGATTGTCTGAATTGTAATAACTTACAGCCTTGGTGCTGATACCTTTGGCATCACCCATAGCATCACCCCATTTTTCTACGCATCTCAACTTCATATCCGGACTCTGCGCAAAGGCAGTTCCACCTACAGTAATTGCCGCCAATAATGCAGCAGCGTAATGTTTAATCATAGGCTTTAATTGTTAAAAAATTAGTATATAATGATTTACCCCTAGTATTAAATGCTAAGTAACAACGTTTAAGAGTCGTCAAAGTTTTCACACAACACCATGCGTGATAGCTTGTAGAACCGGGGACTGGTGCCATATGCCAGTCCCCACATTCTACTCATGCTAAACTTATTTTTACATTATTCAGCGGGCAATAACTGATTTTGCCGTAGCTGTCTTGCCGTCTCTGACAGACCTGGTTACATATATTCCAGGACTGAGAGTAAATGTTTCACCCGGATTTTCACACTTGCGCACAAGTTTTCCGTTTATGTCATATACATACATGCGGTCGAAGTTTCCGTCTGCCTTAACACAGTCTGAAGAGCCATACAGGCGTCCGCTGACATTATTCTCCACCACTTCACTAATGCCGCTGGCAGCACCTCCGTCTGTAAATCTCACTTCAGCACAGTTATACACCTTACGGTCTGTAACGTCTGAAGGATTATAGTTGCTTACGATAGCAACAAGATACATCTGTTCCGGCAGTGTCTTTACGTTTATGCCATAGTATGTAGACAATATGCTGTCAGGCAATGTATATGAGATTTCTTTTGTAAATTCCTTACCTTCTTCAAGAGCAACCGACTCGCCCCAAGCACCGTTCAGACAGCCTCTGAACACGTGTCTGTGCATATAAGCCGAACCTCCGTTCTGCTGCATACCCATAATTGAGTCCTGAACAATGCACAATGTAAGTCTCGGATCTGTTCCTGCCGGCTTTACATAGGTCTTTATCTTAACCGTGCCGGAAAGCAGACTGGTGTTCTTGTCAAAATCAGTATTCAACTGCAATTCAACATAGGGCTGAATTGTTGCCTGTTTATCAATGCTCTCATTTATATAAACACGGCTTACGTTAAACACCGGTGAACCTGCACTTATATTCTCATTCGTAGCTCTGTTAAGCATAAAAGCAGGAGCAAACGTTGAACTGCTGTTATAAAAGTCAACATAGGCATCATCCTCTTCCATCGTGAAAGAATCAGGCTGATAACCGGAATGGTGTCCGATCTGAACTATGCTTTCGGTGCGGTCCTTAAGCGTTGCTTCCATTACTTCATGGCCGTCAGGACAGTTGATGCAAAGCTGAGAAGTGAAATTCTCAAGCAAATATGAGCGCTGAATGTCAGCCGGATAGAAATAGACTGTACTCTGACACTCGTTATCCGTGGCGTCAGCGTCTGCCTTGCCGTTTATATTATCTACAGACAGTTCGACCACCTTGCGTCCCTGGCTCTCTGTCAGTATATTCGGAATATCAAAATTATATGTTGACGCATTGGGTATCGACACTCCACTTACTGTAAATGTCTCTGTCTCCTTATTGTCAAACTTGCAGTGAACGTCAAAACTTGTCACAGTCTCACTGCCGAAGTTGTACAGCTGGCCTTGAAATTTATATTCGCTTCCCGTCTTATAATATCCGTCGGCATCGAAAGGACGCACCGACACGTCAACAAATGCCGGAGCATCGTCGACAAGCAGCTGAATATTAAAACATCCCATTTTATTGCTGAACAGGTCTACCCATTCACCATTCTCATTGACACCGTAAGAACAGCCTTCCTCTCCATAGCTGCGGTCAAAAGCCAGTGGCTTATAGTTGGTTGTACAATTAATCTTAAATCCAAAATAAAGGTCTTTATCGGCTGTTATCTCGAATGGAGTGTCAAGGTCAAAATCCTTCCAGCTTGTGCTTACTCCGCTTATTGCTTGCTCATACAAAGGATTACCGTTAAGGTCGTCAGTGACAAAGAATTGTACCGACTCAACATTCCTTGTACCGAACACTCCCCTGACACCTGTGATTTTCTTGCCCGCAAGTGTCTTTAATTTTGAAACAGGTATCCTGATGGCGGCAGACTGCTGCTCGCTGCCGTTCAGGCGCACGCCGTCGGTACGTTCAAAATCACCGTTACTATAACCAATCTTAGTCTGCGCAGACAAACAAACAGGGCTCACCCGATAAATATGGGGGGGAGTTATGCATATAGTTTTGTAAGTCTGAAAAGGAAGAATTTAATATCT
>CAJMMQ010000011.1 GCA_905214625.1 uncultured bacterium
TTTTATTGATTAAATTACTGAATAACAGTAGATAATAATCTTTTTAAGGGGCGACTAAAAAGTATCCGCCAACCACAAGCCATACATAAAGCATGCCTGCAAGGAGGAACGGCTTGGCTCCGGCCTGTTTGAATTTCTTGATACTTGTATCGGTTCCTAGAGCAGTCATGGCCATTGTGAGCATGAAGGTGTCGATATATTCAATAACTCCGTTCAGCGGTATGTCTTTAACGGTAGGCGCGTCGCAAAGATACTGTAAGAGCGAGTTTATACAGATTACGCCGATAAATCCGAAGGCAAACCATGGAATTGTTATCTTGCTCTTTTCCTTACGTCCGTCGGGAGTAACCTTTTTACGTCCGGCCAGTGCAAAGCTCATGACAACAAGCACCGGGGCGAGCATCATAACACGTATCATCTTCGTTATTGTAGCCGTACCTGCAATTCCCAGACTGTCGGTAGGGTCCATGGCGTTGCCGGCTCCTGCCACGTGTGCCACTTCGTGGAGCGTGCTTCCCGTGTAAATGGCAACGGCAGTGTCGCTTAGTCCTGAAAGGATGCCGGCACGGTACATTATTGGATAAAGGAACATTGACAGTGTGCCGAAGATAACTACTGTTGATACGGCAATTGCTGTTTTGTGGCTTTCGCATTTAACCACCGGCTCGGCTCCCAAAACTGCCGCAGCTCCGCAGATGGCGCTTCCTGTTGATGTCATCAATGCTGTGTCACGGTCGATTTTTAACATGCGTCCGAATAATATTCCAAGAAAAATAGTTCCGGCCACAATGATTGTATCTGTAATTATAGCCGGAAGGCCAACGGCAGCCACCTGAGTGAGGGTAAGTCGGAATCCGTATAATATGATACCCCATCTTAAAATGCGTTTGCTGCAAAACCTTATTCCGGGCACCCATCTCCATGGTAATCTGTTGCGCAGACTGTTGGCATAGAGCATGCCAAGAATGATTCCGATGATGAGAGGACTAAGTGACAGTTGTTTAATTACTGGAACATCCGCAAGATAAAAAGCCGCGAACGAGAATAATGCAATCAGCAAAATGCCGTGAAGGGTGTTTGCTCTGTTTCCTTTTTCCAACATAATAATTACCTTTGTTAATGATATTAAACTTTATTACTTGTTTTTTGATTTATATGTGCCTGAAACCTGTCGGCAGGGCATGCTGTTTTGTCTGTAATTTTATTTACGGTTGCAAAGGTAATTAAATTTTCGTTATGAGATATATTTTAAATTTTTATACTCTATAACCTGAAGTTATTATACTGCGTCGGGTAAACTCTTTGAACTTCTCGGTCAGCGGTGAGTCCTTGCCGGCTGAGGCTACAAAGCAGAAATGGCGGCTGAAGCTAAGGCCCGTTATGTCGATAACCCTGAACACACCCCTTGCCAGCTCTTCCCTTACAGAGAATACCGACACTATGCCCACGCTGCGGCTGTGGCGCAGAAATGCCTTTATGGCCTCGGTGCTGCCAAGGCGTATACGTATGTTAAGTTCCGACGGCCTTATGCCGTGATGCTCCAGTTCGGTTTCTATTACTTCAAGTGTTCCTGAGCCTTGCTCGCGTATGACTAACGGCAGACGGCACAGTTCCTGTGGAGTAATTTCTTCGGGTATCAACTCGTTGCCTGCCGGTTTTATTATAGTTACAAGTTCGTCTTCGAGAAAAGGCTCATACTGAAGTCCGGCCGAATGGGTGATGCCTTCAACCATGCCAAGGTCGATGTCGTGGTTGAGCAGGGCGTTCTCAATGTCGCGCGAGTTGCCGTTGGTGAGCGACACCTCAATCTGCGGAAACCGTTCGGTAAATTCAGCTAGTATCTGCGGCAGCACATACTGGGCCACCGTGGTGCTTGCACCGATACTTATGTGTCCGCTGCTGCGCTCGTTTAGCAGGTTCATGTCATATTCCATGCGGTTATACTCATCGAGTATGCGGCTACAGTGTTCAAGCAGCAGCCGTCCTGCGTCGGTGAGCATTATTTTTCCGCCGGTGCGGTCGAAGAGTCTTACGGAGTATTGCCGTTCCAGTTCGTTGATGTGTTTGGTTATTGCAGGTTGGCTTACGAACAGCTCTTTAGCCGCACGTGTGAAACTGAGGTTCTTGGCCACGCTGTAGAATGCTTTTAGTCTGAAATCTGACATATTACCGTTATTTGTTTCTTAACTTGACAAAAATACAACTAAAAAACGAGAACGGAAAGCAAGGCGTGATAAAAGTGGTTGTCTGGAAAAGAAAATATTCTGAGATTTATATTTTGCGGCGTAAGCATGAATGCGCAAAATTGATAAAGCTATTGCAGCCTAATAGTGATTTTGATAGAAACAGAAATGGCTGTCCATAAATGATTCTTTGGACAGCCATTTCTGTTCTTATCTGATATGCCGCAAGCGGCATCAGCTTTTTTATTCTGCTTATCAGTTGTTCTTGCTGACGAATATGGCGTTCTTTATTTCAATTGTTTCGCCGTATGTCAGGTGAGCGCCGATAACTGTAATCTCGTCTCCAACCTTGAGACCGCTGTTGGCAACAAAGTCGTAGCGGTTGTCGCCAGTTGCACCATAGCCGGGATACAGACCGTAGAGATAAACCTCGTTTGTACCGTCAGAGATATAGACATTGCCGTAATGGTCGTTGGCTATCTTTGTGATTGTACCGGTTATCATATAGTTGGTGTCGCTGTCAGGAAGACCCATGAAGTCGGCAATAGAGATGGTGGTTGTAGGATTCAGCTCTGTAACGTCGCCGCCTACCAGTTCTACTGTGCCTTTATATGTGTCGTGTGTGCCTACAACGGTTACGATGTCGCCGTTCTTAACGCCTTTGGCTGCAGCGTTGGTGCTCTTGTAAACCAAGGTAGAGCCGCTCCAGTCGGTCAGCGTGAAACTTCCGTTGTCCTGAACGTCTGTTGCCACACCCTTAAGGCGATATTGTGCATCGCCGTCGGCAGCAGCGTTGAAGTCTGCTACAGATACGTCCTGTATGCCGCCTTGCTGTGTGATTGTAGTCAGTGTGGTGTATGTCTTACCGTCTGCCACAGTAGCAAGTGTCAGCTCTGTTGAGCGTATGCCACCTTCGTTGGGTGCAGCCTTGAAGGTCAGTTCTGCAGATGTGCCGTTCTGCTTTATTGAAGCGATAGACAGCCATTCCTTGGCATCCTCTGGAATGTCTACTGACACGCCTGAGCCTTTTGTGGTTACATATGCTGTAATGGTGCCGCCATCTTTAGAAATGGCGTCTGCAGAAAGAGAGTCAACCTTGATAAGGCTCTTGTTGATGTCAACAACAGTAACGTTTACCAACTCTACAGTTCCGTTGTAAGTAAGCTTCGGACCCTGAACTGTAATCTCGTCGCCTACCTCGATGCCAAGGCTGAGGAAGTTCTTCTCAGCGCCTGATGCGTCGAGAGTTCCGTAGATGTAAATCTCGCCTGTACCGTCGTTCAGATAGAGGTTTCCATAGGTGGTGTTGGCGATAGCTGTCACCGTACCTGTTACCTGATAAGTCTTGTTGTCAGGTCCGGCAATAACCTCGGCGCAAGTGGCAGGGGTGATTGCAACCTCGCCTTGTACGACGTTGAGATGCTGCACCTTGCCGTTGCATGTTATTGTCATGGCGTCAGAGCTGCGGCCGCCTGTGTAAGGTTCTGCAGAGAATACGAGCTGTGTTTCACCAGCCTTGCCTACTGAGTCAGAATGCTCGTTAAATTTAAGCCAATTGGGCTTGTTCTCAAGTATCCAGTCGCTTTTGGCTTTTACAATGATGGTGTCGTTACCACCTTCCTCGGGGATGGATATGTATGATTTTGATACCTGAATGTCATCAAGCAGAGTGATGTCATCGTCGTTTGAGCAGCTTGTGAACAAAGCCACAACACTCAGCAGAAGCAGGGAAAATATATTTTTTAGTTTCATAATTATACTTCCGTTTTAAAAATTAGTTGAATGTGTACTTGATGCCGATAGACATATACCAGCATTGACCGATTGCATGGTTTGCTGTCCATGTCTTTGTTGATCCGTTGATAGATGACGGAGTAGAGAACACAGCATAGCCGTCAGCGTCGGCTCCTTCATATTTCAGGATCTTTGCTTCTGTGCCGATAGCCGGGTTGAGAGTCTTGGCCACACCCCATGAAGAGTTGAAGAGGTTGCCGACGTTCTTGATGTCGAAGCTCAGGGTCAGCATGTGTTTGCATGCGCCAGTGTTGAACACGAAGTCGTGCTTGTAGCTGAAGTCGAAGCGGTGAACCCATGGAGAGTAAACGCTGTAAGCCTCTGCATATTCGCCCTGATGATTCTTCAGGTAGCTGTTGTTGTGAACATAAGCCATGAAGCGGTCGCGGTCGTCAGCTGTCTTGAAGCGGAACTGGTTCTTCTCAACCTGCTCGTCGGTCGGGATGAAGATCGGGTCGTAAGCCTGTCCGTCGCCGTTCATATCGTTCTGCAGCATGTATGTGTAGTTGTAAGAGCCGCGCCATCCCTCATAGATGAGGCTGAAGTGGTTGTGGCTGTTGTCGTGAGCAGTAATCTGTGCTATCACGCGGTCTGGCTCAACATACTGTGAGTTGTGCAGCTTGATGTTGTTAGGACCTTCTACTGAAGGCAGATATGCTATTGTAGAAGAAGCGTTAGAGCCGGGCATACCAGTAAGCTCCTTAGAGCAGGTGTGTGTATATGCAGCCATGATGTCGATGTTCTTTGTCGGAGAAGCGTATGCTGACAAGCTTGCGCTCCATCCGTAGCCCTTGTGTGTGTTAGACAGCACATAAGCAGGCACAACATCTTTGTTGTATCCGGTAGGGAATATCGGGCGGTTGTCAACACCGTTGAAGCGTGCAAATCCGCCTACATCTGGAATTGACCAGTCTTGCATTGTAACGCCATATATTGTCTTGTTGAAGATACCTTCGGCTGTGATTGTCAGAGGGAAGCCTACTGGTACAACATAGTCAATAGCCAAAGAAGTCTTCCATACCTCAGGCATCTTGAAGTCGGGGTCTACGGCTGATATCTGTGAAGGCAGAGTACCGTCTTCAGGTTTGATTGTCTTGGGATAACCCAGCTCGAAGAGCTTGTTCTGCAGGGCGTCGATAGTGGGATAGCCGTTCTGGTTTGTAACAAGGCCTCCGGCAAATTCTTCCATTGTGAATCCTTGCTTTGCAGCGTTGGCAGCATTGATAATTGCCTGATACTGCACCATACCTGAGTTTGTAGGCATGTTGGTGAAGAATACCAGCGGCAGACGGCCCTGGAATATACCTGAGCCTCCACGCAGCTTGAGGGTCTTGTCGCCGAGGATATCCCATACAAAGCCTACACGCGGAGCTACTGTGAGGTTAGAGCTCGGCCATTTGCCTGTGTCTATGTGGCGTCCGTCGTAGTCGAGGTCATAGATAGCCTTGTTTGTCATCAGGTCAGCATTGTTGAAGAACATGTCGTCGAAGCGCAGACCGTAGGTAAGCTTGAAACGGGGATTGATTGACCATTCGTCCTGTAGGTAGATGCCGAGAGTGTTGAAGCTAACTTTGGCAGCCGGATCTGTCTTGCCGTCGTAGCCGTAGGTCAGGTTTACAATCTCAGGAGCAGCTCCGTTGAGGAAGTCGTCGAGTGAGTAGTAGCGGTAATATCCTGTACCGTTACGCATATAAGAGTTGAGCGCCATCTGGTGTTCAAACTTAGCTCCAAGCATAATCTTGTGGTTGCCGGCATAGTAGGTAACATCGTCTTTGATGTTCCAGATGTTATTACGCACGGCGTTGTTGTGAGTGAACAGCTCCTTACCGAGTGATATGTAGGCAGTGTTAGTGCCTGTGCCATCCATAATGTCTATGAAGGGGAAGTCTGCCGAATTGGTGAAGCGCACATCATCGAGCTTAGAGTAAGTAACCAAAAACTGGTTAGACAAATTCTCGGTAAAACGGCTGTTAAGGTCAAGAGAGAAAGAGTGAACAAGATTATCAAGAGCATACATAGAGTTGGCGTAGCTCATTGACATCTGTGAGAAGCGGCTGTAAGCCGAGCGCGTACCTCCGTCCATTGAAGATGCGTTGGTGGGGTTCCAGTTGCGGTTCTTCGTATAGTTGTAACGGAACGACAGATGGTGCATGTTGGTGATGTTCCAGTCTAAACGCGCCAGCAGCTTGTAGTTGCTCTCGTCGGCAGGGAAGTCTGTCCATGAGCCTGTGTCGTAGCCATATTTGTCTTTCACGAAGTTAGATACCTTTTCCAAATCGGCGAGCGTTGTGCGTGATATATAATTGTCGGCATCGGCCACGCCATCCACAGATCCGCGCCAGCGGTTAACTACGGTAGGAGTCTTGCTCATTTCTCCGCTTACAAAGAAGAACAGTTTGTTCTTGATGATAGGGCCGCCGAAAGTTATGCCGTATGTGGTCTTCTGGTCCTTCTCGCGTGCGCCGCTTATCTGCTCGCGCTCAATGGCATCGCCACGCATATTCTCGTTCTGATGATATATGTAGGCAGTACCCTTGAAGGTGTTTGTACCCGACTTGGTTATGGCGTTTACGCCACCGCCTATGAAGTTAGTCTGGCGAACGTCGTAGGGCGATATCACAACCTGCATTTCCTCAATAGCGTCGATTGAGATAGGGTTGCCGCCACCGGGCAGGCCGTCGCTCAGACCGAAGTTATTGTTAAAGTTGGCACCGTCTACCGTAAAGTTGGCTGTACGGCCGTCTGTACCGGCAAAGCTCATGCCGTTGCCGCCGTAGGGAGACAGACGTGTGAAGTCGGTGATTGAGCGGCTCACGGTTGGCATGTTCTCCAATTGCCTCAGGTTGATGTTGGTAGAGGCACCCGTTCTTTCGGCTGTAAACTTTGTAGCCTTGGCCGAAACCACCACCTCGCCCAGCTCGTTGGTGTCTTCAGTAAGATTTACATTCAGGCTGTATGCCTCTGCCAATTGAAGCGTTACATCCTTGGTTACGCTCTTTGTGTAGCCTATGTAGCTCACGGTGATTGTGTAAGGGCCACCCACGCGCATACCGTTGATAGAGTAGCGGCCACTTACGTTAACCACCGTGTTATAGGTGGTTCCCGACGGCTCGTGTACAGCCGTTACGGTAGCACCGATGGCCTTTTCGCCTCCGGCTGTAACCATACCATTGATTCCTGACGTTGTCATCTGGGCCAGCATTGTGGTCGTAAAGAACAACATCAACACGAATAGAATTTCTAAACGTTTTTTCATACTGTTTTTATTTGAGATTAAAAATAAATTTTAATAATCAAACTTAAATTTTTTATAACAGGCACATTTTTATCGTCCTGATTTCGCTTTGCCATAATTCAACATGCAAAATTAATTAAAAAATAGATATTTTATGTTACAAGACCATTAAAGTTAACCTAAAACGCTTAATTTTTTATGTAAATGGCCTCTTAAAGCATTTTTAACTCAAATCGGTATTATGATTCAGTCGTTTTTTTGCTTTATATTGAGATGATTTTCGTTTGATTTTTCGCAGGCACTTTTATAATTCACAATTCATAATTGGCTACGACGAACTACGTTTCATAATTGGTTGACGTTAAACTTCGTTTATACTTTGCACCTGCTTTTCACTTAAAAGTACTACGTTGCTATTGACTTTTTTCGCTATGCTCAAGGAGCTACTCCTTTAACTACTCTAACTCCCGTCTTGCGAAAGTGAAGAACGAAGAACAGGCGCATGGCGCTGCGCGCAATTAAAAATGAAAAATTAAAAGTGAAAAATCCAAATGCCTTGCTACGACAATAATCCACAAAACTAATGTCTTAACTCCTTTACTCCTTAACTTCTTAACTCCTAAACAAATACGCTAGCGCTGAACTTCGTTTGCGCTTAGCGCCTTACACCAATATAAAACAAAAAGACAGGCTGAAAGTATGAATAAACAAAATAGATTAAACTATATGCAATCTAATGCGATTTAGGTTTAACCCCAATCTAACGATTTAGATTATAAAAAGGGGTCTTCCGGAATTTGGAGTGATGGATTTATTTTGCTGAATACCAGCATGTATAGTCATTCATAAAGATTTGTATACTACTGATAATCAGCATACATCATATATAAAAGTTATAATTTGCCATAATAATTGACGCTTAAAGGCTATAAATATTTATAATGCTATAAAATAAATCATTATACACGTTTTATTCCATGTGTATATATGAACTCTAAAAACTCTATCACTCCATTTTTCGGATGAACCATAAAAAGGATATTGTCTTGCCGCTAAAACAAATTCAGTCTTGCCGTCAGCATAACGGAGCGGCCGCGCAGGCTGTATTCGGAATAAAATTCAGACATGGTGATGTTGTAAGAATATACATACCTGCGCGTGTTTAGCAAATTGCAACATTCAAGCGAGTATTTCACCCGTTTATGGTTTAGGTTAATTCTGAGGTTAATCAGCGAGAACGACTTGTTGCCCATTGCCTGGTTGTTGTAATAGTGGTTCAGTCCAGTGTCAATGCTTATGTTCATCGGCATGCTTAGGCTGAGCAGCAAGCTGTTGTTCATTGTGCGTATTGCCGGCATTGAATATCCGCTGCCTTTGTTCGTCTTTTGGTGATAATAAGTTGTTGTAATTTAGTTTAAGAAGAATGCGCCTTTTGATAACATGATTTAAAATTAGCATGTCTTTTTTACTACTCTGATGCTTATTTCGTATAACAAATACAAGGGCAGAGTAACCAAAATAAGACTTAGGATGTCTTGCCCGGGTGTGATTATTGCGGCAATTGTAAGAATTATAATAAATGCGTGTTTACGGTATTTTGAAAGTATTGTTGCGTTTATTATTCCCATTTTACCAAGGACAAAGGATATTACGGGCAACTGGAACACAACACCCATGAGTAAAGTCATGGTGATGAATGTAGAGACATAACTGTCAAGGGTTATTGTGCTTTCTATTCTGTTTGAGACACTGTAGGTTCCAAGAAATCTGAACGAAATAGGGAACAGCATGTAGTAGCTTATCAGAATTCCGATGATGAAAAGAAAATATACTGCGCAAATTACTTTTGCCGAGTATTTTCTCTCATTCTCGAATAATGCAGGTGAAACAAAATGGAACAGCTCGTACAGAATGTATGGGGATGAAATCAATAGACCTAAATATATGGATGTGGAAAGATGTGTCATGAATTGGCTTGACAAATCTGTCGCTATCAGCTTAACGTGAAATTCGTCAAAATGGAAATTATGCAGCCCTAACATGTGCATAATATGCTCGGTAAATGTGTAAGAAACAAAATTCCATTCACTTGGCGCAAGCAGAATGTTCCAAGTTGTATCTTTAAAGCAAAATACAATTATTGCAAACAGACTGCTTACTCCGAGTATTCTAAAAATCATTTGGCGCAACACCTCAAGATGTCCGCCAAAAGTCATCATTCCATTATTTTCGCTATTTTTCATTATTTACTTTGTTGCCTTTTTCTGTATTATTATGATCTTCAACAGGGGCATTTTCAGCAGATTCTTTTTTCGTATCTTCCTCTATGGATGTATTAATGTCGTTAACTCCTTTTTTAAATTCTCTTACGCCTTGTCCTAGGCCCTTCATCATTTCGGGCAGTTTCTTGCCTCCGAAAAGCAGCAGGGCGATGGCTCCTATGAGCAGGAGTTCGGTGGTGCCTATAAACAAAAATAATGATGTCATTGTTGTACTAAATAAATTTCACATGTTTCGAAGTTTATCTCCCAGTTGCCGCCTTCAGCGCTTTCCCATTGATATTTGTCGCTCATGCGGTCCCACCATGCCTGAAATTTGGTGCCGGTCTCGCCGAGATCCTTTACCAGTTTCTCATACAGCTCGTTGTTGTCGGCCGTCAGAATCTTAGCCAGTTCGTTAAGGCCGTTTCTACGTTCAAACAAAGTTTGAATCTCGTTTTTTTCTTCGACAGTTACCTGTCCTATTACTTTCTTTACCATTCTTTTTTTACGTCAAAGGGGTCTAAATAATCTATTTTGTCAATCTCTTTACGGTCGGGCAAGAACGTTCCGTGCTTTCTTATTGCAATAAGAAGTTCGCGCGATGCATTGCGTTCAAGATGAGCCACAACACACTGTTCGTGCGACGGCGTGTTCACCTCAAGCGTGGTCTTGCGGTTGAGCCATATGCAGCGGCGGCACTGATAGGCGTCGCATATGCGGCACAGCGGTGCATGGTCGAGCCTGTATAGCTGGCTGTTCTTTATGTCAAGTCCGTCTTTCAGATTTCCAATAGCATATCCGCCGGGCTGCTGATAGAATGCCGGGCATACGTAGAAGTTGCCGTCTGGCGCAAGTGTTATTGTCGTGTCGCCCGCACCGCAGTTGTTCATCTTGTCGAGCATCATGCGGTCTGTAAGTATGTTGAGCTGCGGTGAATGTCCTTCAGCATACATCTTTTCAACGCCTGCAGCCAGCTGTTTCAGCATGTCCTTGTATTTGTCAAAGTCGTCGTCGGTGAATGTTTCTACGTCTGTCAGCGTTATGTTCAGCCTGTCGGCATTCTGAAGCAGCTTTACTATTATGTCGTGTCCGCCGAACAGCCCTGCCTTGTCGGTGCGCAGCACGTATGCTGTTCCGCTTCTCACGTCAGTTCTGCCTGCCTCTTCCATGCCGTCAATCACAACCACGTCGGCACTATCCTGGTGGCTTTCCGGTTTTATCTTGCTGTGGTCTACCGATTCTATTATTTTATCATATTCTTCCGGCAGGTCATAGTTGGGATAAACAAACTGTATGTTCAGATTCTCTTTCATTCCGTATAGTATGCCGGCTTTTAGAGTGTTTGCAGGCATGAGCCTGCGTTCTTTGTGCCCATTGCTGTAGTGGCAGAACGACACAGACGTGTCGTCGAGCAGGATAACAAGATATTGTATCATGGCTTTAGCAAGTTTGTTGGTTCAACTTCGGTCTGTTCTCCTCATACTCCTCGCGTGCGTTTTCAAGTTCCAACTTGCGGAACAGCTTGTTCCAATAATAATTGTTGGCCCTTACGCGCGCTTTGTGCATCAGGCATATAGCCGTTGAGCGCTGGTATATAGTAGGTGTGTCGGCGGCGTCGTAGTTTTCGCCCTGACACCATGCGCATCCTTCGGCTACCTCGCAGTCGATACACTTTTGCGGGCTTTGCGTGCAGCGGTCGAGCGTAAGAAACGGGCGCAGCCTGTTCTTGTCTATTCCGTCATGAATGTTGCCTATTATCCATGCTTTCTTGTCGCGAAGAGAGTATTGTGCGAATCGCGTACACGGATAGAAGTTGCCTTCGGCATCTACGGCAAGCATGCGTCCAGCGCCGCACCAGTTCTGGTTCTGTGTAACGCAGTCGAGCGGTTTGCCCAAATGTTCAGAGAAGAACGAGCATGCGTAATCGCGGTAGTATCCCCCGTCTATTATTGCGTCGGCGAGCTGCATCAGTTGGTCTTCAAATAGCAGGTCGTCGTTTTTCTTCCATACGTCTTCAAACACGCAGTTTATGTTCACCTCGTGAATGCCTAGTCCGTAAAGATGCAGCACGCTCTCCTTGATGTAAGGGATGTCGGCACTGCTTATAGTAACCTTTGTTCCGGCATTAGGAAATTGCTTCAGCCACAGCGGAATGTTGCGCACTACGTCGGCATAAGAGCCTCGTCCGTCGCCTTTATATACGCGGTTGAGGTCGTGCTTGCGCTCCGTGCCGTCAATGGTTATTCCTATAGACAGATGGTTGTGGTTCTTTTCAATGAAACGCTGCACCTTGTCCGTGTGATAGTTTATTCCGTTTGTTGAGAATGAAAAGCGGTAAGAGTTAAACCAGTGGTGGTTTCTGCGGAACATCTCTGTTTTAAGATAGTCGCATATTTTGTCTATCAAGTCAATTTCTAGGAAAGGTTCTCCGCCGATGAAGTCCCACACAACGCTTTCTTCCTTCATATCATTCTCATGGTCGAGGATATAGTCAATTGCTTGTTTTGCCACCTCCCAGGGCATACGCTCTTTCGAGTTTTTCCCTACGAGGTAGCAGTATTTGCAGGCAAGCTGACAGTCTTTGGTGACAATGAAGGTAATATTTTTTGCAATTCCTTCTTGCCATGATTTATTTTTATTTTTTATAGAAAAAGATAGCATTAAGTATTTATTTCATAAAATATAAGTTAGTAATCAGATTTTAATCCGATTCTTTATCCACCCATTCTTGTTGAGTAAGAGCAATAGTATGAACAGCTGCCACTACATGATCCAGAGCATGTTCCAGAGCATGTTCCTGTGCAAGTTCCACTACATCCAGAACATCTATAAGCGCATGATCCATAACAATTTCCTGAACATAATCCTTCACATGCCCAATTACATCCGGAAGGATTTTTTTCACATTTAGCTACAGATGGAATACTTGATAATATTACTGTACCCAAAATAGGTAATATACCTTTTGCTGCTTTTTTAAAAAAGTCTCTTCTGGATTTGAGTTCTTCATTTTTTTTCATTTTGTCATTTTCCATAAAATAAAAAAATTAAAATGCCTTTTTGAACTCCCAAAACTGGCTAATAATGTTGGTTAATTGAGATACTAAAAAAGACGTGGGAGTTTCTACTTCTCGCTTATCCCGACTTTCAGGCTCTCGCATTGCCCATCATCAAGGATAAGCAACGCAGTCAGCCCACGTCGTGACATATTAAGAAAAGTAGGGGTGTAATACACCCTTACAAATATAATACATCCCACGTGGACGTTCCCGTTGCCGTATCTTCTTGATGATAGTTCAAATTTGCGAGATTTGAAAGTCAGAAGATAACGTCCGTAAACGTCCTTTATCAGTAAATAACCCAATGCCCTCCACTCGGGCTAACTGGGTCGGCACAAAGATATAGCTTTTTTATGGTTTGTCCAAATAAATTAAGATAATAATTTACGTTAATGTTTTTATCTTTTTATTTAAGTCATTCTATGAATGTAGAATGAAAAAATACTTATATAGTATAAGTTATTTTTTGCTGGTGATAAAATCATTATGTTGATATAAATGATGATAAACATATCAAAACGTCAGTTGGTTGTTGTCGTGTGAAAGTTGGAATATAGAGAATTTTTAGTGCTTATTATTGGATCAGTTATGCAATTTATGGCGTTTTGCGTGCTAAAATGACGGGTTTTTATGTGCAAAAAGCATGATGTTGTGCGTTATTATGCTGTTTTTGGCGAGGTAGATGGGCGAGTTTCTTATCAAAAGTGGCAGGGTTTTTAACCGTTACTCTATGAGTTACGACCCAAAAGTGGCCGAGTAATGTTTTTTAACAATATGAGATTTTTGCACAAATTTATTGATATATGCATATCGTGTTGTTATAAAGATAATTACAGATGCACACTAAAAATGGCTGTTTTTCGTGCCTGATTGCGATTTTTCGGGAAGAATGTGGATATATGCGCTTACGAAAAATCACAATGTAAGCAAATGGTTGTGTTTGCTTGCATTGTGATTTGTGTGGATAAAGATGTTGTCTGGGAACTCTTACCCTTATTAATCAGCTTTCGTGGTTAATGGATTTTGCCGATGTTCTTGCCGTGCGAGTAAGCGTGTGCGGCAATTTCGCCGATAATCTTTTCTGCCATTTCGGCGTCTATCGTGCCGCCTTCGGGCAGGCGTGTGTAGTTGGCGTAGTGCTCATCCTGCTGCTCCAGGCGGCCGCACAACAGCAGTTCGAAGTTGCGCTTATATTCGTTCACCATGGCCTGATAGAAGTCGTCGGTGCGGCAGGCAAAGCGGACAAGTTCCATGTCGCTGGTTCCGGGCTTCATAAACTCGCGCAGCTGCTGCTCCATCTCCTCTGTTGCGAAGTTGAGGCGCATCAGGGCAAAGAATGCCTCGCGATTGAAATAGCGTGAAATGTGTTCATAGTGGTTGAGCATGGTTTTCTTTACGTTTATCGGCTCAAAGCCGTTCTGGATGTCGGTTCCGTGCTGCGACTCTATTATTCCGGTGACGAAGTATTTGAAGAAGCTTCTCACTACGGCCGCCAGCACGATGTCTTTGCTGATCTGTTTCATATCTTGTCATTGTTATTGTTGTCGTTGTCTTGCAGCGCAGCCCTGATATTGCGCATCAGTCCGTCGTATTTGACACGCTTTACGGCGCTGCCCTTGAAGAGCCGGCGATAGTCTTCCACAGTCAGTGATGTCCATTTCTCGCGCGTCATGTTGAGCAGTTCTTCGCGAGGACGGAGCAGCTCTTCTGTTGTGCCCTGCGCAAACCTGTTCCATGGGCAGGCGTCCTGGCAGCGGTCGCAGCCGTAGATGCAGTTGTCCATCTTGCAGGCATATTCCTGCGGAATGTCGCCCCGGTTCTCTATGGTTAGGTAAGAGAGGCAGCGGTCTGAACAGAACTCTGTGCGCCAGCCGTCGTCTGTCAGATGCAGGGCGCCGGTGGGGCAGGCGTCTGTGCAGGCGTGACAGTTGCCGCAACGTGGGGGCAGGGGCCTGTCGTATTCAAGTTCTGCATCGACAAACAGCTCTCCGAGGAAGAACATGCTGCCGGCATGGGGGATTATAAGCTGATGGTTGCGCCCAATCCAACCCAGTCCGGCTTTTATCGCCCAATAGCGTTCGAGCACCGGAGCCGTGTCGCAAAAGGCGCGGAAGGTGGGGATTTGAGAATTGAGAATTGAGAATTGAAAATTTTGATTGCTCTTTTGGTTGTGGACGGTTAGGTTATTTGGGCTGCTGCTGAGTGAGGATTGTGAGGCGGCATTTGCGCTACATGGTTTGTCTGCTTTGGGGAGTGTTGCCGCCAGTGTGGCGTTGTTGTCTGTGCGTTCAGTTAGTCCGAGCGTTGAGGCCAGCTTGCGCAGCTTGTCTTTCATTATGTAATGATAGTCTTGGCCCAGGGCATAGGCGGCTAATTGTGGCTCGTCGGCGGGTATGCGGCTTGACGGAGCGTAGCTGAGCGCAACGCAGACAATGCTCTTTACGCCGGGCATGAGCAGCTGTGGGTTGAGCCTCTTGTCGGCGTTGGCTGCCATATAGTCCATGCCGGCATGGCCCTTACGGCCGAGCCATGCAGCGAATCTTGCTGCCTCTTCGGCTTCAACAGGCTCAGCCTTGGCTATGCCACATGCAAAAAAGCCGAGGTTGCGTGCCTCGGCTTTTATCGTTTCACTCGAAAGTTTTAAACTCATATCCCTGTTCTTTTAGCCATTTCAGCGCCTCCGGCAGAGCGTATCTCAGTTTGTCGATGCTCTTCAGCGAGTCGTGAAACGTGATGATAGAGCCGTTGCGCGTGTATCGCTTAACGTTTTTCAGCACGTCTTCGGCAGTAAGCCATTTGCTGTAGTCGCGTGTAACGAGGTCCCACATTACGATGCGGTATTTGCGCCCCAGCCAGAAATACTGTTCCCACAGCATCCACCCGTGCGGCGGTCTGAACAGATGCGCGTTGATAAGGCTGTTTGCCTTTTCGGTGTTTGCGCTGTAGGCTTTGGTAGAGTGCTTAAAGCCGCCCCAGTGGTTGTATGTGTGGTTGCCCACCTGATGGCCGGCTTCGACGATTTGTCTAAACAGCTCGGGATGCTTGCTTACGTTTTCTCCAACCATGAAAAATGTGGCGTGAGCCCCATATTCGGCCAAGGTCTTCAGGATAAACGGCGTTGATTCGGGTATAGGCCCGTCGTCGAAGGTGAGATATACCGCCTTCTCGTTCTTGTCCATTCTCCATGTTGCCCTCGGGTAGAGCCAACGTAGCCATTTGGCCGGCTGTTCTATAATCATCTTTTTTCTTTTTCTTTCTGATGTTAAGTTTATTCAAATTTATAATTGAGAGTCGCGAATGGAGAAATTAAGCTCGACGTAAGCCAATTATGATTTGCCTTTAGAGGCATTCTCTCGTATATTCCTTCAAGCCAACTCTTTGACAGTCGGCTTAAAGGTCGTGAGAGCAATCATAATTATCCATTCTCAACTCTCAATTATCAATTATAAATCATTCTTCGCCCATCAGTCGTCCGCCTTTGCTCTGATATGTGGCAGCGTCGGCGTTAAACTGCTTCATGAGGCTCTCAGCCCACTTGTTGTCTATCATGTGGGCTATGTCGATGCAAGAGTTCATGACATAGAGGTGCATCATGCAGTCTTGCTGCGACTGCATAAAGCGGCTTCCGCTGAGCGAGTTGTACCAAACCATATACTGGTGTGCGTTCTTGAACACTGAGTTGATGGCCTCTTTAGCCTTTGCCTTGTTGCCCAGCAGGGCGTAAGCCTTGGCTATGTCGATACCACCGCTGAGATAGTTCATCGGCACGTTGTATGCCGGTATGACTTTCTCTGCATATGCCAGGGCCTTGGCAGCCTTGTCTTTCTTGCCCTCCTGTATCAGGTTGAGCGCAAGCTGCGCAAAGAGACGTCTGTGAGTGTAGCACATGCGCATCACAGTTTCGTCGAGATAGACACCCTTCTTGTCAAGACCGCCGAACTTGAAGCGTGTCATGAGGTTGGTGTAAACACGTTCTGTGTCGAAGTTCTTCATGCCCGGAGCATTTGTCGTGAACGGTGTGATGCGGTTAGCTAGACCTTCCTGTATGAAGTTGTCGCCAAGGTTCATATAGTTTTCCTGACCAACAGTGATAGCCACGTAGACAGGACGTGTCCAGTTGCACTGTGAAATCATCTCGAGCATCATCAGGTCGCCTTTGTAAAGAGCGTTCTTGCCTTTGAGCGAGATGATCATCTGATCAGGTATAGAGTCGCTCGCCATCATCATGCCGCTCTTTCTTACTGCCTCTTTGTCAATGGTCAGATACAGCGTGTCGGTAGGTATGACGTGCATGTCGTCCTTGCCGTCGCGTACCCAATGCTTGAGGACGTTCTTTACTTCAAACGGATTGTCGCCCAATGTGGCCTTTGCCTCTTTCGGGTTAGTCTTATAGAAGTCGAGAATCTGCTGCTTCAGTTCGGGTACAACCTCAACATACTCGTTGGTGCCTGAGCAGTAGTCGAGTCGCGGCCATGTGATAGGCACTGAAGGAGAGTTGTAAGCCTGGCGGCACATCTGATCGATATACCAGTCGGTCTGCAGATAGCTCAGGTTGCAGACGCGTGCGTCTGTCCTTGCTCCCTCAACTTCCTGATTATACCAGAGCGGGAATGTGTCGTTGTCTCCGTTTGTGAATATAATCGGGTTGCCCTTGTCCTGCATTGACATCAGATAGTTCTGTCCGAAGTCGCGGCATGTGTAGCGTCCGCTGCGGTCGTGGTCGTCCCATGTCTGGCTTGCCATCTGTATAGGAACGAGCAGGCAGAGGATAGACACTATTGCAGACACGGCAGTGCCGTTGATGTTGAGTCGCTTCAGAAGATCGATGATGGCTGCAACGCCAATACCGCACCAGATGGCAAAAGCATAGAACGAGCCTGCATACGCATAGTCGCGCTCACGCGGCTGCATAGGTGTCTGGTTAAGATATATGACGATGGCCAGACCTGTCATGAAGAACAGGAAGAACACTACCCAGAACTGGCGTATGCCACGCTGTCCGCGGTAAGCCTGCCAGAACAGACCGATGAGACCGAGCAGCAGCGGCAGACAATAGAACACGTTGTGTCCCTTGTTGTCCTTCAGGTCATCAGGCAGCTTGCTCTGGTCGCCCAGACGCCAGTTGTCGAAGAACGGAATACCAGAAATCCAGTTGCCGTGCTCAAGTTCGCCGTTGCCCTGAATGTCGTTCTGACGTCCGGCAAAGTTCCACATGAAGTAGCGCCAGTACATGAAGTTGCACTGATAAGACAGGAAGAAGCGTATGTTCTCCATCTGTGTAGGCATCTTCACGGTTATAGGCTCGCCGCAGCGGTCGTAAGGTACCTGTGTGCCGTCAACTCCGCCCATCCAACTCTCGTATGCACCAGCGTGTGCGGCATCCCACATACGCGGGAACACCATGTTCTGTGCGTAGATGTAGTCGGTTTTATAGCGAACTATGAAGTAAGAGTCTTTTTCATCGGCAGAAGCTTTCTCCTTGCGCTGATATATAGGTGCGCCCTGCTTCATGCGCGGCTTGCAGTATTCTCCGTCGCGGTCAAACTGCACTTGAGAGGTGTAAGCCTGTCCGAAAAGCAGCGGGCTGTCGCCATACTGGTCGCGGCTGAGGTAGCTTCCCAGCGTGAAGATGTCCTCGGGAGAGTTCTGGTCCATAGGCGGGTTGGCCGAAGACCTGATGACGATGAGGGCATAGCTTGAATATCCGATCATAAGCATAAGCATGCAGAGCAGAGCTGTGTGCTTGATGCGTGAGCTTACGAGCAGCTCCTTGCCGCGCTTCCATTTGAGTACGAACCACAGGGCAGCAAGAACTATTACGCCGATGATGAAGGCAGATATGCCGAAACCGTAGAACGGCACGCCGAGCATGGCAACAGAGAGCAGGAACGAAATGTTCTCGCGCTTCTGGTTCTTGTTGTTGTAGCTCTCATAGATAGCCCATATGACGATGGCCACGAGCAGTATGATGTAGATAATCTCGCCGGTGTTGAACGGGCAGCCCAGCACGTTGACAAAGAACAGCTCGAACCATCCGCCAACCTTGATGATGCCCGGAACCACGCCGTAGAGGATGGCTGCAACAAGCACAAACGATATGAAGAGGGCTATGAGAGAACCCTTGAGGTTGGCATTGGGGAACTTGCGGTAATAGAACACCAGGATAATGGCCGGAAGACAAAGGAGGTTGAGCAGGTGGACACCGATGCTCAGTCCGGTCATGTAGGTGATAAGCACCAGCCAGCGGTCGCTGTGAGGCTCGTCGGCATGGTCTTCCCATTTTAATATGAGCCAGAACACAATGGCCGTGAACGCTGAAGAGTAGGCATAAACCTCACCCTCAACGGCACTGAACCAGAATGTGTCGCTGAATGTATATATCAATGCTCCCACAAGACCGCTGGCTTCAATGGCAATGAGCTTGCCTGTTGTCAGCTGGCTCCAGTCTTTCAGAATAAGTTTGCGTGTCAAGTGTGTTATGGTCCAGAAGAGGAACATAATACATGTTGCGCTGAGAAGTGCGCTCATAGTGTTCACCATGAGGGCCACTTGCGACGGGTCGCTGGCAAACTGAGAGAACAGATTGGCTGTGAGCATGAAGAAAGGTGCACCGGGCGGGTGACCGATTTCTAACTTATACCCTGTTGTAATAAACTCCGGACAGTCCCAGAAACTGGCTGTCGGCTCAATGGTGCTACAATATACGAAGGCTGCAATAAAAAAAGCTAACCAGCCTAGAATATTGTCCACTAATTTAAATTGTTTCATTGAATATAACTGTTTTTTATGAATTTCAATTTTCAATAAAATACGTGCAAAGATAATGTAAATCAGAGATAAAACAAAATAAATTAATTTGTTTTAATATTATCTTGAGTTTGTGTAACTGCCTAAGACTGAACTCGTTGTAATTGTTTTGTCTTTTATTACTTATCGTTCCTGTTTTTATATGCTTGGCCTTAATTTGATATAGATAGATGTAACCTGTTGTTGCTCAACGTGTTATCCTTTAATGGATAGTTATGCCTATACGAATATCTCAACACCATAGATAATCAGGGCGTAGCGTAAGAATTTTCCGATGATAATGCTGATAACTGTGATTAATACATTTGAGCGCATCAGTCCCAATACTATCGTTATGCCTTCTCCTATAACCGGCAGAAAAGAGAAGAAACCCATCCATGCGCCACGGCCGGCCATGAACCGTTTGGCCCTGTCGAGTTCTTTTTTGTTTACATGCAGGTATTTTTCTATCCAGTCGATGCGTCCGAGCATTCCGATGCCGTAGTTGAGCATGCTTCCAAGGGCATTGCCGATGGTGCCGTAAATAACGAGCGACCAAGGGTCGAGGCCGGCAGCCAGCAGAGCCAGCATAACCACTTCGCTGCTTAAAGGAAATATGCTGCCTGCAAGGAATGCAGATATCAGCATTCCTACGTATCCGTAGTTGGTGAGAATTTCTATCAGGGAATCCATAAATTATAAACAGTTAGTCCTATTGTGCATGCTGCAATGCAGCAAAATGTTATGTTAGTTATCTTGGTGTTTGTAAGTGCTATGAAGTGTGCTGCCAGAACACTTGAATTTATTATCATCATGCTCAAAAGCGGATTTATGTGCTGAGGCTGCAGCAGAATGAAAATAAATGTGAGAGTATTCATTGTAATGAAAATCTCATAAATCATTCTTGTCCTTATTTTGTCTTTATAACTGTTGCGCAGAAAATGTAATGAGCCGATAATCGCAATGACGGTGATATAGGCAAATGTTATAATAATGTGGTAATTGCTGAAATCGTATTGGAACAAAGGCTCAAATTGGGCTATCGACTTTACGTGAGCCAACAGCAGGTCGGCATTTCCGTTGAATATGAAATAGCCAGCAAGAAACCAATAGGGGGCTGTTATTCCTATTAGCGATGCTAAAAGTGAACGCATGCTGAACGACATCAGCTTGGCCTTCATCATTATCCAGAGGAACGGAACGAAATACAAAATCTGAATGAAGAAGACACTGGCTATGCCTATGAAGAAAAAGGCATAAAACACCAGTCCTTGTGAATGTTTGTTTTGATAGCATTTGAACAAAACAAGATAAGCTGCAATCATGCAAAATTGCACTACCCATACGTCTGTTGAGTTGAAAAGAAATGCGGCCATGAGAGTGATCATCATGAATGAGCACGATACCATGCGACTGTAAATCCTTATGAGTGAGTTGCTGTTGTTGAGCTCAACCATAAGATATGCAGAAAGGCCGAACAGCAAGAGTTGTATGTAAAGCCGGTTTTCAATAAGTCCGCCTGCCAGCCATACAGCTACAGAATATATTGCCGTTATTGGCAGAGAAAAGCGGCTTTCGGCTATTTTGTTCTGTAATCTTTTTACCACGTCGGGAAATCTTATGTATATTTAGGAAATAAAAAATATGTGTTTAAACGCAACACATTTTTAGAGGAACGTTCCCGCCACGGCGGGAACGTTGGTGATTTATTCTGTTTGTTTATTTTTAGCTTAGAGGTCTTGACCTATGTCGCTGCGGAAGTATTTATCCTTAAACTGTATCTTTTGTGCTTCCTCAAACGATTTTTTCAAGGCTTCTTCCTTGTCTTTTCCGTAAGAGCTTACTGCTATCACGCGTCCGCCAGCCGTAACGATGTTGCCGTCTTTTATGGCTGTTCCGGAGTGGAACACTATGCTGCCCTCAACGTCGTTGATGCCGCTGATGGTGTAGCCCTTGGCATATTTTTCGGGATATCCGCCGCTTACAAGCATTACGCATACGGCTGCGCGCTCGTCGAATTCAATTTCACGCTTGTCGAGATCGCCGTTGGCCACGCCTTCAAAGAGGTCAACGATGTCGCTCTTAAGGCGAAGCATCACGCTTTCTGTCTCTGGGTCGCCCATGCGGCAGTTGTATTCTATAACCATCGGGTCGCCGTTGACGTTGATAAGACCGAAGAAGATAAAGCCTTTGTAGTCGATGCCCTCAGCTGCAAGTCCGTCTACTGTCGGGCGGATGATGCGGTCTTCAACCTTCTGCATCCATTCTTTAGTGGCGAACGGCACCGGCGTAACGCTGCCCATTCCGCCTGTGTTGAGGCCCGTGTCGTGTTCGCCTATGCGCTTGTAGTCTTTTGCCTCAGGCAGAATCTTATAGTTCTTGCCGTCTGTCAGTACAAACACAGAACACTCGATACCGCTAAGGAATTCTTCGATTACAACATTTGCCGATGCGTTGCCGAACATTCCGTCAAGCATTTCCTTGAATTCTTTCTTGGCTTCTTCGAGTGTCGGAACAATAAGAACTCCCTTTCCGGCACACAGGCCGTCGGCCTTTAGAACATAAGGAGGCTGGAGCGTTTCGAGAAACTTCAGTCCTTCCTCAATATTTGTGCCGTTGAAAGTCTGATATTTTGCTGTCGGTATGTTGTGGCGCTGCATGAATCCCTTGGCAAAATCTTTTGAGCCTTCAAGCACTGCGCCCTGCTTTGACGGACCGATTACGGGGATGTCGGCTGTGCGTGCATCATTCTTGAATTCATCGTAGATGCCTTTAACCAGCGGGTCTTCCGGTCCTACAACTACCATGTTGATGCCATTCTCTACGGCAAAGTCCTTCAGTGAACTGAAGTCGTCAGCCTTTATGTCTACATTCTCGCCTACATTGACTGTGCCGGCATTGCCCGGAGCAATATATAGTTTCTCAACTTTGTTGCTTTGAGCTATTTTCCATGCCAGAGCATGTTCGCGGCCGCCTCCGCCCAATAATAATATCTTCATAATATGATAAGATTTTTATTGTTTTTACTTTAAGTAATCCTCAAAATATTGCGTAATTCTTTCGTGCAGATGCACGCTTTGGTGTCCCATCATGTTGTGTCCTTCGCCCGGATATACAAAGAAGTCGGGCTGAGTGCCTGCCTCTATGCAAGCCTTTAAGAATGAGATTGCGTGCTGAGGAACAACTGTCGGGTCGACCGTACCGATTATTATCTGCAGTTTGCCTTTCAGGTTCTTTGCCTTGTTTATCAGGCTTGTTTCTGCGTAACCCTCAGGATTGGCCTGCGGTGTGTCCATATAACGCTCTCCGTACATAACTTCGTACCATTTCCAGTCGATTACCGGACCACCGGCAACGCCTACTTTGAACACGTCGGGATAGGTGGTCATGAGCGATGTTGTCATAAATCCGCCGAAGCTCCAGCCGTGAACACCCATGCGTGTGGTGTCTACATAGGCAAGACTCTTCAGATATTCAACACCTTTGAGCTGGTCTTTCATCTCCTCAACGCCAAGGTGGCGGAATGTAGCCTGCTCAAAGTCGCGCCCACGGTCGCATGAACCTCTGTTGTCGAGAATGAAGAGAAGATAGCCTTTCTGAGCCATATATGTTTCCCAACCGCGGCTTGCATAGTTCCATCTTGCTTCCACATTGCGTATGCCTGGGCCGCCATAAACGTAAACAACAGTAGGATATTTCTTGTTAGGGTCAAAGTCTACCGGTTTTACCATTCTGTAATACAGGTCTGTTGTGCCGTCGGCAGCCTTGATAGTTCCACAAGAGTATTCGGGCACATTATATCCTTTCCAAGGGTCGGCAGCTGTAAAATAGTTGATGTTTTTAGCGTCGCCTGTGCTTACAATGTTTATCTTACGAGGAACCGTTGGTTCGCTGTAGTTGTCATAAAGATATTTTCCCGTGCTTGACAAAATCATGTTGCAATGTCCGCCTGCACCACGTGTTGATGCGTGGAAACCTTTACCGTTGTCCAAGAGAGTGCGCTTGCCGGTCTCTATGTTAACCATGTAAAGGTTGTTTTGGATAGGGCTACATTCTGTTGAAAGTATGATGGCGCTTTTCTTCGACTTGTTGAAGCCGACAAGTTCCAGTACAATCCATTTGCCGCTTGTTATCTGCTTAAGCTGTTCGCCTTTCGTGTTGAACAGATACAGATGATTGTAGCCGTCTTTCTCACTTTGCATTATGAACTTGCTGTCGTCCCATGGCAAGAATGTTATTGGCGTCATTGGATGAACATATTTGTCGTTATGTTCCTTATAGAGAGTTTCGAGCTTGTCGCCGGTTGTTGCGTCGTAGCTTACCAGCTCCATGTCGGTCTGGTCGCGGTTTAGCTCTATCATGTAAACCTTTTTACAGTCGGGACTCCATGCCACGTTTGTAAAATAGCGGTCGGTAGGGTCGCCGGCTTTAAGATATACAGTTTTTCCTGTCTTCAGGTTATACACGCCCACGGTAACCTTATGGCTCGTTTCGCCCGCCATAGGATATTTTATTGGTGTTTCGGTGGCTATGCGTGTGTCGATGTTTACGAGCGGATAATCGGTAACCATGCTCTGGTCCATGCGGTAGAAAGCCAGACTTTGTCCGTCGGGGCTCCAGAACGTACCTTTGTATATGCCGAATTCATCGCGGTGTACGCTTTGTCCGTAAACAATATCACTGCTTCCGTCGGTTGTCAGCTGAGTTGTCTTTCCGTCGCCGTCGGTAACAAACAGGTTGTCATTCTTTACAAAGGCAACAGCTCTTGATGCCGCGTTCCATTCTGAGTTGGTCTCGCCTTCGCTGCTCTGGCGCCATACAACTTTCTTCGACTTAAAGTCGATGAGCATGCGTTCCTTCTTTCCGTTAACCAGAACAAGCGACTTTTCGGGATAGGGGAACGAAGCGTAAAACAGGTGATAAATCTTGTTGCTGTCGTTTGTTCCGGCCCATTTGTTAATATCTTCCACTGTAAACAGCACGGTTTCCTTGCCGTTCTGCCTGTTTACCAGACTACATTCGTCTGTATTTGTTTTGACAAGTTGGTCGCCCCACCACGTAAGATACCTGTTTTTAGGCACCATGTTATGGTAGTTGTTGCCGCCGAAGTTAAGGTCTTCAAGCGTAAACTGTTTCTGGGCATCTACAGCTGTCGTTGTTAGCATCATCAGTAATGAAAATAAACCCAATTTGGCTAAAGCCGCAATATTCTTATGTTTCATAATCAAAACGTTTTACGGTGATCGCGTTTGCCTTTGTTGTCTTTATAGCCTTTTCCGCCTTTACGTCCGCCTCTGTCGCCGTTGTCGTCGAAGTTGCGGCCCTTGCGTTTGTCGTAGCCAAAATCCTTGTGGTCGTCAAAGTCTCTGCGTTCGCGTCCGCCTTTTCTGCGTTCGCGTCCGTTGTCGCTGCTGTCTTTAAACGAAATCTTGTGGAATTTGAATGTGCGGATGTCGCCTTCCTCGTTGTCTTCCTCCTCGTCAATACGTTTCTTGAACTCGCGGTTCTTCTTGAAACGGTGCTTGTCGGCCATGGCTCGTTTCTCTTCTTCGGTTTTGAGGATATTGCCCTCACTTCTGAAGTCTTTCAGTTTTCCGTCGAATATCTGGTATTTACGGAACTCGCACTCAAGAGAGCCATTGTAAAGAGGTATTTTTATCGACGGTTTCAGTCCGATTTGGTCGAAACACTCTTCACGGTAGCTGAGCACCCATGCGTCGTTTTCCTTAAATTGGTGTTTCAATATTTCGCCTATTGTGCGGTAAGTACCCAGCAGATCGGGTGTCGATATTCTTTCTCCGTAAGGCGGGTTAGTAACCATTATAGCCTTTTCGGCAGGCTGCTTAAAGTTCTTTATGTCAGCTTGTTCTATGGTTATACACTTTGTCATGCCGGCAGCTTTGACGTTTAGACGCGCCTTTGTAACGGCTGCAAGGTCGATGTCATAGCCATATATGTGGTGATTAAATTCGCGTTCGTTAGAGTCGTCGTTATATATGCGGTCGAACAAGTCTTTGTCAAAGTCGGCCCATTTCTCAAAAGCATATTCTTTTCTGAACAGACCGGGAGCCATATTGTGGGCTATGAGTGCTGCTTCAATAGGCAGTGTGCCGGAGCCGCACATTGGGTCGATAAAGTCTGTTTCGCCTCTCCAACCCGTCATCAGAATCATTCCGGCAGCGAGAACCTCGTTAAGTGGAGCCTCGACAGATTCCTGTCTGTATCCTCTTCTGTGAAGACTTTCGCCACTCGAGTCGAGCGACAGCGTACACTGGTCTTCGGCTATGTGCATGTTCAGACGGATGTCAGGGTTGGCCACTGATATGTTGGGACGCTTTCCGAATTTCTCGCGGAACTGGTCTACTATGGCATCCTTCACTTTGTAAGATACGAATTTTGAATGTCTGAATTCTTCAGAGAATACAACCGAGTCAACGGAGAAACTCTTCTTTAGGTCAAGATACTGGGTCCAGTCTATTTTCTTTATTTCGTCGTACACCTTGTCTGCCGTGTCAGCCTTAAAGTGTGCTATAGGTTTTAATATTCTTATTGCCGTGTGCAACTGAAAGTTAGCCCGGTACATCATTTCCTTGTCACCGGTGAACGACACCATGCGTCGTCCTGTCTGCACATTGTTAGCTCCAAGCTCTGTCAGCTCTTGTGCCAAAACGGGCTCCAGGCCCATGAATGTTTTGGCGATGAGTTCAAATTCTTGTTCCATTATAAAGGTTTTTCTTTGTTATTTAGCGAGTGGTTGCTTATTGGGTTAATTTGATTTTTTGTATTTCTTTGTTTGTGGCTCCATGTCTTCTGTTATCCAGATGTTGGCACCGACTATACATCCTTTGCCTATTGTAACACGGCCTAAGATGGTGGCGTTGGAGTAGACGATGACATCGTCTTCAAGTATAGGATGCCGTGGAATGCCTTTAATCGGGTTGCCGTCGTCGTCGAGCGGAAAACTCTTGGCACCGAGCGTAACACCTTGGTACAGTTTCACGTTGTTGCCGATTATGCATGTTGCGCCAATCACAACTCCTGTACCGTGGTCGATGGTGAAGTGATGTCCAATCTGTGCGGCAGGATGTATGTCTATGCCTGTTTCTGAATGGGCCATCTCTGTTATTATTCTTGGTATGAGCGGCACGCCGAGCTTAACAAGTTCGTGGGCCACCCTGTAGTTTACCAGGGCTTTTATTACCGGATAGCATGATATTATCTCGCCGCGGCTTTCTGCTGCCGGGTCACCGTTGTAGGCCGCCTCGACGTCAGTGGCAAGTATTGCCCTTATGTCTGGCAGCCGTTCTATCAGTTTTGTGGCCAGGCCATCGGCCTTGTCCTTATATTGTGACAGAAAGTCGGTTGTTGAGTCATAGCTTTTTGTGTCTACAAAACAAAGACCGGCGGCAATCTGGTCTGAAAGCAGTTTATGGAGCCGCTCTATGTTAACTCCGATATGATATGTAATGGTTCTGATATTTACCGTTGACTTACCATAATATCCGGGAAAAAGGATAGAGCGTGACAGCTCTATTATTTCTTTAAGCGCTTTTCCTGAGGGTAACGGGTCGCCGTCACGATGCTGGTGAAATAATTCCTTTAACGATTCCGGCTGTGACAGTCGTTCGATTGTCGAGGTGAGAATCTTCGTTAAATTATCAGTGCTCATGTAATTTACGTATCAATAATTTCTGCAAAATTAATTCATTTATTATTAAAAGCCAAATTTTTTTTACTTTTATTCCGTTTGACTTTTTCTTATCTGTTGTATGTTGTTGCCTGTTGCTTGTCTTGATGTATGCCGTGTTGTTTTACGTAATACGCTTTCATGTTCTTTGGCGTTGGTCGTTATATGTTTTGTGTTTTGTCTGTGGACTGTTTATCCGGTTCGTTTTATCAAAAAACAGCCAAATTTGTTTTGTTCTGCTCATAACTTGCATTATCTTTGCATTGCAAAAAGCGTGGTATGGCTTCTGTGCGGCATGTTGCCGCGTGGTTATCATGCCCGATTTTATACTTGTTTTATATATATTTAGGGTGATATGGATTGGATACACGGCATAATAGAACATACACAATTTCCTTTATTGACGGCATTTCTGCTTGGCCTTATAGTGGCTCTTCATCCCTGTCCGCTGGCAACCAACATTGCCGCCATGGGATATATTGCGCGCGATGTGGCAAACCGTCGCCGCGTGTTTTTTAACGGATTGTTCTATACTTTCGGACGCATGCTGGCTTATTCGGTGCTTGGCATTGTGCTTATTGTCGTATTGCGCAATGGCGCTGACATGCTTTCGCTGGGCAACTGGTTCAGCGAGTGGGGCGAGCGTCTGCTTTCTCCTGTTCTTATTGTTATAGGATTATATTTCATGTTGGGGCATCTGATTCACAAACATGAACATTGTCCCGACGTACATTCTCGCGGCCGCCATTTTCATGGTGCCGGCGGAAGCATGGCTCTCGGGCTTCTTCTTGCCCTGTCGTTCTGTCCTGAGAGCGCCGTTGTATATTTCGGCATGCTCATGCCGCTTTCTGTCGAGTCGCACGGAGGCTTCATGCTGCCCGTAGTATTCTCTGTTGCCACGGCCATACCTACGGTGCTTATGGCATGGGCCGTTGCTTACGGCCTTTCCGGGTTGTCGGCCTTGAAGGAGCGCATGCATGTTCTTCAGCGCTGGGTCAGTGTTGTTGTAGGTGTGCTGTTTATAGGTGCAGGACTGTTCTGCATGTTCTTTTGAGCCCTGCCGGTTATTCTTTTTCGGCATCATTGTGCCGCTTGTTGCTCAAAGTTTATGTTCACGTGCTCAAAGCCCATGGCTTTCAGCATCTGCGCAAACTGTCTTTTTGCATTCTCCTGCGCTTTCTCTATGTTTTCTTTTGTAAGGCATCTGGCCTTCATTTTTATGTAGGCGCGCTTATACATGTCGGCCCTGTCTTTGTCTCCCCATGAGCCCGACTCGAAGAACGATTTGGTGCGGGCTTCGTCTATGAAGTTTTCGTCGAGCAGCTTTATCCTTGGCAGCGTTATGTTCAGCGTGTCTTTGTCGGCCTTTATCCAGTCGGCTTTGGCTTCGTGCATGTCGAATCCCAGTCTTAATGTGCCATAATATATGCGTATAAGCTCATCGTCCTTGAAGAAGCCTTTCCTCACGGTGTCTATCATTTCCTCGTTTTCAATCGACAGAAATTCCCATTCGCCGATTTCTTTCATGGCCAACACCTGCGTCGGTGTTATGTCAATCTTGTCGTTAATATAGATAGTGGCTTCGTTGCCCCTGCACGACCTTACGAGATAGGCTGATGCAATGATGGCTATAAGTATTACGATGAATATTATCGAGAGTTTCAGCCGTCCTATCATCATCCACAAGCCGGCCCATCTGCTCTTTTTGCGGTGGTAGTTATTGTTGTGTCCTTCCATTTTCTATTGTGCTATTTTCAAGAATCATCGGCAGGTCGCTGTCGGTGAATTTCTTTCTGAACGTTATGGTTATGTTCTCTTCTTTATATCCCATTTTGGTTATCATTGGTATCAGGGCGTGGGCAGCGCTCTCCTTAGCCATGTCAAGTATGCCCAGCCGCGGTATGCTGCTGATAATTGCGGCCCGTCCCTGCTTCTCGTAGTTAGCCATTTCAGCGTCGCTGAAGTTCGACCTTATCAGCGATACGTGTTTCTTTATTTCGTTGTGGTCTATGCGGCTTCCTGTCAGTTCAACCTTCGGGTCGGGCAGTATTATCTCTATCTTGTCGCCGCTGCGCCTTACGTTCTTTTCCGAGAAGTTGCCGAAGTCGATATACGCTTTCAGCGTGGCGTCTATCGGTATTGCTATTTTTCTTGTAGTGAGCGGCACCGAGAAGTCGAACTTCTGCTGCAGAAACGAGCCTTTGAGCTTCACCTGGTCGTCGTGCGTTACAATCTTGTGCACCTGATATTCGGCCGTGTATAGCTTGGTGCATTTCTTTATCTGCATCACCATAACAGGTATGGTGTCTATTTTTTCGGCTTCTTTTTTTACGGCTTTCCTGTCTGTGCATGCCGCAAGCATCATCGCCGCCATTGCTATATATAATATTGTTGTTCTCATACTTGATTACAAAGTTACGTAAAAATGTTATAATTGTGGCGTCAACTAACCGTTATTTTTTATGTTTGTTATATTCTTTTGTTCATTGTGTTACATTTGTATCAAATTTAAGGCTCGTTTAATTATTTTTATTTTGTTCTTCGTTCTATTTGCATTATCTTTGCACGAATAATTTTTAAAATACTGAAATGAAATTAACGCACGCATTGATTTTTATGGCGCTTATGTCTGTTGCCGCTGTGTCTTGCAGCGAGAAGAAACAGCCGAGCAACATCATCGCCCATAAACCTGTAAAAAAGGCGCCCTCAGCTCCTGTTAAGATGCAGAATTCTGACTATGAGGATGCCGTGAGCTGGATAGGAAGTTCTTATAATGTTAAGATAAGCCGCAGGGCCGACACCGGTCTGCCGTTGATTGTGGACGATGGCGGCAACAAGTATTATGACAACGTAATTACGGTTACTGTTACACGTCCTGACGGTTCAGAGTTTTTCAACCGTAAGTTCACTAAATCTGATTTCTCTTCATATATCGACGACGAATATGCCAAGAAGAGCGCATTGCTGGGCATCGTGCTGGAGAAGGCAGAGGGCGACAACCTCAGTTTTGCCGCCAGTGTAGGAGCTCCTGACGTGCTCAGCGACGACTATGTGCCGCTTATTATAACCGTTTCGCGTACAGGTGGGATAAGTATTCAGAAAGACTCTCGCATCGATTCTAACAACGAGCAGCCCGATTATGAAGACGAGGGTGTATAGGTGGTTGTAACATATTGGTATTCAATAAATTGTAAAAGGCCGTCTTTTGTACTCTAAAAGATGGCCTTTTATACGCTAAAAGCATACCTTTTGCAGTGTGAAAGGTATGCTTTTGTATTTTGAACATAGGAAGCGATTTTGGTTGAAGAATATGTATGCCTGTCTGACTGGTTATTTCCGCTGCCTGAACTCATGCGGAGTTATGTCGGTTATGCGCTTGAAGAACTTGCAGAAGAAACTCGGGTTGGGGAAGTTTAGCTCCTCGGCAATCTGTGCTATCGGCATGTTTCCATACCTGAGCATAATCTTGGCGTTGGTTATCAGCGCGCGGTCTATCCATTCCTTGGCCGTTATTCCGCTTGTTTCTTTTATCACCACGCCCAGATAACGAGGAGTAACGCACATCTTGTCGGCATAGAACGACAGCGCGTGTTCCTTCTGGTTGTAAGTGCTTACAAGCTGTATAAACTTGTCGAACATCTCCCTGTTGTGCGGTTTATTGTGGCTGGTGTCTTCGACATGCTTGTTTTTCAGGAATTTATAATAGTGTATCAGCGAATAGATTATTCCGTCGAGTGTTTCGTCCGGGCAGTCTTTCTGGCGTGCAATCTCCCATGCCGACAGAAACATCTTGTCGGCAATGTTTATGTCGTTTTGTCCGGGTGTTGTAACAAAGTTGTATGCGTTGCGGTTATATTCGCCCGGAATATTTCCGCTGAACACCATGTTCATCTTCTCATTGCTTATCATCATGCCACACATCTCAAAGTCGTCAGAAAAGTGGTTTACCTGTATGATGCTTCCTGTTCCGATGAATGCTATCGAGTTCTTTTTCAGATTATAGTCTCTAAGGTTTATCGTTATGTTGGCTTCTCCTTCCTTTATCAGTGCCAGTCGGCAGTCTTCTATAATAAAAGGTGTGCCTAATTGCTGTAATTTGTTGAACAGCTTGTGTCCTGAGCGCATCATGCCTATCTCCCTGCCTATGATTTGTAAGGCATTTTTTTGCTCGTCTATATCTCCGAGCATAGACTTAATTTCGGAGAATGAAAAACGTTCAGGATACATGTTGTTTGTTTTCATAAAGCGAATTTTTTTTGGTGCAAAAATAATGAAAATGCAGAATAAAGGCAATAAAATACTCATATCTACACCTTTTTTACGATATTTTAAGTACAAAAGGAACATTTTGTGACTTTATCGGATAAGCCCTTTCATCATATTATTTGCTATCTTTGCATTGTGTAATTATTGTTGTCCGCATATCGTGTTTATGCCGGATGCGTTGGCGGACATCTGATGTTAAACAATTTGGAAACAATATTAACAGTGATATGAAACGTATTTTTATGTTTGTCCTGTTGGCCGCATCCGTCGTGTCGGCCTTCTCTCAGATAACGCTTGGCGAGTGCCGTTCGCTTGCCCGTGACAATTATCCGCTTATAAAGCGGTTTGGTCTGGTTGAACAGAGCCGCTCGTTGTCGGTGAGCAATGCCTCAAAGGCATGGCTTCCGCAGGTGTCGCTCAACGCGCGTGCGTCATATCAGAGCGAGGTTACGCGGCTTCCGGTAGACATACCCGGCGTTGACATCAGTCCGCTGTCTAAAGACCAGTATGATGTAAGCGTTAATGTCAGTCAGCAGATATACGACGGCGGCACCGTCAGTTCGTCAAAGCGGCTGGCCGATGCACGCGGCGACGTAGAACGCGAGAAGGTCAACGTGGCCATTTATGATGTTTATGAGCGCATAGACCAGCTTTATTTCGGCATATTGCTCCTTGACGAACAGATAAGGCAGATAAGGCTGCTTCAGGACGACTTGTCGCTTAGTCATCAGTCTGTTGGCGGAATGGTGCGCGGGGGAGTGGCCAACCAGACCGACCTTGACGCTGTTAAGGTTGAGCAGGTGAAGGCAAGTCAGGCTGAAACAAGTCTTCTTACGTCGCGCGCCACTTATCTGAAAATGCTCTCTACGTTCATCGGCAAACCTTTAGGCGACAGCATTAGCCTTGTACGTCCTGATGAGGCAGATGTCAGCGGTGTTGTTAACAACCGTCCCGAGCTGGCCCTGTATGGTGCGCAGAACCGTTTGCTGGATCAGCAGCGCAAGACTCTCGACACATATCTGCGCCCCCGTGTGGGCCTGTTCCTGCAGGGCGGCTATGGCAATCCGGCACTTAACATGCTTAAAAACAGCTTTGAGGCTTATTATAAGGTTGGTGCCACGCTTACGTGGAACTTCGGAAATCTATATACACGTGCCAACGACAAGCGCAAGATTGAGACCGACAGGCTCAGCATTGAGGCCGAGCGCGAAACTTTTCTTTTCAACACCGGACTGCAGAGCGAGCTGCAGCGCGGCAACATCGAGAGTCTGCGTAAGCAGATAGCGCAGGACGATGAGATAATAACATTGCGCGAGCGCATACGCTCTAAGGCAGATGTTAAGGTGGCCAACGGCACCGAGACCGTCAACGAGATGCTGCGCGACATCAACGCCGTGAGCGAGGCGAGGCTCACAAAGGCTTTCCATGAGATACAGCTTTTACAGGAAATATATAAACTTAAAAACATAAACAACTTTTAGCCGTATGAAAAAGTTACAGTTTATACTCTTGTCCATAGCCCTTGCGGCATGCTCTTCGGGCGATTCTGACTATGATGCCACGGGCATGTTTGAGGCCACTGAGATAATAGTTTCGGCCGAGCAGAACGGCCGCTTGCTCTCGTTCAGCGTTGAGGAGGGCGACCGCCTTCAGGCCGGCAGTCAGGTGGGGCTTGTCGACACCGTGCAACTCCAGTTGCGCGCGTTGCAGCTCGGTGCCACAAAGGATGTGTATGCAACACAGCGTCCCGACATAGAAACACAGATAGCCGCCACGCGTCAGGAGCTGGCTAAGGCCGAGGCAGAACAGCGCCGCTATGAAGCTCTGGTCAAGGATAATGCCGCTAACCGCAAGATGCTCGACGATGCAGTGAGCAACGTGCGTGTGCTGCGCCGCCGTCTTGCCGCCCAGCAGTCGTCGCTCGGCAAGAGCACAAGCAGTCTTAACAGTCAGATGACGGCCACAGAGATACAGCGCCGTCAGGTAATCGACCAATTGCGCAAGTGTCATGTGGTGGCACCCATCAACGGTACGGTGCTCGAAAAATATGCCGAGGCGGGCGAATACGCCACAACGGGCAAGCCTCTGTTTAAGATTGCTGATGTAGACGACATGAAACTCAGGACATACGTCACGGCAGCTCAGCTCAACTCGATAAAGATTGGGCAGAAAGTCAAGGTGTATGCCGATGAGGGCGAGGACAAGCGGCGCGAGTATCAGGGTGTGATAACGTGGATATCAGACAAGGCGGAATTTACTCCCAAGACCATACAGACGCGCGACGAACGTTCAAATCTTGTCTACGCAGTGAAGATTTCTGTAAGAAACACCGACCGTCTCATTAAAATAGGAATGTATGGCGACGTTAGGTTCTGATGCAGGGGGCATAGTATGGGCCGACGGTCTCTGCAAGAAATATGGCAAGACCGAGGCTCTCAGTCAACTCTCATTCAGCGTTGACGAGGGCGAGATTTATGGCATCATCGGGCCCGACGGTTCCGGCAAAACCACTCTTTTCCGCATCCTTGCCACTTTGCTCCTGCCTGATGGAGGCAGGGCAAGCGTAGACGGACTTGACGTGGTGCCCGACTTTCGCGCCATACGCTGCCGCATAGGCTATATGCCGGGGCGTTTCTCGCTCTATCAGGACCTTTCGGTTGAGGAAAATCTAAACTTCTTCGCGTCGGTTTTCAACACTTCGGTCGAGCAGAATTACGCCATGGTGGCCGACATTTACCGCCATATAGAGCCTTTCAAGAACCGCAGGGCCGGCAAGCTGTCGGGTGGAATGAAGCAGAAACTTGCACTCTGCTGTGCCCTTATTCATGCTCCGCGCGTGCTGTTTCTCGATGAGCCTACTACGGGAGTCGACCCGGTTTCGCGCCGCGAGTTCTGGACTATGCTGAAAAAACTGCGTGATGAACACGGACTTACCGTGCTTGTGTCTACACCATATATGGACGAGGCGTCATGGTGCGACCGCATATCGCTGATGCAGGGCGGACGCTTCATGCAGACCGACACGCCGCGCGGCATTGTTGAGGCTTATGCCGAGAGGCTGTTTTCTGTCGTGGCTGCCGACATGCACGGGCTTATGGCCGGACTGAAATCCTGTCCGTTCGTGGCTACTTCGTTCTCGTTCGGTGCTGCTTATCATGTAACGCTTGTGCCGGAAGCCACCCCCGACGGTCTACGTTCATGGCTAATGGATAAAGGCTACGCCGAAGTCGGTGTCAGCGAGATAAAACCTTCGGTTGAAGACTGCTTCATGGTATTAATGAAAACATCAGAGAAATGACAGACGAAAAAGTTATAATAGCTGAAAACCTAACAAAACGCTTTGGCGATTTTGTGGCCACCGACCATATATCTTTCAGCGTAAGGCGCGGCGAGATATTCGGCTTTCTTGGTGCCAACGGCGCCGGCAAGACCACGGCCATGCGCATGCTTTGCGGACTCAGCCGTCCGTCGGAGGGCAGGGCCGAGGTGGCCGGCTTTGACGTTGCTGCTCAGGCTGAGCAGGTGAAGCGCCACATCGGCTATATGAGTCAGAAGTTTTCGCTTTATGACGACCTAACAGTGGGCGAGAACATGCGACTCTTTGGCGGCATCTACGGCATGGGGCGCAGACAGATAGCCGAACGGACGGATGTCATGCTGGGTGAGCTTGGGTTAAGAGACGAACGCAACGCCCTTGTAAAGTCGCTGCCGCTGGGCTGGAAACAGAAGCTGGCTTTTGCGCTGGCTATATTTCACGAGCCGGAGATTGTGTTTCTCGATGAACCTACGGGCGGTGTCGACCCTGTTACGCGGCGACGTTTCTGGGAGCAGATTTATCAGGCTGCCGACCGCGGCATAACGGTGTTTGTAACCACACACTATATGGACGAGGCCGAATATTGCGACCGGGTGTCGATAATGGTAGACGGAAAGATTGAGGCCCTCGACACTCCAGCTGCACTGAAAAAGAGCTTCGGGGCTGGCAGTCTGTATGATGTGTTCTTTAGTCTTGCCCGCAAAGCCAGGCGCGCATAGGGCAGGGCAGCGGGAGTTTTGTTTTTCGTGTTAATGAAAATTATATGATATGAGACGGTTTCTTTCATTTGTCCGCAAGGAGTTTTTCCACATCTTCCGCGACTGGCGCACCATGCTCATCCTGCTGGTTTATCCTGTTGTGCTCATTGTGCTGTTCGGCTATGCCGTAACCACAGAGGTGAAAAATGTACGTGTGGCCGTGCTCGACCTGTCTCACGACGTTGTTACGTCAAGGGTTTGCGGTCATATTGCCGCCAGCCGTTATCTCGTCATGGCCGCTGTGCCGCACAGCCGTGCTGAAGTTGAATCCATGTTCAGGCGCGGCGACATTGATGTGGCGCTAATTTTTGAGAGCGGCTTTGCCGACAATCTGCGTCATGGCGGCAATGCCCGTGTGCAGATTCTTGTTGACGGCACCGAGCCTAACCAGGCCGCCGTGCGCGCCCAGTATGTGCAGCAGGTGCTGGCAGCGGCGAAAAATGATATTATTGGCGATGCCGCAGGCCGTGGTTTCACTATAGTTCCCGTTACGCGCATGCTCTACAATCCGCAGCAAAAGAGCGAATACAACTTTGTGCCGGGCGTTATAGGCATGATTCTGTTGCTTATCTGCGCAATGATGAGCAGTATTGCAATAGTGCGCGAGAAGGAGAACGGCACCATGGAGGTGCTTCTGGCGTCGCCCCTTCCGCCCTCATGCATTATTCTGGCCAAGCTCATTCCTTATTTTGTAATATCCTGCATAAACCTTACGGCCATATTGCTGTTGGCTTTCTATATGCTGCATGTGCCCATGGCGGGCAGCCTGATTTGTTTTCTCGGTGTAACGCTGCTCTATATTCTTGTGTCGCTCACGCTCGGACTGCTCATCTCCACGCTCGTAAGCACTCAGATAGCGGCCATGATACTGTCGTTGCTGCTGATAATACCTACTATTTATCTTTCAGGATTGGTATTTCCGTTAGAGAGTATGCCAGCCGTTCTTCGCGAAATATCGGTCATTGTTCCGGCACGGTGGTATATCGACGCTGCGCGCAAGCTGATGATTCAGGGGGCCGATGCCGTGTATGTGGCTGCCGACACTGCTGTCATGGCTGTTATGGAGGTTGTGTTTCTGGGCGTGTCGCTCAAGTTGTTTAAAGTAAGATTGTAACTGTGTTATGGTGATAAAATATTTGATAGAAAAAGAGTTTTTGCAGATAAGGCGCAACGCCATTCTTCCAAAACTGTTTGTCATACTGCCGGTAGTTCTGCTGATTGTGGTTCCTTTTGCCGCCAATCAGGAGATAAAGAACCTTAGGTTTTGTGTTGTCGACAACGACCACAGCTCTTTTTCGCGCCGTCTTGTGCAGAAAATAGATGCCTCGGCATATTTTTCGTTGGCAGACTTCTGCGGCAGTCATTCGGCTGCCATGCGCAGCATAGACAGCGGCAGTGCTGACGTGGCTGTTGAGATAGGGCACGACTTTGAGCAAAATCTTGTAAAGACGGGTGTGGCCGACGTTAATGTAGAGGCTAACGCCGTAAACGGCATGAAGGGCATGATGGCGCAGGCTTATATGCTTCAGATAATAGCCGACTATGCGGCGCAGCTTGGCGAGGAACGCGGCATAGAGGCCGCCGGCGTTAGTGTTGCCGGGGCCGATGTCAGGCCGAGGTTTCTCTATAACGGGCAGCTCGACTACAAGATGTTCATGGTTCCGGCCGTGATGGCCATGCTGCTAACGCTGCTCATAGGCTTTCTGCCGGCACTTAACATTGTGGGCGAGAAGGAGCGTGGTACGATAGAGCAGATTAACGTAACGCCCGTGGGACGCTTCGACTTTATATTCTCAAAGCTGATACCTTATTGGCTCATAGGTCTGTTCATGCTTGCGTGGTCGGTGTTTCTTGCGTGGCTTATCTACGGAATGTTTCCTGCCGGCAGTATTTTGCTGCTGTTTCTCTATGCCACCCTGTTTCTGCTTATCGTGTCGAGTCTTGGACTTATAGTGTCAAACTATTCCTCCACAATGCAACAGGCGGCCCTGCTTATGTTCTTTTTCCTCGTGATATTCATTCTTATGAGCGGACTGCTCACGCCGGTGGCCTCAATGCCCGGGTGGGCACAGCTTATAACATACGTAAATCCGCTGCGCTATTTTATAGAGGTTATGCGTGCGCTTTATCTTAAAGGCAGTGCCTTTGCCGACCTCCGGTTTCAGTTTTTCGCCATGCTTGCGTATGCCGCCGTTTCGTGGATATGGGCAATATGCAGCTATAAGAAAAGCGCGTAGCCTTTCAGGGTCGTAGACAGGTATCGGCTACTGGCTGCCTGTGTTGTGCCTGTTGTGTTCTTGTATTAATGTTTACCCATTGACGGAATTATTCGTGCCCTTTTTGTGGCAAGCACTTACGGTTTGTTGCATTTCTAATACTTTTACTTACGGTTTCAGCCTGCTTCCAACAAGTTTGCAAAAGGTATCCTTTTATAGTGTAAAAGGTGGCTTTTCACGAGACGAAAAGCTGTGTTTTGCAGGCTGAAAAGACACCATTTGAAACTGTAACCATCGACATTCCACTGAAAATAATTCTGCCAACGGGTTAATGTTTTGATTGTGGCAAGGTATTACATTCTAATATGCCGTGTTTTACATTACGCAAAGCCACCTTTTGCAGTATGAAAGGTGGTATATTGTGTGCTGACATTATTGCTCATGTGCGTAACTTTCTGAGAGTTATTTGTTGTTAATGTAGCTATTGTGTTATGTTTTTTATAGAAAGATAAAAAAACAGCCCAAATCTAAATAATTTGGACTGTTATTCAATAGCAATGAGTATTTTTACAGCACAAGTTCAACCGGGCAATGGTCTGAGCCGTATATCTCGGTGTGGATGCTTGCTGATTTTATCTTTTCAGTGAGGCGGTTTGACACGACGAAATAGTCGATGCGCCAGCCTGCGTTCTTCTCACGGGCCTTGAAACGGTAAGACCACCATGAGTAAATACCTTCCTTGTCGGGGTAGAAATAGCGGAAGGTGTCTGTAAATCCGCTTGCAAGCAGTTGGCTGAACTTGTCGCGCTCCTCGTCGGTAAATCCGGCGTTCTTTCTGTTGGTCTTTGGATTCTTCAGGTCGATTTCCTTATGAGCCACGTTCATGTCGCCGCATACTATCACAGGCTTAGTCTTGTCGAGGCGCATAAGATATTCGCGGAAGTCGTCTTCCCATTTCATTCTGTAGTCAAGCCTTTTCAGTCCGTCCTGAGAGTTAGGAGTATATACGGTTATCATGTAGAAGTCTTCCATCTCGAGGGTGATTACGCGTCCTTCGTGGTCGTGCTCGTCAATTCCGAGTCCGTAGCTTACGCTGAGCGGCTTATGCTTGGTGAATATGGCGGTGCCTGAATATCCTTTTTTCTCGGCATAGTTCCAGTAAGACTCATATCCGTCAAATTTCAGGTTGAGCTGTCCTTCCTGCATTTTGGTTTCCTGTAGGCAGAAGAAGTCGGCATCGAGCTGTTTGAATATGTCGCTGAAGCCTTTACCCTCGCAGGCCCGCAGTCCGTTTACATTCCATGAAATTAGCTTCATAATGGTGAATGGTTTTATATGGGTTAAAAAATAAAGGGCAGACTTTGTTAAATCTGCCCTCATTTGTATTTTTATCAGTTTCTATCGAATTTTAGAATTTTGCCATCTTTATGGCATCAATTGCACACTCGTCACCCTTGTTGCCCAACTTGCCTCCGCTGCGGTCTTTGGCCTGCTGAAGGTCGTTGGTGGTGAGCAGTCCGTAAATTACGGGAATCTCGCTTTTGGCGTTGAGGCGTGCAATGCCGTAGGTTACGCCCTGACAGATGTAGTCGAAGTGAGGAGTTTCGCCTCTGATAACGCTTCCGAGTATTATTATTGCGTCATATCCTCCGTTGAGTGTCATCTGGTGTGCGCCGTAGATAAGCTCAAAGCTTCCGGGAACTGTCTTTACGTGTATGTTTTCAGGCAGTGCTCCGTGTTTCTCTAATGTCCTTACGGCACCTTCGAGCAGCGCTCCTGTTATTTCTGGATTCCATTCGGCAACGACAATACCGAAACACATATTACTGGCATCGGGTACTTTTCCGTAGTCGTAGTCAGAAAGATTGTGCAGTGCGGTAGCCATTATTTTACAGAAACTCTTTCAATATATTTGTCAATATCCTGCGAAACGGCAGAGTTAAGATACTTTTTCTTTATATCCTGATAAATCTGCAGAGCTTCGCTCTTTTTGCCCTGGCTCTCAAGAATCTCACCGGCCTGGAGCAGGAATATGGGTGAAATGCTGTTGTTTGTCTTGTCGGCAGCTTCGCTGTCAGCCATGCTTGCTGCTTTTTTAAGATACTCAACGGCCTTGTCGAGCTGTTTTACGTGTGCGTAGGCGTTGCCTAATGCAGCTACAGCTGAAGGGCTGATCATCTGGTCGTCAGATGGAGAGAACTTGTCAAGATATGTGACGGCGTCGTTCCATTTGTCGAGGTTGGCATAGCAAAGACCTGCGTAAAGGTTTGCCAGATTGCCTGCGTCTGTGCTGCTGTAGTCAGATGCGATGTTGACAAATCCGGTATATCCGGCTCCGTCTCCCTTCAGCGCCTTGTCGTATTGCTGATTAGAGAAATATTCCTGACCTTTAGCCAAGGCTGTGCTTGCCTCCTGCTCTCTCGGGCCTGAAATATAGGTCTCGTAGCAGATGAATCCTGCTACAACGAGGATAATCGCCACAATGGCGATTGAGATTGTTTTCTTATGTCTCAAGAAAACAGCCTCTTTCTGGTTGAGGGCGTCGTTCATTGTGCCCTTCTTTTCATTAAGATTTGCCATTTATATTTATTTTTATAATTAGCGGTTTATAAAGCGTGGCAAAATTACGTAAATTATCTGGTATTGTGAAATTTATTGCGTACTTTTTTTGTTTTTCATTGATAAATCGAGTAACTTTGCATGACAAAAGCAGCATTGGGCAATCGTAAAAGTGATATTGTTCATATCTGATTTTTTAGCAGGTAGCCTCAAGTTGGTAATTTGTCGGTTAATATGTTTTTAAAGAAGATATCCATAATAAATTATAAAAATATAAGGGAAGCAGGTCTTGACTTGTCGTCGAAGATGAATTGTTTCATCGGACATAACGGTGAGGGCAAGACCAATATGCTTGATGCTGTTTATTATCTTTCGTTCTGCCGCAGCGCATATACCATGAGCGATGCCAACGTTATACGCCATGGTGAAGATTTTTTTGTGCTCGACGCTACTTATGTCAATGATGAAGGCGACGAGGATTCTGTGTTTTGCGGTATGAAGCGCGGAGCTAAAAAACACTTTAAACGGAATAAGAAGGAATATAAGAAACTGTCGATGCATCTTGGCATGATACCTCTGATATTTGTTTCGCCGTCGGATACAGTTATTATTGAGGGTGGAAGTGAGGAGCGCCGAAGGCTTATGGATGTGGTGATTTCGCAATATGACATTTCTTATGTTGATGCTCTTAACCGTTACAACAAGGCTTTGCAACAAAGGAACACGCTGCTGAAGACGGAGGGTGGACCTGACGTTGACCTTTTGTCGCTGCTTGAAGAACAGATGGCCTTTTATGGTGAGACGATATGCGGTAAACGGAATGATTTTATTGAGAAACTGACACCTCTGTTTCAGACGTTTTACAGCAGAATATCAAATGACAAGGAAACTGTGTCATTGGGTTATGTATCACATTGCCAGCGCGGACCGTTGCTTGATGTTATCCGTCGCGACCGCATGAAAGACCTTGCCGTGGGTTATTCTCTTCACGGTGTGCATCGTGATGACCTCGAGATGCTTATAGGCGGATATCCGATAAAGCGTGAAGGCAGTCAGGGACAGAACAAGACTTTTGTCATAGCATTGAAACTGGCTCAGTTTTATTTTCTTAAACAGACATGCTCAAAGACAACCCCTATATTGCTTCTTGATGATGTGTTTGACAAGCTCGACGCCCAAAGGGTTGAGCAGATTGTCAAGATTGTGGCCGGAGACGAGTTTGGACAGATATTTCTTACAGATACAAACCGTGACCATCTTGACCGTATATTGAGCGGTTCTTCGCTTGATTATAAACTCTTTTATGTAGAGAATGGTGACATAATGCCAAAGGAGGTTGAAGATGTTTAAGCGAGATGTTCAGTCGTTGGCGGATATACTGCAGAAGTGTTTAAGGCAGGACGGTCTTGAAACTCCTTTGCTGCAGAAGCGCGTCATTGACTCGTGGGAGAAGGTGGCGGGAAATGTTATTGCGAAATATACGGCTGACAAGTTTATAAAGAATCAGACACTATTTGTAAAAGTGCTTAATCCTGCACTGCGTGCCGACTTGGCGATGATGCGCGGCCGTTTGGTAAAAAATCTGAATATAGAGGTGGGGAGCAACGTTATTGTCGACATAAAGTTTTATTGATGCCGCTTTTTTATGTGGGAGTATGGCATGTAACAAAATATTCATGCTTGCCTTGTCCTAAACATGAAGATGTAATTATGTTTTCAATCATCCGGTATTATTTTCATGCTGCCAGTTGTCAATCGTGCGTTATAAGCATTTTTCAGTTTTTGTGCTTATTATTTGCACTAATGCATTATCTGGAACATGTAATTGTATTTGTTATAATTTATTTGAGCTTTCGCGGATTTTTAGAATCATCGGGACAATCTCTTTATAAATCTTCTTATCTCCGTGAATGTTCCTTAAAAGAAGGTCGCATGCCTTTTCACCGGTAAGATGTGCCTGATCCATTATTACGGAAAGCTTTGGAGTTACAAATGCCGACGATTCAGCTTCGGTGAAGCCGATTATCGCCACATCTTCAGGGATACGCAGTTTGAGTGTCTTTATGGCATCGAACGCAGCGTATGTGATAATATCGTTAAAAGCTAAAATAGCGTCAGGCCTGTCTTCTCTTTGAAGAAGTTGCAGGGCCGCGTTACGTGCACTTTCGTATTCTATGTCGCCATTGATGACTATAGAGCGGTCTATGTCTATGTTCCTTTCGCGCAGGGCCTCAAGGTATCCGTGCTTGCGGCGTTTCACCATATCCAAATGGGTCGGTCCTCCGATGAACGCAATGCGCTTGCTGCCAGTGTCTATGAGATGTCTCGTTGCCTGCAACGCGGCTTCGTCGCCATTTGATACCACTGATGAAAATATGTCGGGAAGGCATGTGCGTGCAAAAAACACAAGCGGTATGCCCATTTTGTTTATTTCGTTGAAATGAGAATAGTCTATTGTATCCTGAGCCAGACAGGCTATGATGCCTTCAACGTACATGCCGACAAAGTTGTCGATTGCTTTTTCTTCTCTGATGTGGTCTTCGTGGCTGTTGGCTGCAACAACGGCATATCCGGATTTTGTCGCATAGTCTTCAATGCCGTCAAGGACGGAGGCATAATAATGTGTGACCAGATTTGGCACAACCACGCCTATCACCTTAGGCTTTTTCTGTCTAAGGCTCTGTGCGAATGGATTCGGGCGGTAGTTCAGCTTTTTAGCCAATTCCTGTACGCGGATTTTCATTTCTTCGCCTACTTCATGACTGTTTCTCAGTGCTCGCGACACTGTTGCAATGCTGACTCCCAGCTGTTCTGCCATTTCTTTTAAAGACGTTCTGCGCGTTGTCATTGCTACCTTACGTTTGTCGTGATTTTTGCTGTAATATTAAAATGTTAATTGCAAATGTAGTAAAAAAAAACAAAATACGCAAACGTTTACGTAACTTTGTTGTCTTGCATCTTTCCTTTTGATGTTATGCGTAAAATATGCCTAAATCAGGTTGTCATAAAAGAAAATCAGACAAACGCATAACATTATATTATTAAGGCGTTATCCGCTTGTCTGATTTTGATGTTGTATTATTTATATAAATACTTTTGGTTTGTATATTTACATTGAAAGAAGTTCTTCTCCTTCGAGCTCACATGAAGTGAACCCCATCTCTTTTGCCTTTTCTTTGTTAAAGGCAAAGTATGTGGCCTTGCCTTCGGTACAGATTTCGCCTTTTGAATTTTCCAGTTTTACCTCTATTGTAATCAAGTTGCGCCTTTGTTCTGTAATATGTGCCCTCAGCGTAATCTGTGGCTCAGTGGTCATCACCGGCTTCTTGTATTTAATTTCCAGATGGGTTGTCATTCCGCTGGTTTGGAGCTTTCTGAAAATTACCCATCCTGCAATTTCATCGATCAGCGTGCACAATATACCTCCGTGCATGGTGTCAATCCATCCCTGATAGTGAGTCTGCGGTTTCCAGAAGCTTATTATATCGTCTCCGTCCTCATAAAATTCCATGTGAACGCCTACAGGGTTGTCCGGGCTACATCCAAAACAGTTGTATCCTTCTTTCTGCATCCATGGATTCTTTATCTTTCTCATAGGCAATGGTTTATAGATTATTTTGTTTTAAACTTCGTTTTTTATGTTTGTTTCATCCTGTTAGAATGTCAGTCTCATCATAAGCCTTACACCATTCTTTGTGGCTGTTGGCAAGTGATTATAGTTGAGACGGTGGACATACTGGATATGGATTATTTTAAAGATGTTGTGTATTCCGGCGATAAGTTCTATGTACGGGCGTTTGTTGTCCATTATGTACGAACCTTCTGGAAACTCCATGAGTGTACCGTCACCTGCATTCGCTGCCAATGTTGGATTGTTTTTGTCGGTAAGTGTTCCCCACAGGCATTTAATGCCTAACCACTCACGCCATTTAAGTTTCTTTAGTAGAGGTATTCGGTTGAATATTTTTCCGTTCAAGTCCCATGACACGTCAAGACTTGCGTATCTGTCGTTAAGAAACTCCATGTTGTTAATCATGTTGAATGTCTCGTCGCTGATGATGTATGACAGGTTGGCGGCCGGCATTATGAGCAACGGGAACGGCACCTTGTTCCACTGTATGCCGCCTTTGGCCAGAATATCTATCTTGCCCCAGCTGTTAAGCCATAGGCGCTTGTATATGCTTGCTTCGGTAAAGTTATAGTCATAGTCGCCTCCGAGGAATCCTTTTATACCTGTTGTATGCGACAATGTAAATACTGGAGCATCGAGATTTACGGGCAGGCGGCGCTGCTTGGTGTTGATGAACGTTTCGCCCGGAGCGTAGCGCAGTTCGATACGTGCCTCGGTTGTCCTGAATTTTCCCTGTCCGTTCATGGCATTTTCCATGCCGACCATAGACAAAGGCTTGAAGAAGAGGTCGCCACAGGCTTCATTCTCTTCTGTCTTCAGACTTATGGTTGTTCTGAATCCCCATTCCTCTTCACGTTCGAACGATAGCTGTTGGCGGTTGTAGAACATCATCTTTTCAACCTTTGTCCATTTCAGGGCCGTAAACACATTATCCTTGTCGGTGTGCATAAACTTGTCTGAAGGTGAACACACGTCGTAGGTGGAAGTGAATGTTAGGGTGCGTTTAGGGAATTCTCGTGGGAGATATTCCTTTTTGTTGAACGAATATGTAAGCTCTCCCTTATAATAGTTTTTATGACTGTCCCATCCGCGTGCGTAATATCCCGACAAAAACCAGTGAGGGTTAAGGTTGGCTGTGGTCTGTGCGCTGATTCGCGTGCGCACTCCGTCGATGAAGTTGGAGCTTATCATTGTGTTTATAGGACCAATGTCAACCTTGCTCGGATGGTTCTGACTTCCAGTTTCAACAAAGTTCTCGATGAATGCCTTTACGCCAAAGATAATATATTTGAAGGCTTTCTGCTGGCTGAGGTTGTTTATGAACGCATCCATGGAACTTTCGCTCTTAGTCAGCTCAACGCTTCTGTATCTGTCCCAGAATGCTTCGTCGCGCATCATGGCGTTCGACTCGTGCAGCACTTTCGTCTTACCTTTAAACAGTTTGTCCGGCAGTTCGTCGAAAGCATAATCGCTCATTCTTGTAGTTCGTATTACGATGGCTTTGGTCAGGAATTTTGCTATTGACATTTCTACGAACATGTCGTCGGTTGTCAAAGCCCATTCTCCTTCAGGCAGCCGGGTGTATTCTTGGATGATTTGAAGATTGTCTACAAAGTTGACGTCGCTCTTTTTCGGCAGCGTAAGGTTGCAGCGCTTTACGTGCAGTGTAGAGTCGGCCAGAATCCATATTTCGCCTCTGAATCCGAAGTCCTGCTGGTTGTTGGGCAAGAACTGCAGATGGAAACATTTGTCTCTGTCAACATACACCGTGTCGACAATATAGTAGCGATAGAATGATATGGCGTCTTTGCCTATAGGACTGGTGAACGGATATTGCAGAAGCCGGATTTGGTCGTCATAGAGGTCTACATCTGTAAATACGTCTTTAAGAACGTTGTTCAGGATGTCTCCCGTTTCAATCAGGTCGTTTACGCCTGATGAGCTTTGGCCCATAATTATGCTCTTTTCCGTTTTCGGGTCTTTTCTGTAAATATTTCTTGTAACAGTCTCGTCAACAGACAGAGGCAGTATAAGTTTATTGTTGTACGGACATGTTTCTATCTGGTTTATCAGCCATTTTTTCTTTTTCAGCTTCTCGTTCTCCAGTTCGGTTGGTTTTATGTCGTTTATGGCGAGTGTTATTTTCTGATATTTGTTAAACTGATAATAGTCGTGGTTGGCAAGGTCGGTGCGTTTTTTCGCCGCAATAACACGCTTCATCAGCTCAACGGCCGGATTATTCTTACGGCTGTATTTGCTGCGCTTCGACTTTACGGTAACACCTTTCAGCTGTTTGGTGTCGGTCTTTAGTGTTATCCTCATTTCAGAGGGTGTGTTAGGCCCAATCAGAATTGTTAGCTCCTGATAACCCACAGCACTGAAAGTAAGCTTTTCGCCGTTAAGACGTTTTATAGAGAAACGTCCGTAGGCATTTCCCGACGTTGCAATTTTCTCTTTCTTATATTGCACGCTTGGAAACGGAATGGTGTCGCCCGTGGCTTCTTCAACTACAACACCCGTTATTGTTTGTGCACCTACAGCCTGGGATAATATTAATAGAAATAAAATCAGAATTTTTTTCATTCTATGACTTTTCTGTTTTTTTGAAGCGTTGTCGTATTTATTGTATAAAGGCATCAGTGTCCTTGTAGTTATAGAATCTGACTTAAATCTGTTATAATCTTGTCAGGTATGGTCTCATCATATTGTTCGTCGGTCCAGCCTTCGCCTTTGAACCATATTGTCTTGCAGCCGGCTTTCTTGGCTGGTGTAATGTCCTTATAGAAGCTGTCGCCCACCACGGTTGTATCGGCAGGATTTAGCTTCAGTGCCTCAACGCCGAGTGTGAATATGCGCGAGTCGGGCTTGCGTATGCCAACAACGGCCGATTCGATTATTTTCAGGAACAGGCTGTCGAGTCCGAACTCTTTTAGCACTACGCTTATGTTTCCGTAAAAGTTGCTGACGAGCACCATCGGATGGCCGTCGTGTATCTGTCTGAGCACCTCGCGGCTGTGGCCGGTTTCGCGTTTTACTTCTTCATAGAGGTCTTCCAGTATGCTTTTATGGCTTATGGCATAATCGTTTTCAGAGACGTTCCAGTAGCCTTCAGACATCAGATACTCCATTTCTATTCTCAGTTTTGTCTCCAGAGTCTTGTGGAATGTGTATTCCGGCTGTATTACAGGATGCGAGCCGAGTGTGCGTTCGGCATGAACATAAGCCTCGCGAAACTGCTCTTCAGTTACAGGTATGTTGTGGCGGCAGTAAGCATGCCAAAGCACTTTGCCCCAATGGCGGCCAGCCGTGTCGAGAGTTCCGCCGTAGTCGAAGATATATCCCTTTGTCATTGAATCTTTTTTGTAATTTTTTTACACAGACTTTCGTGCTTTTTGTGCATGTAGATGTAAAGAATGTTCATCAGAGTGATTTCTATTATCATGTAGACCCACGGACAGTTGAGCAGACATGTAACGTAGATACATATTGCACGTGTGTTGAAAGTCAGTATGTTTGTGTATTTCATCAGAGGCCGGCTGCCGTCGAGAAACTCGTTGCGTATTTCTGCCGGTATGAGCGATGCGCTGCCGTATTTGTCTTTCATGGCTTTTACCATTTTCTGGAATGCCGGCGAGCGCTTTTCCTGGCTTTTGCAGTAGTTGGCATAGTTGTAGTAGAACAGATGCTCGAACAAGGCTCCGCGCTTGGGTAGCGACTTGTATATTTTTATCTGACTTGCATAGGTGTCGAGCTCGCTTCCTTCTTTGCCTTTGAGGAAGTACAGGTGTATCTGCCGGTAATAGTCGGCAAGCGAACTCTGTGGTGAGTGGCACATCACTCCTGATATGAGAGCCAGCACCCATATCCACACTCCCCAATGAATGTCAAGCCCTGGTATGATCTGCCATGTCATTCGGTATGCGAGGGCTACGTATATGGCAAAAAACCACAAGTCTCCTGAAAATCCGTCGAGCACTCTGCCCAAAAGGGTCTTCTGTCCGGTGAGCCGTGCAAGCTGTCCGTCGGTTGAGTCGCAGAAGTTGGCAAACATCAGCAGCACTATACCGGCTATGTTGTGCATGAGGTCGGTATATGAGAACATCCAGCCGGCACCTGCGCCCAGAAATATAGATAATATGGTTATTGCATTGGGATGAACGCCCAGCTTTTTCCACATGAGGGCGAACATCAGTCCTATGGGACGTGTGAAATGCACGTCGAGCCATTCTTCTGTATCTTGTGATTTTAGTGATGCGTTGAGCATCTCCTTAAAATTGCTCATAAGTTTCTTTTTCTTTTTTATAACGTTACATCTTTTTGCAGATTAGCTCTGCCATTGCCTCGGCGGCCTCATTTCGGCATCTTGAAAAACTGGGCCAGTCGTTGAAGTCGATGATGGCATACGAGCCGTCTTCGCGTATTATGCAGTCGCCGCCGTAGATGTCGATGTTTATCAGCGATGCTGCTTTCTCCGCGTCGGCCTTAAGCCTGTGTGTGTCGAATTTATAATGCGCGGGCTTGCCGTTTACAAGCTCGTCGCCGAATTTCGACACGCCGTCGTCGCCGGGATAATATGTCTTGAAAAACTCTGTTCTCTTTACGCCGTAGAATTTCACCAAGTCGCCTCTTACGTGCGCCGTTACAACCACATGTGTCAGCCCTCTTGCCGCAAATGCTTTCATCTTGAGGTCTCTTTCTTCCTCGTCGGCGGCAAACACCACGTCGTCTTTGCTTTGGGCAGACTCGTCTCCGCGTTTCAGCCAGTAGCCATAGTCGCCTTTTAGCGGTGCCACGGGTATGCCGTTGCTGCGCATCACGTGGTCAATATTGGCCCTGGCGCATGCTCTCACGCCTTCGGGCGAGTTTATGATCAGAGTGCCTTGCCTCTGTTCTTTTTCAAGAAGTTTCAGCGTTGACTCCAGGCGTCCCATGGTCAGTATTACGTCGGCACATCCGCTTTCGCACAGCTGTTCCTCTTTTACGGCTGTTATTTCGTGCCCTTTGGCCCGCAGCCTTGAGCATACGGCATCCATTATGGCCTTGTCTTTTTCAACGGAGTTAGGTGAGAACTTTTCTGCGCGGTATATGGCTAACACCTTCTTCATGACTCTCCGTTCAAAAACTTTTCGGCCTTGGCTATGTCGCCGGCGTGGTCAATGTCGAGCACTTTGCTGAAGAGCCTGGCTTTCAGGCGGCATCCAGCAGCCACGAGCGCGCGCTGAAAGTTGCGCATGCGGCTGTCTCCGCGTTCTATACACTGTCGCAGTACGGTTATGGCTCCGGGAGTCAGTCCGTATATTCCGCCAGAAATAAGCTTGCAGCTGTTCTGTACGTCAAAGAATCCGGTTATGTTCATGTCGCCGTCAGTGCTTACATACAGCGGTTTCTCGTCATCTATAAAGTCGGTTACGCCCATCATGCCGTCGGCAGTTCCGCTTTCAGTGCATTGTGCAAACTCTTTTATATATTGTGCAAACTCTTCCTCGCGGAATATAGTGTCTACCGTGGTCAGGCAGAACGGTCCGTCTTCAAGATATTTGCTTATTTCGTAAAAGCTGTGCATGGAGCTTGGCGTGCTTTTCACTATGTATTCAAGCGGCACGCTCTTTCCGTCGAGTCCTTTTTCTTTCAGCTCTGTCAGGTGTTGGCTTACGGCAGTCATGTTGCTGTTGCAGATTATGATTATTTTTTCGGCGTTGTTATCCATGAACACATGTATAAGCCGGTCAATCAGGCAAACACCGTTGACCTTGACCAGAGGTTTGGGGGCATTTATTCCCTCTTTTGCCAGCCGTGAACCTTCGCCGGCGGCAATGATAGCATATTTCATAAAGATATCTTTTTACTCAATGAGTGCGCAAAGTTAGCCATTATTGGTGAAAACTGAAAACTTTTTAGTGTATTTTTGTTTTTGCCTAAAGGTTATGATTACAATATTTTAGACGCTTTTTTGCCACAAATGCACCTAAAAATAATGTGTTTGAATGTCTCTGTGGCTTTTATCGTATATCTGTGGCATTAATAAAATTTAATATGTTGGCATGCCGGTTACGGCCGTTTGTTCTGTTTGTTGCTTCTTTTGGTGATATGGCTGGTGTCCGGATACATAATGTATAATTATGTGTGACTGGCGGTATTGTTGCGACTTGCCATGTGCCATCTTGTAAATTGTCTGACTTATAATGCTAGCAAAGTGTCAGGCGGATTATGTATGGATTTTTATGCGAAATAGAAATCGAATGGCTGTAATACCAGCCTTTTCGGTAAAGGATGTTTACAAAACGCCATGAAAATCGTGTTTCTTTTTACAAAAACAGGCGTTTTATCGTCCAAAAAGCCTCATGTCAGCCTTCTAAAGCAGCGAGTTTACCATGCAGTTTGTGCCCTTTTGCATAGGTTTTATGGCTTGATTTGTTGCACATATTATTGCAGAAGGTGCTAATGTGTTGGCTGCATGGACTTTTCATTTGCACACAATTTCTGTGTTATTTCCGGCCAAATGATTTTGATTTTCAAATATTATGATTCTGGAGCGTCAACAAAAATCAGAAAGAAAGCATACGGGCGTATATTGTTTCATTCTGCTGTAAAACAAATAATTGGTTCGAAAATCAAGACTGGTAAATCCTAATTGTGCAAATAATGCGCACGAAACGTAAGTCACGGCCGGCAGGATTCCGCCGTCTCTTGGCTTCGCCAATGCATGCAACTTGCGCATCTGTATTTTTACTGACAGAATTTTATTTATGTATCTGTCAGTCCGTATTCCGGAGTCATGGCAGGCTAAGGCGTGACAAAACGGACTGGCAGATGTCAGAAATATGCTCTTCTGCGCCGAAATTCATAATGGATGGCGCGGTCTTCTGTTAACGGCTAACTTGAATTTATCTTACGTTTACGCTTCCCGATCCGGTTACATGCTCATCATGCTCTTTCACTTTGCCGTGAATGTCGATAGAGCCAGAGCCGGTTATTTTGCTTTTCGCGTAGCCTATGTTGGCTTCGCTCAGCTCGATGGAGCCCGAACCGGTGATGTTGCCGGTAACGTTTTTTATTGTAGATTTACTGATGCTTATTGAGCCTGAACCCGGAATGTTCATGTCGCTTAGTGCCGTAGTGAGGCCGCCTATCTCAATGCTTCCGCTTCCCACGACGCTTATTGACGATTGATCGCATATTATGCTGCCGATTGCAATGTTGCCGCTTCCGGTTATTTTCAGTTTAATCCTGTCGGTGTCAATGCTTTCCTTTGCGCAGAAATTGCCGGAGCCGACAACATACACACCCCTTATGTTTGGCGAAGTAACATAAACTTTAACCCCATTGCGCGGATTGCTCAGCAGAGACATCAGCGATAAGTTTTTTGACTTTTCTCTGATATGCAGCGTGTTGTCCTTGCTGTATATATTCATCCGTTTAATGTCTTCCTCGTCTCCTGATACTTTTACGGAAGTTTTGGCTCCTTGTATGAAGTAAACGTCGTTTCTGCCTTCAACGCTTATGTCGGTAAAGTCGTTCACGCTTATGTTTCTGTCTACATGAATGTAGCTGTCTTTTACGGTCTTTTCCGTATTGCATGCCTGCAGCGCGGCGGCCATCAATGGTAATAATAACAGTTTGATTTTCATATTCTTTATATTTTTATTTTTTTGTCTTATATCAATAAGACGTAATAACCGTTTAAAAGGTTGCGCACAGACTAATTTTTTTAAGAATAAAATATATTCCGGCAGATGAATATTAAAGCAAACCAAGGTTGGCAACGGCCGTAAGGCCTGCACCAACCTTGGTTTAAACAGTCTTGATTATCTGAGAATATTATTATTGTCTTTCTTCAAGAAACTTTCTTGCGGCGCGCAGCTGATGTCGCATTATGCTGACAAACTCCTGGCTCTCCTGCAGAATGTTGAGATAGAGCAGCGACACTTTCAGGTTTGTGCTGTTGTCCTGATACATGTGGTCTATTACATTCTTGCGCATTGAGGACAGCTCGTCCTTAAGTTCTTCTGCTATGGATAGAGTATCCTGATACAGGTCATATCTGTTTGTCGATATCATCTGCTCGGTGTGGCTCATCAGTTCGCTTATCTTGCGGCGCACGCTTTCAAGTTCGTCAAGATAAACTTTCGGCAGCGGGTTGAAGTTGTTGTCAACATGCTCCTTTATCGGGTCGAGCATACGCTTCAGGCAGTAGATAAACTGCTGGCTGCTGTTGGCTCCCAGATGGAACCATGTGTTGCGCTCGATGGCTATGTCTCCCGGTATGCGTCTCATAGCCAGAAGCTCCTTGCGGCGGAATTTCTTCAGCTGCGACTGCTCTTCCTTCAGTGCGTTTCCGCAGTGGCGAAGTTCGCGCAGGCTCTCGTTGCTTATGCCTTCAACAATGCGGTTATACTGCTCTAGGGCAAATTTCGTTACAAAGCTCTGTGTGCGGGCTACGTGCTTTGAGAGCAAGTCCCATACGATTTCTTTGTCCTTTGTCCTCATCATCAGCTGGAACACATCGTCTTTCTTTTCTTCCTTCACCTTCTTTGAGTAATTGCGGTTGCTTCTCCAAAGCAGGTAGATGTCGAGAATCATGAACGCTATCATCACGACGAAACCTCCGAAATGCATCAGGGCGCAAACTATGGCGCACACGGCAAAGGCAACGCCGGCTGTTACGAACCATCCGCCGATTACTGATATAACACCCGTTACGCGGAACACGGCACTCTCGCGGCTCCATGCGCGGTCGGCAAGCGAGCTACCCATGGCAACCATAAATGTAACGTATGTTGTTGAAAGGGGCAATTTATAGTTTGTTCCCACAACGATGAGCAATGCCGCCAGCACCAGATTTACTGCTGCGCGCACTTCGTCGAAAGCTGCGCCGTCTGCCAGTATTACTTCCTCTTTGTTGAACCTGTTGTCAACCCATTTCTGAATTTTTGTGGGAATTATCTTCGACATGGTTCCGCCTACGTCTTGTGTGGCTCTTACCATACTGCGTGCAACGCGTGACGAACCGAACATCTCGTCGCCTTCATCCTGACGGCTCAGGTCAACGCTTGTCTTCACAACGTTCTGTGCCTTCTTTGATGTTGCCATTGCTATTATCATTATTATTCCGGCAATCAGGAGATAGAGCAGAGGGCTCTTGGATGATGTCATGAGTGAATCCATCATAAACGTGTCGTAGTTTCCGTGGCCGTTGGCAAGGAAGTCTTTTAGAGAGTCGAGACCGGCAAGAGGCACACCGATGAAGTTTACGAGGTCGTTGCCGGCGAAAGCCATTGCAAGGGCGAATGTACCGAGCAGCACAATGAGCTTGAACACGCTTATGCGCATAAGGTGAAGCACCTCCATGAGTATTGTTGATGCTATCAGCGTGACAATCATCAGCATTGATGTGTTTTCCTCAATCCATGTACGTGTCGAGTCGCTTATATAGGGTGAGGTGCCTACGCCTTTTATGAAGATAAAGTATGTAAGCGTTGTGAATGCTATGCCTCCGAATATGGCTATTGTGTAGCGCAGATGTTTCTTGTAGTTGAAAGTAAAAATCACGCGTGATATCCACTGCACTATTATTCCGAAGAAGAAGGCTATTGCCACCGACACAAATATGGCGATGATTACGCTCAGGGCCTTGTCGCTGTTAAGCAGGTCATAGATTGTGAGCGACGGGTCGGCGTGCATCTTCATGATGGCCAATATGAATGTTCCTCCTAGAAGCTCGAACACAAGTGACACTGTGGTTGACGTAGGCATGCCGAGTGTGTTGAATACGTCAAGTATTATGACGTCTGTTACCATTACGGCAAGGAATATTGTCATCACTTCTTGAAAGGTGTAGTTCTCTGGCCTCATGATACCATGGCGTGCCACATCCATCATGCCCGAACTCATCAGGGCACCGATAAGTACACCAACAGACGCGACAATAAGCACTGTGCGGTATTTTGCCACTTTAGCGCCTATTGCCGAGTTTAAAAAGTTTACAGCGTCGTTGCTGACGCCAACAAACAGGTCGAAGACTGCAAGCAGAAGCAGAAATGCGACAATTAAAAAATAAATTTCTGTCATAAACTGTTTTTTGTTATGAGTAATTCTGTTTTATTTTACGCTGCAAAAGTAGAACATACGTGTTACAGTTGTTTTAAACAGATATTTCAATTGTGTTACAATTACAGTATGACAGAAGTTTTTTTTCTTGCTATATATTAAGGTGTATTTATGTCGTTGTTTCTTATACGCGCTGTTCGGTATTGTTCATTTTCAGCATGTTTTGCGGCACGCTTTCTCTGATAGTCTCGGTTATTAAGTTTAAAACGGTATGCCTTACGAAACTCTTTGTTGTCATCATTATTATTTCTCTCGTGGGTATGGGTATTGCGAACGGGCGTACAAGTTCGCGCTGGTTGTCTGATAGTTGCGGCAGGGCGAGCTCCGGTATAAAAGTTATGCCTTTTCCGTTTTCAACCATGTGCATAAAAGTCTCTATGCTTCCAAGGCTATAGGTGGTTTTGCTTGTGTGTGCTTCTTTTAAATCGCAGAATTTCACAAGCTGGTCGCGAAAGCAGTGGCCTTCGTCCAATAGCCATATAAACTCGTTGTTGAGGTCGGATGTGCGTATGCTCTTTTTGTCAAACAGCTTTTCGTTGCGTGACACGTATGCAATGAACTGCTCATAGAAAAGTGTTGTCTGTACAAAGTGCTCCAGATTTTCAACTTTAACCAGTATGGCCGCATCGAGTTCCGCCCTTGCAAGGGCTTTTTTTATTTCTTCTGTTTTCATCTCAATCACCCTGAGGTCCATTTCAGGATGCCGTGACGTAAGTTGCGGAAAAAAACGCGGCAGCAGGTAAGGCGCGATAGTCGGCAGTATGCCTATTCTGAACGTTCCGCCAAGCGACGTTTTCTCTTCGGCAACAATTTCTTTTATCTTTCTTGCCCTTATCAGCACCTTCCATGATTGTTCAATCACCCTCAGTCCTATTTCCGTCGGGGTTACCGGCTGTGCCGAGCGGTCGAAAATCTTTATTCCCAGCTCGTCTTCCAGCTTCTGAATCATGGAGCTGAGCGTAGGCTGAGTAACCTTGCAGTATTCTGCGGCCTTGGCAAAGTGGCGCAGTCTGTAAACGGCCACTATATATTCCATTTGTTGTAGGGTCATGTTGCTTTCGTTTTTTATGTCACAAACATACGCATAAATTTTTGAAATATATGTGTTTGCTGTGATTATTTTCGGATAATCATCATTTGTGGGTAGTAGCCTGTCATTATTATTTATGCAGTGAAACCGCGGTTTATGTTATGTTTATGTTGCCGTGTATTCTCTGTTTTTGCGCTCTTTCCCGGCTCTGTATGTGTGCGTTATCGGTTTTATCTATCAGCCGATAGAAAAAATCTGTTTGCTTTATTTTGATATGAAATATATCTTTGCATTGTCAAAACGACAAAGAACTGAAAATATTAATTAACAACTAAAAAATATAGAAGTATGGAAACAATAATCAACGCACAGATGCCTGAGTTTAAAGTACAGGCTTTTCAGAATGGAAGTTTCAAGACAGTGAGCAATGAGGATTTGAAGGGCAAGTGGGCTTTGTTTTTCTTCTATCCGGCAGACTTCACCTTTGTTTGTCCTACGGAGCTTGTTGACCTTGCAGAAAAATACGAACAGCTGAAGCAGATGGGTGTGGAGGTGTTCTCTGTAAGTACAGACACACACTTTGTTCATAAGGCATGGCACGATGCCTCAGACAGCATAAAGAAGATTGAGTATGCCATGCTTGCTGACCCAACAGGTGTTTTGAGCCGTGGATTTGGCGTTATGAAGGAAGATGAGGGAGTGGCTTATCGTGGTACATTCCTCGTGAACCCTGAAGGATTGATAAAGATTGCAGAGATACAGGATAACAGCATTGGACGAAATGCGGACGAACTGTTGCGTAAGATTGAGGCCGCTCAGTTTGTTGCAACCCATGAGGGCGAGGTTTGTCCGGCGAAGTGGAAAGCCGGAAGTGAAACTTTGAAGCCCAGCATAGATTTGGTTGGTAAAATTTAATTTTTGTCGCAGAGCCGGATTCTTTTGGTCGTATATAGAGAATCCGGCTTTTTCAGGCTGTAGTATAATAATTTAAAAAAAGGACGGATATGTTGGATAGTGGAATATTGGAACAGGTAAGAACGCTTTTGGCCGGTCTGAAGTCAGACATTGGGTTTAAGGCGATGTGTGACGATGAACATCCCAAGGCATCAGACTTCAGGAGCTTTCTTGAGGATTTCTGTTCATGTTCAGACAAATTGAAACTTGATATAACCGGCACTGGCGGCCGTAAACTTGAGTTTTCGATAATAAAGGACGGTGATGACACAGGTATCGTGTTCCGCGGCATACCCGGCGGACATGAGTTTTCATCTCTGTTGCTTGCCGTTCTCAATGCCGACGGAATAGGCAAGAACTTGCCCGATGATGTGGTGGCACGCAGAATAAAGGCCGTGGCCGGTCCGGTGGAACTTCGCACTTATGTTTCTCTTACGTGCACTAACTGTCCAGACGTTGTTCAGGCACTCAACGTTATGGCCTTGCTGAATCCTTCGGTAAGCCATGAAATTGTTGACGGGGCACTGTGGCAGGATGAAGTTGAGCGTCTGGGCATTCAGGGCGTGCCTTCGGTTTATGCCAACGACGAGCTTATTCATGTTGGGCGCGGTGATTTGGCTGCGTTGCTGGCCAAACTCGAAGAAAAGTTTGGCACAGCCGGTAATGAGCAGTCTTTTGAGCCGGTTGAGCGTGATTATGATGTTGTGGTTGTAGGCGGTGGCCCGGCCGGTGCTTCGGCGGCAATCTATTCTGCACGCAAGGGCTTGCGTGTGGCTGTTGTAGGTCAGCGTGTAGGCGGACAGGTTAAAGACACCGTGGGAATTGAGAATCTTATTTCTGTGCCTTATACCACAGGCGACAAACTGGCGGCCGACCTCAAGGAGCATCTTGCCAAATATGACATAGATGTGTTTGAGAACAGATTGGTTGAGAGCGTGGAACTTGGAGGCAAAGTGAAGTATATACATGCGGCCGGAGGCGAGAGCTTTGCAGCTCCTGCCGTTATAATCTCAACCGGGGCAAGCTGGCGTCGTCTTGGTGTTGAGGGCGAGGCTGAGCATATCGGCCGTGGCGTGGCTTTCTGTCCGCATTGCGATGGCCCGTTTTATAAAGGCCGCCATGTGGCTGTTATCGGCGGAGGCAATTCTGGTATTGAGGCGGCTATTGATTTAGCCGGAATATGCTCTAAGGTAACTGTGATAGAATTTGCCGATGAGCTGCGGGCCGACACTGTGCTGCAGAATAAGGCGGCAGGCATGGATAATGTAGAGATTTTTACTTCGATGCAGACAATGAAAGTTGTCGGAGACGGAAATAAGGTTACGGCTATAGAAGTTAAAGACCGTAAGACTGAAGAAATCAGGATCATAGAGCTTGACGGAATTTTTGTACAGATTGGACTTGCTGCAAACAGCAAGCCGTTTGAAGGTCAGCTGGAACTTACGCCACGCAAGGAAATAAAGACCGACGCTTTTGGCAGGACATCTGTAACGGGTGTTTATGCCGCCGGCGATGTTACCGATGTTCCTTATAAACAGATAATCATAGCGATGGGCGAGGGTGCAAAGGCTGCCCTTTCGGCTTTCGACGACAGGGTTAGAGGACTGATATAGCATTAAGCTTGATGTTTAACCCAAATGGCTTGTCAGTTCGCATAAGGTTTTATCCTGCAAGTTTATTGGTGCTTTTAGCCGTCTTTTTGTCTTATATTATCGTCTTGTCGTTTGCCTTTTCTTGACATAGTCCGCTATGGCAAGAAAAGGCAAACGACAAGACGCTCAATTATAACGACAATCCGGATGAATACTAATGGCGATTTTGGATGAAAGTTATATTTACTGATACATTAATCTGCACTAAACTAATTTTGAAAAGTTACAACTTACACAAATACATGCGGCATCCAGACAAGAGGAAATATAGGACAAAATAAGAAAACCCGATTATTTTAACGTTCCTGGAATGGGCTTGTTTATCTCCTATCCGTTCTTTTGAAGGAAAAAATCATAAAATGTCAATTTTAAGGTATGTCGCAGCCTGTCAGTATGTTATAGATTTTTTTACTAGAGATGTTAATGTGTTAAAATATATTACTGTGCCGTTTTTTGGGCAAAAGTGATGCATTTATGATGTAATAACAGCCTTTTTATTATAAGAAACACATTGCTTTATGCCGATATTTTGGTGGATATAACAACGCGATTCATACTGTTTGGCAAATAAATCATAATTTTCAATATGTATTTCGTAATATATATAATATATATTAACATTCAATTTCCTGGATTAAAGAAAACTCTTGTCCTGATTTTTTACGGAAAAATTGAACAGACGATGATTATAGAAAAGCTATTTGGGTTAAAGTCAACCAAGGTTAGGAGAAAGGACATTGATTAGATAACCGTAAAATATTTTGCAAAAACTTTTTGGTTTTGTTGCCTGTGTGTCTGTAAGTAATGCCGTTTTATACCTTTATTGTCATATAAAATAAAAACACCGTTATCTGTCAGATAACGGTGTCCATCTTTACGTCGTTTTCCTCGTGAGGTATGTCTTTTTCTTTTTGAAAGTCGAAGCATACACCAATTTTATATGCCAGAGGAATCTTTTTCAGAAACCTGTCGTAATATCCCTTTCCGCGTCCCAGCCGGTTGTTGTTTGAGTCGAAACTCATGCCCGGAATAACGGCCGTTGTTATTTTCCCGTAGTCGGTGAAAAGTTGTCCTTTGGGTTCCATTATCCCATAGCTGCCTTCGGCAAGGTCTTCTTTATTTCTGTAAACCCTAATTTCCATATTCTCGCCGTCAATCACTTTAGGCAGCAGCACTGTTTTGCCTTGGCGGGCCAGCGCTTCAACGGCGTCATGAGTGTAAACCTCGTCTGGCAGTGAATAATACATGAGTATTGTTTCGGCACTGGCAATCTCGGGCATACTCAGCAGTCTGTTCATAATAGGAAGCGACAATTCTTCCAGTTCACTGTTGGTGAATTGCCGTTTCCTGCCGCGTATCTGTTTTCGCAGTTCTTTTTTGTCCATTTCTACGTTTAGGCCGTTATGTTTATAGGCTTGTGCTGAATCATGCTTCCGCCCATGGCCGTCTTGTCGCCTTTTTTGCTTTTTTCAGGCTCGGGCTTTTTGGGAAATGCCGCATTGTTCTTAAACACATTCAGCGCGGCTTTTATCACGTTGTCGTCGAGATTCAGATATTCAATCCATTGCTCTTCGTCCATGATGTTATAGATAATCCGGCTGTTGATGTATCTTTCAAGCAGGTTATACGATTTCTTTATCATCAGGTTGCGGCGCTGCAGTCCGTGCTTGTCGGCATAAGTGGCAAACTTATCCACGGTGTTCTGCTTTACAAGATAGTCGGCCAGCTCCATCATTTCGGTGAAGTTGTTCAGCTTCAGACGGTTGTCGTCTGTGTAGACAAAGGCAAACTGCAATATCAGTCCGCTCATGCTTGCTTCCTTGAAATATGAAGTTATGCCGATGGTGTCTTCAGGAACAAAGATATCCGGCGTTATGCCTCCTCCGCCGTAGACGGTTCTGCCTATTCTTGTATGATATTCCGGCCCGGTGTGCTTTATGCTGTCCTGCGAGAAAAATTCTCCGTGCTGATATCTTACCAGCAGGTCTTCCTCGTAGCCTTTTTCGTCACCCATTACGTAAGGCTTCTGTATGCAGCGTCCTGAAGGAGTGTAATAGCGTGCCACCGTGAGGCGTATCATTGAACCGTCGGGGAAGCCAATCTGCTGCTGTACAAGTCCCTTGCCGAAAGAGCGGCGCCCTATTATGGTTGCCCTGTCGTTGTCTTGCATTGCGCCGGCAAATATTTCAGATGCCGATGCCGATGTCTCGTTTATCAGCACCACAAGCGGTATGTTCTGATAGCTTCCGCGTCCGTCGCTCTTGTAATCTTGTCTTGGCGACTTGCGTCCTTCAGTGTAAACTATGAGCCTGTCTTTCGGCAGGAACTCGTTGGCCATCTGTACGGCTGACTTGAGATATCCGCCGGTGTTGTCGCGCAGGTCGATTATCAGGTTGCTGAAACCTTCTTGCGACAGCTGTGCCAGCGCGATAAGAAGTTCGGGATATGTGTTCTCGCCGAAGTTCTTTATCTTGATGTAGCCCGTGTTGTCGTCGAGCATGTATGTGGCGCTTATGCTCTTCTGAGGAATGTCGCCACGAGTTATGGTGTAATATTTTATGGTTTTTTGTCCGTAGCGCTGCACGCCGATTTTCACTTTCGTGTCTTTCGGGCCTTTAAGTCGGCGCATGGCTTCTTCGTTGGTAACTTCCTTGCCTACAAAAGGCTTGTCGTCTACGCTCACTATCTTGTCGCCGGCCAAAATGCCTGCCTGCTCGGCCGGGCCGTTCTTTACTACGCCCTGCACGTGTATGGTGTCGTTTCTTATGACAAACTCTATGCCTACGCCAGAGAAAGAGCCTTTAAGGTCGTCGGTGGCCTGCTGCACGTCTTTTGCGCTTATATATACGGAGTGGGGGTCAAGGTCTGACAATATCTGCGGGATGGCCTTGTCGACAAGTGAGTCGATGTTCACCGCGTCAACATATTGGTCGTCGATGATGTGCAGCAGATTGTTCAGCCGGTTACTGCCTGAATTGATTATGTTCAGCCGGTTTCCTGAAAAATGATTTGCGTAAAAAGTTCCTATAACAATGCCGATAATCACACAAAGTGCCATCAGTAGCGGCATCATTCGGTTTGATTTATTCGGATTCATATTCGTCAGGATTTAAATATATAACTTCAATGTTTGCTCTTTTAAGGAGGTTTATGCCATCTTCAAGCCTGTATTTTTCGCCATAAACCACACGCTTTATGCCGGCTTGGATAATGAGTTTGGAACATTCAATGCATGGGGCTGCCGTTACATACAGCGTTGAGCCGTCGCTGTTGTTAGAGCTTCGTGCCAGTTTTGTTATGGCATTTGCCTCGGCATGGAGCACGTATGGCTTTGTAACATTGTTCTCGTCTTCGCAGACATTTTCAAAGCCGCTCGGCGTGCCGTTATAGCCGTCGCTGATAATCATTTTGTCCTTCACAACCAAGGCTCCTACTTTGCGGCGCTGGCAGTAGCTGTTTTCTGCCCATATACGTGCCATGCGCAGGTATCTCAGGTCAAGCAGACGCTGTTTTTCTTCTTTATCCATTTTTCTTATATATGAAAAATAAATTGTTTCTTATTTTTTCTTGTCTGACGGTTTTTTTATTCCGTTGCGCTTCAGCAGTGCGTCAATTGTCGGCTTGCTGCCTTTGAAGCGTTTATAGAGTGTCATCGGGTGTTCTGTTCCGCCTTTAGACAGAATGTTGTCGCGGAAGCTTTGTGCAGTTTCCTGATTGAATATTCCGTGCTTCTTGAATACGCTGAAGGCATCGGCGTCGAGCACTTCGGCCCATTTATAGCTGTAATATCCGGCGGCGTATCCTCCTGCCATAATGTGGCTGAACTGCACTGTCATGCAAGTATCGGGCAACTGTTCGGTAACCATGGCTTTCTTCCATGCTTTCTTTTCAAACGGAATTATGTCTTCGTCGAACGTTTCTTTCTTGGTGTAGTATGCCATGTCGAGCAGTCCGAAACTTACCTGGCGCAGACATGAGTATGCGGCCATGAAGTTGCGGCTCTTGACAATGCGGTCAATAAGCTCGTCGGGCAGAGGCTCGCCTGTCTGATAATGGAAGGCAAACGTGCGCAGGAACTCTTTCTCTACAGAGAAGTTTTCCATAAACTGTGACGGCAGCTCAACGAAATCCCACCAGACGTTGGTGCCTGACAGACTCTCGAATCGTGTGTTTGCGAACATTCCGTGTAGCGAGTGCCCAAACTCGTGCAGGAAGGTTTCCACTTCGCCAAGCGTAAGCAGTGCCGGTTTTTCGTCTGTAGGCTTCGTGAGGTTCATCACAACGCTTACGTGAGGTCTTACGTTCTCGCCCTTGCGGTCTATCCATTGTCCTTGAAATTCTGTCATCCATGCTCCGCCCTGCTTGCCCTTGCGCGGATGGAAGTCGGCATAGAATACGGCAAGATATGAGCCATCCTTGTCGAACACCTCATAGGCTTTCACGTCGGGATGGTAAACCTGTATGTCTTTATTCTCCTTGAATGTTATGCCGTAAAGTCTGTTCGCAAGACCGAACACCCCGTCGATAACCTTTGAAAGCTCGAAATAAGGGCGCAGCATCTCCGAGTCGATGTTAAACTTCTTCAGCTGGAGTTTGTGAGAATAATAGCTGAAGTCCCACGGCATCATCTTGAAATCCTTGCCTTCAGTCTTCTTTGCAAGCTTCTCTATGTCGCCAACTTCTTTAACGGCAGTGGGCTTGTATGCGTCGATAAGGTCGTCGAGCAGTTTATACACGTTGCGTGCATTGCCGGCCATTCGGTTTTTCAGCACATATTCGGCATATGTCTTGAATCCGAGCAGTTGCGCAATTTCTCGTCTCAGATTAACCAGACGCTTGCAAATTTCAAGATTGTTTTCTGTATTGTCGTGCGTGCACACCGTGTTGCGTGCCATATACATCTGCTTGCGCAGCTCGCGGCATGTGGAATAAGTCATGAACGGACTGTAGCTTGGAAAGTCGAGCGTGAACACCCAACCCTCAACGTTGCGCTCTTTTGCCGCAACGGCAGCAGCTTCGCGTGCCGTGTCTGGCAGTCCGTCAAGCTGGCTCTCGTCAGTAATGTGCAGCGTATAAGCCTTATTCTCTTTAAGCAGATTCTGCGAGAACTGCAGCGACAGCATGCTTGCCTCCTCTGTTAGCTTACGGAGCTTTTCTTTGCCTTCGTCATCAAGCAAAGCTCCGCTGCGTACAAAGCCGTCATAGCAGTTGTCGAGCAGGCGCTTTTCTTCAGGCGTGAGCTTGCGGTGGTGCATGTGTACAGCCTTGATGCGCTCAAACAGACGCTTGTTTAGTCTTACGTCGTTTGCGTGTTTTGTCAGTATTGGCTGCATTTTCTGCGCCAATGCGTCCATTTCGTCGTTAGTCTCGGCACTTAGAAGATTGAAAAACACTGTCGACACGCGCGACAGCAAGTCGTAATATCCGTCCTTGTCGTCATCCACGTTTATAATCGTGTTGTCAAACGTAGGCTTGTCAGGGTTGTTTATTGTTTTTTCAATCTGTTCGTCGTCACGGCGTATGCCTTCCATGAAGGCCTCCTCAAAGTCTTCAAGGCGTATTTTATCAAAGGGCACGGTGTCGTGCGGCGTGTTATATTGTTCAAAAAAAGGATTTTTGCGTTGCTCAGCTATTCTCTCTTCATTCATACTTACGTTTCCTCGATTTTGTTTACAAAGGTAGTAATTTTATCTCTTCTGTATAAAAATAGTGAAGAAAAATTTAGCTAATATTTGTTATATGCCGGATTTTGTTTGCCGGCAGTGTCTGAATGTTATGCCATGAGTTATTACATAAGCATTTTTTCAAAGGCATGTATGTATATCTCGCCACGTTTGAGCGATATTATTCCTTCTTCTTTCATTGCGTTCAGCTCTTTCGACACATTGAGGCGGCTTTCGCTTATTTCGGCCGCAAGTCGTTCCATCTTTATGCTTATAGTCTTTTCGCCGGCCGGTCTCAGGCTGCGTGCTTCGATAAACCTTATTATTTTGTGTCTTATGTCTTTGGCTTTTGGCTTCCACGGCAGTCTGTTCGAGCGTTGCGATTGTGTGCAGATAATGTTGAGCAGGTTGAGCCTGAATATTTCGTAGTTGTCAGACAATAGTACGATTTCTTTCTTCCCGATGCATATCAGGTCGCAGTTAGTCTTTGCCGTGAATGTTCTTGTGTATCGTTGTGTAAGTCCGAATATTCTTTCCGGCTGAAGTATGTTTGGCGCAGTGAGTGTCTCGGTTATCGAATAGCCTTTGTCGTCAGCCTGACATGTGGTTGACAAAAAGCCTTTTACAAGAAAATACAGCTTGTCGCATGCATCGCCTTCACGCACTATTGTCTTCCCTTTTGCGAACGACAATTGTCTGAATTTTGTTTCTGCAACAATTTGTTCCAGGTCGTTTCGGCTCATACCCTGAAAGAGCGGAAGCTCAAGCAGATGTTCATGTAGCTCAGTCTGCATGTCTCTTGGCGTGTTTTTATTCGGCAATCTTGTCTTTCAGTGACGGCGAATACCATACGGCATTGTTCCCGTTTTTGTCAGAATAAATAAAATAAGCCATCAGTTCAGGATGCTTATTCAGGATTTCTTTTGCTTTTTCCATGCCCATGACCATAAACGAAGTGGCGTAAGCGTCGGCGGTGGCACAGTCAGCGGCCAATACCGTTGCCGACAATATGCTGTGCTGTACCGGATATCCTGTCTTGGGGTCAATGGTATGTGCGTATTTTTTGCCGTTCTTATAATAGAAATTGCGGTAGTTTCCGCTTGTTGCCATGGCCTTGTTGGTTACGTTCAGTATTGTCTGTATTTCCTGATTGGTGTTGAGCGAGTCGTCAACCGGTTTTATCACGCCAATTTTCCATGGCAGTCTTTTTTCGTTTATACCTTTTGTTACAATCTCGCCGCCAATTTCTACCATGAAGTTGTCAATGCCTTTGCTTCTTAACAGGCGGGCCACTGCATCGCTGCCGTAGCCTTTGGCTATTGCGCTGCAGTCGAGCATTATGCGTTTGTCTTCTTTTACAACGTGTTTGTCTTTCAGTCTTACTTTCTTGTAGCCTATAATTTGTTTCAGGCTGTCAATGGATGCTGCTGTTGGCTTTGTGTCGTTTTTAAAGCCGAATCCCCATGCGTTGACCAAGGGAGCCACGGTTATGTCGAAAGCACCGTCGGTTTCTTCAGAAATCTTTTGCGAAAGATTGAACACGTCTGCAAACATTTCGTTCACCTCAACGTTTTCGTTGCGGTTGATTTTCGATATTATTGAGTTTTTGTTGAACGGAGAGAGTGATTCGTCAACCTTTTTAAGCTCGGCCTCAATTTCCTTTTGCAGGTCTTTGTCGCTCTGGTAAGTGACATTATAAACGGTGCCGAATATAAATCCGGTGTTATGCTGATAAGGCATTGTGCGCTGCTGGCGCACGATGATTATTGTTCCTACGATTAGAAATATAAGGAACGACAGCTGTAAGGTCAGTTTCTTCTTGTTTCTCTCGTTGTTCATCTTTGTTTTGTCTTTAAGTGTTTGTCTTTAGTGGCTTTATATGTCTATCGACACGTTGAATGTGCCTCCGATGGCCGAGCCTCCGGTCTTTCCGAATCCCGGCACATACCACGAATTGCCCAGTTCGCCGTCGTCATAGGCTATTCTGCTTTTATACCTCAGGCTCCATCCAAGATGCAGCGGCCCCCATATCTTGGCGTCAACTCCGATGACAGCTTCAATCCAGTGATAATTGCATTTCACGTCTTGTGCCGAATATACTGCCGTGTTTCCCCATACGGGATCGGTTATGTCTGGATGCGACAAGTCGTATTTAAACGAGGTGAAAGCGTATCTTACACCAGCGTAAAGCCTGTATATGTCGTGCTTGTTTTTAAGCAGGTTGAAGTCGATACCTACTTTTGCGTATGGAGCACTTGTCTTGTATGATATCTGTGTAACGTCGTTGTTGTGTTCGGCCTTGCCAATACCAAGCTCAAACACAGGGAAGTATTTGTCGCGCAGGTTTATTCTCAGCGCGGCTTCATATTGCCCGTAGTCGCCAAGGTACATCTGCGCGGGCCCTACCAGGTCTACTGATACGGCAAATCCCCTGAACAGTGGCACGCTGTCTTTCTTCGCCACGTTCTTTTCCTGCGCGTCAGCCGTTGAGGCCAATAGGAGCATCAGGCTAATTGCTATGCTTGAAATATATGAAAAAATGTTTCTTCGATGTGTCATAGTTAACGTCCTGATTGTTTATTACTATCGAGTCGATGGCGTTGTGCGTACAGCTTACGGATGTTATTTTGTGAAAGAACGCCGGTGCGCAGTCAACCGACTCAAAGTGGGGCGTGTTTTCTTTTTCTACGGTCACGGTATCAAGTTTTGTAATCTTGTATACAGTGTCTTTTGTCTCAATGAAAAATACGTCCTGGTTTTGCGCATAGCTTATCGGCAGCGAGAATTCTGTTGTCATTACGTTGCGGTTTATCAGCACCGAGTCATTGCCGTCAACACGGTTTGTGAATATAGTGAGCGTGTCTGCCAGCGTGTCAACCTTTCCGTCTGACGTCATCAGCTGATATTGTGTGTAGACAAGACTGTTGAGGGGACAGTCGATAGAAGAACACGCAGTGGCGGTTATCAGCAGCGTGAAGAAGTATAACGGCAGTGCCGCCAGCGAAGGGCGCAGAAGCTTGCGTGCCTTATGGCTTGCCTTCGTTACGAATGACTTTATTGCTTTTTCCTTATTTTCTGTCATGGCATGCTTGTTATTGTAGCAGCTTTATGTGGCATTGTCTTTTGTCTGCATTATTTTCTGTTTTCACCGCATCTTATTTCTTCAGATATCTGATATTCGTTTCTGTCTGAAGAGTTGCGGCTTATGAGGTCGCCGAGGAATCCGGCAAGAAACAGCTGAGTGCCTATCATCATCATTGTCAGTGATATGTAGAAGTAAGGCGAGTCGGTTACGAGGCGCATCTGTTGGCCATTTGATACGGCCACCAGCTTGTCTATGCCTATAATCGCTGCTGCTATGAAACCAATGAAGAACATTATTGTGCCCAGGAAGCCGAACACGTGCATAGGCTTGCGTCCGAAACTGCTCAGGAACCATAAGGTTATAAGGTCGAGATAGCCGTTGAAGAAGCGGTTGAGGCCGAATTTAGACTTGCCGTATTTGCGCGACTGGTGATGAACCACCTTTTCGCCTATCTTGTCGAATCCGGCGTTCTTGGCCAGATACGGGATATAGCGGTGCATCTCACCGTAAACCTCAATGTTCTTCACAACATCCTTGCGGTATGCTTTAAGGCCGCAGTTGAAGTCGTGCAGGTTCTTTATCCCGCTTATCTTGCGTGCCGTTGCGTTAAACAGCTTTGTGGGAATGGTCTTCGACAGCGGGTCGTAGCGTTTCTGCTTATATCCCGAAACAAGGTCGTAGCCGTCTTCGGTTATCATTCTGTAAAGCTCCGGTATCTCGTCGGGCGAGTCCTGCAGGTCGGCGTCCATTGTTATAACCACATCGCCCTGCGCCTCCTTGAATCCGCAGAACAGGGCAGGGCTCTTGCCGTAGTTGCGGCGGAATTTTATTCCTCTTACACATTCGTGCTCTTTGCTCAGCCTGCTTATCACGTTCCATGAGCCGTCGGTAGAGCCGTCGTTGATGAATATTACTTCGTATGAGAATTTGTTTTCTCTCATCACGCGCTCAATCCACGAGTAGAGCTCCGGCAGTGATTCTTCTTCGTTGTATAATGGTATTACGACTGATATGTCCATATTTGTCTTATTTTAGAATTTTCGTTTGTATTTTGATTTTATCAGCGCAGCTATCGGCCAGCTGATTACTAATCCGAGTATTATGTTCGTTGAGAAAAATTGCAGTGCCACGTCTATCGGCCTCAGCGAGGCTATTGTGTCCATTGTCAGCTTCATTTCTTCAGCCTTTATGCCGTAAAGAGTCATCATTGACTTAAATTCGGGACTTGATGTCATTGCCGTGTACTGGCTGATGAGGAAGCCGTGGTCGATAAACTGAAAATAAATATACTGTGCGGCAGCCATCAGCAGTGCGGCATAAAAATAAGTAAGCATGCTGTATCCGTATGCCTTCCAGTATGATATTACGCCGTCAAGAATGTTGTCACGAAAGTTTTTAAGGCGCATTGCCGTCACTATTATCGACACTACGCCGATAATCATGGATGCCATGCTTAGCAACGGCATGTAAAACTGGGCAATGAAACAGATAAAGCTCAATATCCACAGACCGCCCATTATGGCGCCGTCGATGCGTGCATAAGCCTTTATGTGTTCGTATTCCTCGCGTGTAGTCATATTTTGGAATTGTAGATTTTTTATTCGCAGGAGTGAAACATCCATGTCCGCAAGGCTCTGTTATCGGCCTTGTTGTCTTGGTTCACATCCCAAATACGTATAATCGGGTGCAAAATTACTTATTTTTCACCATATAAATTGGTTGCGGCGATAGTTTTTTTGTTTTTTTATGTGAAAGAGCCATAGCTCATCTGTGCGGCTTCCTCTGTTTCACCCTGATGCTCGGGTCTGCACTTTATTCATGTCTGTTGCTTGGCTGAAGGGTAAGGACGGATATGGCTTATTTCAAAAAATAAGTTAAAAAGCAACGAAACACGGTGTGAAAATGCTTTGTTGTTAAACTTTATTATTACCTTTGCAGCCGCAAATACGGGTAAGTCTTGTACGGCCAGCTCCCTTCGAATCCTCCAGGACGGGAACGTAGCAAAGGTAGTTGGTTGTAGCGGCGCGATACAAGTAGCTTGCCCACCCGCCTCTTTAGCTCAGTTGGCCAGAGCACGTGATTTGTAATCTCGGGGTCGTTGGTTCGAATCCGACAAGAGGCTCGATAAAAGTTGAATGATTAAAGGTAGATACCTGTTAGGGTGTTTGCCTTTTTTTGTGTCCGGCCTTATGCCGTGTGGCCTTGGCGGCTGCCACCACTTTCTGCACGAACGGGAACGAATGCTTCTCCGACAAGCCCATATCCACTGAACCGGTAAGCCTCACGCTGATATCGGTGTCTCCACGCCGGCCATAAGTTCCTCAAGGACTCCTGCAACCATGTCCCATGCATTGGCATCATACCCGACGCAACCTGATGGCATATACAATGATGACAATAAATGAGGTAATCAGAATTAAAAGGGCTATTAAATAGTTAAAGCTGCCACCGCAATAAACTTCATAAGTCACAAAAACAAGAAACATCACGATCAACAATTTCAACCTCGCTACCAGTTTTGCTACCAAACTGTAACCTTTTTGCCTGTCTTTAAATTTCCGCGGCCAGTTGCAATAATGTGGATGTTTCTCGAAAAATGTCATAAAAAAATAAATTAAAACACTTATAAGCGGTAGTATCAAAGTATAAAAAGGGCTTCCATATTCATCTGAAACTCCGTGGATGTTCCAGTGCGTAGGCACGTATTGTCGCGTCATTATGACCACAACACAAAGTCCAACTTGCGCAACAACCAACAATATCGTTAGCAAATCTATATTATTCTTCAAATTTGGCATTTTGTAAATTTATTAAAATAGTATTACGTAAAACATCTTCATCATATTTTGAGTATTCCTCAGGAAAATTCTTTCTAATATATTGCATAAGTGAATTTACTGTTTCATTTGTAAATTCATCAGCAACAATATAAGCAATTTCCTTATTTTGTGATTTGATATTCCATACCTTTATCGTATTATAGGTCATAAGATTTTCCGCAAGTGCTCCATTTGTTCTCCTTTTATTTCCGCTTGTTGCCGCTGCGACTTTCCATGCTAAAGCCGTTACGGCTCCAACAGCATTAGCTACTCCAAAATGTTCTACAACAACAGCCCAAACTACTGCTACGGCACCTACTATTACTGCTACGGCAAAAGCGACCGCACTGGCTTGTTTTTTCACAAATATACAACTTCTTTTCCAAATATTGCTTAATATTAATTCAAACTATCAGTATTTATCGAAGAACATAATGAAAACTCTAAAATAATCAATGTAACCCCAACTAAACTACCATTAAGTTGTGGATTCTCATAACAAATACCTAACATCATCTTATTTTATCAAGCCAATATAGACTGCCGCGTCCGCATGCCGTTTGTAAAGAGATTGTGCCTGTATCGTGTCATTATGACAGTGTGCCTGTGTCATGATTTTCAGCCGAAACAGAAAATATGAAGTCGCAAAATCCTCGTCACAGATAAAAAACATTTACTTTATCATGCGAAAGATATGTTCCGTGAACGTAAAAGCAATGCTTTTGTGCGGTCGTTTCAGGCATATTGCGGCTAAAAATAAGGCTGTTTTGCTGTCAAAAACAGTGGTTTCTGCTTGTTTTTACTCTGAAATAGCTGTACAAAATCTGTGAGGCGCGCGTAACTGCTTGAGATATAGCTGCTTACGTTTGCACACGATTTCGCGCTGTTTTCACGGCCGGATGATTTTTATTTCAGAATATCGCGGCTGTGGAACGTCATCTGAAATCAGAAAGAAAGCATTTTGCGTAATCTGCTTTCAGTATGCCGGCAGCCGTTGCGCCCTTTGCCGTCCGGCTTTATTTCATGTCTGCTCGTGTATTGCGGCGGGGTCGATGGCCATAATTTACCCTGCCGTATGTTTGTGAAGTATGCTTATTTTCAGTATCTTTGCATCTGGAATATGAAAGTGAACAGAAACCATATCTTGCAGCTTGTTACCGAAGGCGAGCATGTGCATCAGGACTTTAAGTTTGCCATAACAGACGCATGCAAGATAGCACGCAGTCTTTCTGCCTTTTCAAACACCGAGGGAGGGCGACTGCTCGTGGGCGTTAAGGACAACGGCAAGATTGCCGGCATACGTTCGGCCGAGGAAATATATATGATTGAGGTTGCCGCAACGCGATACTGTCGGCCTTCGGTTACTCTCGACAGTCAGATATATAAGGTCGACGGCAAGGATGTGCTTGAAGTCAGCGTGGCTGAGAGTCAGCATAAGCCCGTATATGCCGTTGACGAGGACAAGAAACCTAAGGCATACATTCGCATAAAGGACGAAACCATACTTGCCAGTCCGGTGCATCTCGATATCTGGCGTCACGACCATAAGAATGTGATGATAAGATGTAACGAACGGGAGCAGTGCATCTTGCATCTTTTGGAGAAGTATGGCGAGCTTACGCTTAACCGGTGTGTCAGACTGTCGCATATTCCCCGCCGTCTGGTAATCAGCCTTTTGGCCGACTTTATACGTTTCGACTTGGTGGAGACTGTTTTCAGAGATCATATATTTTATTTTAAACTTAAACAAAACCAATAAGCGTCATGGAACTATTCACACAGATAATCAACGAGACCAACGACATTCTCTGGACTTACATACTTGTAGTAATGCTGCTGGGCTGTGCCGTATGGTTCAGCATCAAGACTAAGTTTGTGCAGTTTCGCATGATAGGAGAGATGATACGCCTGCTTGGCGACTCTACAGCCAAGATAAACGGCCACGAGAAGCACATCTCTTCTTTTCAGGCTTTCACCGTGTCGCTGGCAAGCCGTGTCGGCACAGGCAACCTTGCCGGAGTGGCAACGGCCATCACCGTGGGTGGTCCGGGTGCAGTGTTCTGGATGTGGATTATAGCTTTGCTTGGTTCGAGCAGCGCATTTGTAGAGTCATCATTGGCGCAGTTGTTCAAGATAAAGGGCAAACATTCTTATATCGGCGGTCCGGCTTACTATATGGAGAAGGGACTCAAAAAGCGCTGGATGGGCATTCTTTTTGCAGTGTTGATAACAATAACGTTCGGTTTTGCGTTCAACTCTGTGCAGAGCAACACCATGAGCGCGGCATTGCAGGGTGCGTTTGCCGTCGACCCGATGCTGTCGGGTGCCGTTATATCCGTGCTTACGCTGTTTATCATCTTCGGAGGCATACACCGCATCGCGGCGTTCAGCAGCGTCATTGTGCCCATAATGGCTGTAGGCTACATTCTGTTGGCGCTGTTTGTAGTGCTGACCAACATAGAACGCATCCCCGACGTCATCTCTCTTATTGTAGGCAACGCCTTCGGCTGGCATCAGGCTTTGGGCGGCGGAATGGGCGCGGCACTTATGCAGGGCATAAAGCGCGGACTGTTCAGCAACGAGGCGGGCATGGGCTCGGCTCCCAACGCTGCCGCCACGGCCCACGTAACCCATCCTGCCAAACAGGGCTTTATCCAGGCGCTGGGCGTGTTTACCGACACATTGCTCATCTGTTCGTGCACGGCTTTTATCATTCTGTTCAGCAAGGACAGCGTAGACAGCAGTCTCGACGGCATACAGCTCACTCAGGCCGCACTTACCAACGAGGTCGGCAGCATGGGCAGTTTTTATGTAGCCATTGCCACATTGTTCTTTGCTTACAGCAGTATTATAGGCAATTATTACTATGGCGAGGCCAACATACGTTTCTTTACGTCGCGCCAGTGGCCGGTGTTTGTTTACAGACTGTTGGTGGTAGGCATGGTTATGTTCGGCTCTTTGGCAAGTCTTAATCTTGTGTGGAGCCTTGCCGACGTAACCATGGCGCTGATGGCTCTCTGCAATCTTGTGGCAATTCTGCTGCTTGGCAAGTATGCGTTCAGGCTGCTCGACGATTATCTGGAGCAGAAGAGAAGGGGCATAAAGAGTCCTGTTTTTAATAAGGAAAGCATGAAGGACATTGAACATGAGCTGGAGTGCTGGTAAAACGCCCTCAAAAATCATTATATTTGCATCGCCATAAACATTATATCTGAAGATATGAACATAGAACAGTTTCGCGATTTCTGTCTTACAGTGAAAGGCGTTGAAGAGTGTTTCCCTTTCGGCAGCGACGTGCTTGTGTATAAAATTATGGGCAAGATGTTCACATATTGCGGTCTGGAGCCCAAAGACGGCTGCTTTATCGCCAACATGAAGTGCAGCACGGAGCGGGCGGCTGAACTCATGGAGCGATATGACGGCATATTCTTCGGTCGCCACTCAGACAGAAAATATTGGATAACGGTGGCTCTTGATAGCGATGTGCCCGACAGTCTTATATGTGAACTTATACTTCATTCGGTGAGCGAGGTGGTGAAGAAGATGCCTAAAAAGATGCAGCGCGAATATGAGGCACAGACAGAATAATGGCTTTATTGGGCACTTGTGGCGTGAGTGGGCGGTGATGGTGCTTATCGTCTGACTCTCGCCGGATAAATTATTTTATGTCGAATTAAATAAAATATCAGATATGCAGATTCTTATTGGATGCGCGAAGGATATGCGCGGAAGTGATGACGGCAATTTTGGCATTATGACCGAGCCGCGTTTTGCCGGCGAGGCTATGCACAACGCATTGCAGATGGCGGGATATGATGAGGCCGAACTGGCTGAGATGCTTCACTGCAACGCCGACATAGCGCGGCAGAACAGACTGAGGTATATGCACTTTGCGGGCGAAGGACCGAGGCTTCAGGCCGTTATGGCGTATACGGGCGTGGTTTATAAGTATCTCGACGCACAAAGCCTTGCGCCTGATGTTCAGGCTTATGCACAGGAACATCTGTGGATAACCTCTTTCTTGTATGGCCTTTTGCGCCCGGCTGACATGATAAAGCCATACAGGCTTGAAGGCAACGTGGTGCTGCCGGATAACGGAGTGAGCATGTTCGACTATTGGAAACCGCTGCTCACCGATGTGCTTATCGATTCGGTTAAGGCTTCCGGCGGACTGCTTGTCGACCTTGCGAGCAGCGAAATGAGAAGGCTGTTCAACTGGCGCAAGGTGGCGCGTGAGGTTGATGTTGTTCGCCCGGAATTCTATGTCAACAAGGGCGGACGGCTGAAGACTATTGTCATTTATGCCAAGATGTGCCGCGGAGCCATGACGCGCTATCTGCTTCAAAACCGTATTGACAATGCCGACAAGCTGAAGTCGTTCGATTTTGAGGGCTTTTCTTACAGTGAGGTCGACAGCAAACCCGGTTGTCCGGTGTTTGTCATGGAGTGATTCACGCTTGTACTGTTGGCATATATATGTCGTATGGCGTGTGTTTTTGCAGGCCGTTTGAATATGTCTTTCAGATGATTATATATAAAAATGACTGCGGAGCAAATTATAGCATCGCTCCGCAGTCATCTTTGTTTTGTGAATATTGTTGTCCGTCTGCTTATTCAAGGTCAACCACCGTTATTCCGGCACCGCCGAACTGCACGTGCTCGTCGCGATAAGCAGCAACATTTGGCACAGTTGACAGATACTGACGGATAAGCTGGCGCAGTATGCCCGAACCTGTGCCGTGCAGAATGCGCACGCGGCTCATGCCCACAAGTATGGCATCGTCGATAAAATATGTAACGGCGTTTATGGCTTCGTCGCCCCTCATTCCGCGCACGTCAATGTCCTGCTTGAAGTTCAGCTTGCGGTTGTCTATCGTCTCGCGCGTCTGTCGTCCCACTGATGCGTAGGCCTTCGGCTCCTCCTTCTTGGGCATGTCGGCACGCTCCAGGCGGTCGGCGCGCATCTTGGTGCGCATGTCGCCGAATATCACCGTGGCCATCTTGCCGTCGGTGCTTTCTATCCGTCCCACTGATGTAAGGCCTTTTATGCGCACTGTCTCGCCGGCTTCCAGCGGTGCGTCTTTCTCTTTCTTCTTCAACGTTGCCTCTTTCAGTGCGGCAGCTGCGTCTTTGTTCTTCTCGGCCTTCTCTTTCTTGCGCTTCTCCTTTCTCTCCTTGCGCTCCTGTATCTGTTTTATCTTTCGGGCTATCATCTCGTCGTTGGCAGTAGTGTCAACCTCGTTGATTTCCTGCTTAAACGCATTCAGCTCTTCCCTTATGCGCTTGGTCTCCGCCTTTTCGGCCTGACTTTCGCGTATCTCCCTTATGGCGTTCTCAATCTTCTTGTTGCTCTCGCGCAGCAGTTCTTCGGCTTGTTCCTTCGCCTTGCGTATCACGTCCTTTCGGCTCTGCTCCAGTTCCTTCACCTCGCTTTCATATTTAGCAATGGTCTGCTCCATTGTCTTTTCGCGCTGATGAATGTTCTGTCGCTTGTTTTCCCAGTAGCGTTTGTCGCGCACAATGTCCTGCAGATACTTGTCGCTCTGTATATAGTCGCTTCCAACTATGTCGCTCGCGTCTTTTATCACCTCTTCGGGCAGTCCTATCTTGCGCGCTATCTCTATGGCAAACGAGCTTCCGGGGTTGCCTATCGAGAGCTGGAACAGCGCCTTCATCTGCTGGCGGTCGTATAGCATTGCTCCGTTTACCACTCCTTCGTGGTCTTCGGCAAAGTGCTTCAGGTTCTGATAGTGGGTGGTTATTATGCCGTAGGCCTGTTTGTTGCAGAACTGCTTCAGCACGGCTTCGGCTATGGCACCGCCAATCTGCGGCTCGGTGCCTGTGCCAAACTCGTCTATAAGCAGCAGTGTGCTGTTGTTGGCAAACTTCATCATGTACTTCATGTTCATGAGGTGGCTCGAGTATGTACTCAGGTCGTTCTCTATGCTCTGCTCGTCGCCTATGTCGATAAGAATGTTCTTGAATATTCCTGTGTGAGAGCGTTCGCCTACGGGTATAGACAGTCCGCACTGCAGCATGTATTGCAGCAGTCCGGCCGTCTTCAGGCATACCGATTTTCCGCCGGCGTTGGGGCCTGATATTATCAGTATGCGCTTGTCTTTGGTCAGCATTATGTCGAGCGGAACAACCTTCTTGTCCTGCTTTTCTAACGACAGCTGCAGCAGCGGATGCCGGGCCTGAATCCAGTCTATGTGTGGCTTCTTTCCGACTTCCGGCTCAATGCCTTTTATCAGCCGTGCCAGTTCGGCCTTGGCGCGTATCATGTCTATTGTTGCCAGAAACTTATACGACTCCAGTATGGGCTTTACGTGCGGACGTACAAGTTTTGAAAATTCTGTCAGTATGCGTATTATCTCGCGGCGCTCCTCGGCTTCAAGCTCTCTAACCTTGTTGTTGGCCTCAACCACCTCGGTAGGCTCTATAAACACGGTCTTGCCCGATGCCGACTCGTCGTGTACTATACCTTTAATCTTGCGCTTCAGTCCCTGCGTTACAGGTATCACCAGTCGGCCGTCGCGTATGGCAGGCGTAACGTCCTTGTCAACCAGACCTTCGCTCTGTGCCGAGCGCAGTATGCTGTATAGCGTGCGCGATATGCTGCCTTCGGTGCGCGACAGCTCGCGCCTTATGTTCTGCAGCTCGACCGATGCGCTGTCTTTCACCTTTCCAAACTTGTCGAGTATCTGGTCGATGCGCTGTATCAGTTGCGGAAATGTTATTATGTCTGCCGTCAGGCGGTGAAGAGCAGGGTAGGGATATGTCCTTTCTTCCTCGTCGTCGTTGCCGTCTGTGCGGTTAAGATAGTTCACGATGTTGCATATAGTTTCGAGCGAGCGCCTCAGGTCAAACAGCTCGCCCTCGTCGAGATGAGTGCCTTCAAGTCGCAGGCGTGCCACCGACTCGCGCACGTCGAAGAAATATTGCATCGGAAAGTCGTCGGCTTCTTCTTGCAGCCGTCTGAACTCTTTCACCTGTTGCAGCCATTCGTTTATCACTTCTGCGTCGCTCGAGAATGTCATGTTGTCTATTCTCTCCTTGCCTAGCGTACTGAGGCAGCGCTCGCGCAGAAGTGTGCGGATTTCATCGAATCCTATCTTAGTTTCAAACGTCTTTGGGTAAATCATGCTGCAAAGGTAGTGCAACCCTGCTGAAATGCCAAATAAAATCATCACATCTTTATACCATGCGCATGTATGGCGCATTGATTTGCGGCGTATAGCAGTGTTAAAGCCGCCAAACCTCAGGCTTAAAGCATAAGTTTTATTATCTAAAAGATGTCCTTTTGCAGTGTGATATGTGCCTTTTTACTTTTTTATATTATTAACTCATAATAATGTCCCAGTTGTTTTTTACTTCACCTCGCAACGTATAAAATCTATTATTAAACAGGAAAAATACAAATATTTTTGAAAAAGTAGCGAAAAAATTTGGAGATTACATAAAAACCCCTTACCTTTGCACTCGCTTTAGAACACAAAGCTTGTCAATCCGACAAAGGAGAGATGGTAGAGTGGTCGATTACAACGGTCTTGAAAACCGTCGTGCTGAGAGGCACCGGGGGTTCGAATCCCTCTCTCTCCGCAATAAAGGGTGTAAATCAAGCATTTGCGAGATTTACACCCTTTTTTACACCCAAGAATGTAAAATTGGGTGTTTTTGTATTTTTTAAGATTCTTCAAAAGAATGTCAATTACAAAGCGATTGGTATTTCTATGGACTGGCAGAATGAACCTTTATGACGAAAAATATAGTTATTCAAAAAAATAAATATCTTAAATATGGAATTCATTTGCCAAATATGAAATTTCTATTCATATATTCCTCTTTTGTAATTCATTAGATATTGGGTAAAAGTCTTGCCTGTTTCTTTTTTGAAAAAACGCATGAGGTGACTGGGGTCGGAAAAGTGGAACTCGTCTGCCAGTTGGCTCACATTCAGATTGGAGAACAGTAGCTCATTTTTCAGCTCTTCCAAAAGACGTTGCTTGAGTAAGTGAATGGCTGATACACCAAATTGCGCCATGACAGAATTATTCAAGGTGATACGACTTACCCGAAGCATATCAGCATATTCTTGAACGCGCTGTGTCGTTCGGATATGTTTTTCGAGTAAGTCCTTGAATTTGAATGCGTAATTGTTTTTTGGCACTTCGACAGGTAGACGATAAGTTTGAGCGTATGCCCGGTTGATAATTACCAGTAGATAATAAAGCACTGACACAATGAGGTTGTAAGTGTCTACCACAGGATGTTGTAGTTCTTGTTTTATCTTTTTTAAGAGGCGCATATATTCCGTCAGCTCCTCCGGCTCGGCAAACAAGTAGGGCGGTGTATCAGTCTGATAATAATACAACAGCCGATATACGAAGAACTTGTCAGCAATGAACGTGCGCATAAAGTCTTCGCGGAAAATAAGAAAAGTGTAATCTAGTTCTACCTCGTTCACGTGCCATTCCTGTTGCTGGTGCGGCGACAAAAGCAGCACCATACCATCCCGTAACTCCACTTTTCGGAAGTTCAGCAACAAATATCCATTGGCACGACGAAAGAAATAGAAGCTGAAAAAATCTGTCTTAAACGCCTTATGCTCGGTCAAGACACCACAGATGTCCTTGCTTTCGCCTGTGTTAATGTAGAAGTCTACGCCACATTGCGTTTTATTGAACGGAACGCTTACAAGTCTTTCGGGATTGATTATAGCTTTCATCACTCTTGTTTTTTGCTTTCTGCAAATATACATCATTCTTTTATCAAAATGGCATATATTCCTGTTTTTAAGGCATAGAGACATTGGGATATCCTTTCGAACTTTGTACCCGAAAAATAATACAAAACATAACATCATGAACGAAAAAGCAATTATTCGGTTGGTACGCAGTGCCACCTTGAAAATCAACTATGCAGGACATACCATTCTTATTGACCCCGTATTTGCCGACAAAGGAACCCTGCAATCAGCTCTCGGTGTATATAAGAATCCGAGGGTACATCTCGTAATGCCTATTAGCGACATTACTGAAGGTGTTGATATGGTACTGCTCACCCACAACCACATCGACCATTACGAACCAAGTGTAAAGCAGCATTTGCCGAAAGACATTCCTTTCTACACCCAGCCACAAGATAAGGCCGCCATCCTGAAAGATGGTTTCTCAAATGTAGAAGCGATTGAAGAGAGCATAACCTTAGGTCATCTGACCATCCACCGTGCTATTGGCCATCACGGTTTCGGTCAGATAGGCCAGATGATGGGACCTGTTTCGGGCTATGTGCTGATGTCCGAAGGGCTTCCGACTATTTATATCATGGGCGATTGCAAATGGGAAGAATGTACTCTTGCTACCGTGGAAAAGTATCGTCCTAATTATATTGTGGTGAACAGTGGCGGTACGGTATTCCCCGAATTCTCTAAGACGGACGGTTGTATCATCCCCAATGAACAGGAAGTAATGGCGATGCTTGACACACTCCCCCCACACATCAAGCTGATTACCGTACACATGGATGCCATCGATCATTGCCAGACCACCCGTGCCATCCTTCGCAACGAAGCTCGCCATCACGGGACGGATATGAGCCGACTGATTATACCGGAAGACGGAGAAAGCATAACACTTAAATAACTGTATAAACAATCATTTCAAAATATTAGAAAGATGAAAAAGATTAGGAAAATCGCGGTAGAACAGAATTTCGCCGCGATCAGTGTCGGTAAGTTGAATGAACTGAATGAATACGAACTTCAGCTTGGCCCGGATGTGAAAATTCCCGGAAAAGTATTCTGCAGCACCGCTCTCGGAACTACGGGAAGCGAGTTTTCTTTCCAGTCATTCGCCCCGGGTACAGAAACCGGATTTCTGCATAGTCACAAGAGTCATGAGGAACTTTATTTTTTCCTCTCCGGTAAAGGTGAATTTCAAGTAGACGGAACAGTGTTCCCAGTGGAAGAAGGTAGCGTTGTCAGGGTATCTCCTGCAGGAAAACGAAGTGTCCGTAACAACGGAACGACTCCGCTCCTCATGCTCTGCATACAATATTGCAGCAATACATTCTCACAGGAGGATGCCACTGACGGAATCATACTGAAAGAACCGGTAAAATGGAAAGTCTCTCCGAAATGATTCTAAAAAGGAACTCTAAGCAGATGACTATCTGTATAAAATCCCTGATAAAGAATATGAACATAGTGGTAGGCTGCTCCATCGGGTGCAGCTACTGCTATGCCCGTAACAACTGCCGCCGTTTCCATATTACGGACGACTTCTCCGTACCGGAATATATGGTGCGAAAGCTGCGTATCATCGACACGCCCAAGCCTCACGTATGGCTGATGACCGGAATGAGCGATTTCTCCGATTGGAAGCCTGAATGGAATGCGGAAATATTCAGACGAATGAAAAGCAATCCGCAACACGCTTATATATTCCTTACGAAATGTCCGGACAAGATCAGTTTCTCTACAGATGACGAGAATGTATGGATGGGCGTGACCGTCACGCGCAATTCCGAAAAAAAGCGGCTAGACGATTTGAAAAGAAATATCAAGGCCAAGCACTACCATGTCACTTTCGAACCTATTTTCGATGAAATCGGCGATATAGATTTCGAGGGTATCGACTGGATTGTCATAGGTACGGAGACCGGACATCGGAAAGGCAAAGTGGATTCCCGTCCCGAATGGGTGCTTCACATTGCCGACCAAGCCCAAACACAGGGCGTCCCCGTGTTTATGAAAGAGGATTTGCTGCCTATAATGGGCGAAGAAAGGATGATTCAGGAACTGCCGGAACAATTTACAAAACGCTTACAATGAATACCGAAATAATCAAAGAAATAGACGTACAGAGCGTTATGACCAAATCCTCACTGCCGGTCGGAGGATATTCGGTCAACCCTTACGTGGGCTGTCCCCACGCCTGTAAGTATTGCTACGCATCGTTTATGAAACGATTCACCGGGCATACAGAACCGTGGGGTGCATTTCTGGACGTGAAGAACTGGAAACCGATAGCCAATCCGCACAAATATGACGGAGAGCGCATTGTGATAGGTTCCGTGACGGATGGTTACAACCCGTATGAGGAGCAATTTTGCCGTACCCACAGGCTGCTCGAAGAGCTGCGTGGGAGCAACGCCGAGATTATGATATGCACTAAGTCCGACCTTGTCCTGCGCGACCTCGACCTGTTGAAGCGTTTTCCCAAAGTAACGGTGTCATGGTCGGTCAATACGCTTGACGAGCGTTTTCGTACGGATATGGACAATGCCGTGAGCATAGAACGTCGTCTGAACGCAATGCGTCAGGTCTATGAGGCGGGCATCCGTACCGTGTGTTTTGTATCGCCCATATTCCCCGGAATAACCGATATGAAGGCGATTATCGAGAAAGTGAAAGGATATGCCGATTTGATATGGCTCGAAAACCTGAATCTGCGCGGGCAGTTCAAGGGAGGGATAATGACGTATATCCGTGAGAAGCATCCCGACCTCTTTCCGTTATACGAAGAAATATACAACAAAAAGAGGCTTGATTACTGGCAGGCATTGGAACAGGACATTTCCCAATACGCCAAGGCACAGGGGTTTCCATATAGAATAAATGATTTGCCTTACGGGCGCTCGGAAAAAGGCAAGCCGGTTATCGTAAATTATTTCTACCACGAAAAGATACGATTGACTAAATGAGGGAAAGATATTGACAATATGGTATATTAATAGTGAATAAGATATTCTTTTATTGCTTATTTTACTTTAGAATAGTTAGACAACTTAGATTTTGTACTATATATTACGATAGAAGTACAATCCATGATGAATTGTACTTCTCTATATTACATCCTGAATCCTCTGGATTTTTGTTCTTTCTGCACTGAGTTACGCAGATGCTGCTGTAACTTCTCCCATTGTTCTTTGAACCATTCGCTGATTGGCTGTTGGTTTATAGTCAGCATCAATTTATTCTTATCGATCGGGCTTCGTTCAATTTTGAAAATTACATTTTTTGTTTCAAATCTCTGTCTATATTCTTCGGAATAGATTTTTCCACTACATCTGAGAGCTTCCTTTTTGTATAAAAGAGAATCAACCATCCCCTTGGTAAAACCAGTGACATAGCATAATTTTTCCATTCTCAGCATTTCTTTGAGTAATGGGAACCAGCATAATGCCTTTTCAAGCAGGGTGTTTAGCCGTGATATTTCTTTGTCTTTAGCTTCAATCTCTTTATTATGTATTCCTTGAAGATTGCGTATTTGTCTGCCGTGCTGTTCCTGCATTTGTTGCATCTGAATTTTTAATTCATCAGTAGCTTTGTCCCGGTTGGCAATCTCCTGATGTAGCTGCTCGATGTTATGTTCCAGTTCTTTCAACTTACCGCTTCCGAAAAGAGAACCTACGCTGCTGGTTATGGCAGTGGCTACATCGGTAGCTGCACTTTTGAGTTTGTCTGTACGTATCTCAGCTTTTACCTGTTTGAGTTCCTGTTCGGCAAGGCTTACCTGTTGCTCCTTGTGTCGCTTGGTTTCTTCTATACGTTGCAGTTCGGCTTTCTGCTTCTCAATGATGAAATCGTTTCGTTCCAGATGCTCTTTACCTGTGACAGCTTTTGTCTGCCCACGTTCCATTAGCAGAATATCGGAAGCAAGGGTCTGCATGGTTGCCATATCCTCGTCATTGAGCTTTCGGCTCTTCCCGGTTTCGTGGTTCATCCAGTCGAATACGATATGAGCATGATAGTTCGGCTTGAACCATCTGCTTCCTATTTGGAAGCTCTCTTTGTCTTCCGCTTCCGGCTGACCGTTCAGCCAATGCCCTTCGTCTTTATGCAGGAAAATCTGTAGCGGAGTGATGCCCCAGCGTCTTTGGCACTCTTCACCGAATTTGCGTACATCAGCCAGTGTGGTGT
>CAJMMQ010000012.1 GCA_905214625.1 uncultured bacterium
CTAATGACTTTAACTCCTAGCCGGCATGCCGGCGATAACTACTTTAACTCCTTTAACTACTTATTAAACATGTGGAAAAAGAATCTTGAAGAAACAAAACAGCGATACATACAGTGGTGGAACCACAAAGGTATAGTCGTAAACATGTGGGAACACTTTCAGGAAGGCGTCGAGCCGCACGCCGACGTGCCCATGCCAAAGGCGCCGAAGGACCTCAACCAGAAATGGTTCGACCCGGAATGGCGCGCCGAATACCTCGATTGGTACGTGGCTCACAGCTGTCTGAAGGCCGACATGCTGCCCGTTGCAAACACGCAGCTTGGCCCCGGCTCGCTGGCCGCAATCCTCGGAGGCGTGTTCGAGGGCGGAGAAGACACTATATGGATACACCCCGACCCCGATTTTAACGACGAGATAAAGTTCAACCCGGAGCATCCCAACTGGCTGCTGCACAAGAAACTACTGACCGAATGCAAGAAGAAGGCCAACGGCAACTATTACGTGGGTATGCCCGACCTGATGGAAGGCATGGACGTACTGGCCGCGCTTAAGGGCACGGACAAGGTGCTGATGGACACGGTGACACAGCCCGAGGTGCTGGAACGCCAGATGCAGCAGATAAACGACATATACTTCAAGGTGTTCGACGAGCTTTACGACATAGTACGCGAGGGCGACGAGATGGCCTTCTGCTACTTCTCTTCGTGGGCACCGGGCAAGATGAGCAAGCTGCAGAGCGACATTTCTACGATGATAAGCGTGGAGGATTACCGCCGCTTCGTTCAGCCCTTCATACGCCAGCAGTGCCAGAAAATTGACTACACGCTGTACCATCTGGACGGCGTAGGCGCGCTGCACCACCTGCCGGCGCTGCTCGAGATTGAGGAACTGAACGCCATACAGTGGACGCCGGGCGTAGGAGAGCCGCAGGGAGGCTCGCCTAAATGGTACGACCTGTACAAGAAGATACTTGCAGGAGGCAAGAGCATAATGGCCTGCTGGGTTACGCTGGACGAGCTGCGGCCGCTGCTCGACAACATCGGAGGCAACGGCGTGCATCTTGAAATGGACTTCCATAACGAGGACGAGGTGGAGAAAGCCATGCGCATAGTTGAGGAATACCAGGAGGACGAGGCAAAGAAGCCGCAGCAGGAGGACAACACCATACGCATAAGCGGCAGCCTGAACGATGCCGACAAGGAAGTGGAGGCCATAATAGAGAGCGCCGAGCGCGAGTTCAAGAAGCTTTCAGAAAAGGACGGCAAGGCTGCCGATAACAGCGCGGAAGACAGTCCCATAAAGGCGGCAGGACGCAACCGAATACTCGTTATCGACGGTGCAATGGGCACGATGATACAGAGCCGCCGCCTCGGCGAGACCGACTTCCGCGGCGAGAGGCTTGCCACACACCCAGTGAACGTAAGCGGATGCAACGACCTGCTGTGCCTGACGCGCCCCGACGTGATAGAGGACATACACAGAAAGTACCTCGAAGCCGGCGCCGACATAATCGAAACAAACACCTTCAACGCACAACGCATATCAATGGCCGACTACCGTCTGGAGCACCTCTGCCGCGAGATTAACCTCGAGGCGTGCCGCATAGCGCGCAAGGCTGCCGACGAGTTCACGGCCAAGACACCGCAAAAGCCGCGCTTCGTGGCCGGTTCGATGGGACCGACGAGCAAGACCTGCTCGATAACATCTGACACCACGCAGCCGGGCTGGCACGCCTTCAGCTACGAAACACTGCGCGACGCATACACCGAACAGGCCGAGGCGCTGATTGAAGGCGGCGTCGATGCACTGCTGATAGAGACCATATTCGACACAAAGAACGCACAGGCGGCCATAGAGGCGGCACGTGCGGCCATGCGAAAGAAGGGCAAACGGCTGCCGCTGATGCTCAGCTTCACCGTGGCAACGGCCGAGGGACGCAACATGCTGGGACAGGGCATAGAAGAATTCCTGACATCCGTGGGCGGCGGCGACATCATGTCGGTGGGCGTGAACTGCTGTTCGGACGTCAACCTGGCGGCCGGCCTGCTGGTACGTCTCGGAAAGACGACACCCTACATGATAAGCCTTTACCCCAACGCCGGCATGCCCGACGCATCGGGACACTACAGCCACACGCCCGAAATGCTGCAAAGCGAACTGTGGCCGCTGATAGAGTGGCACGTGCTCAACATCATCGGAGGATGCTGCGGAACAACCGACGCGCACATAAAGAAGCTCGCCGAAGCCGCAGTTCCGGCCGAAGGATTGGCTCTTTCGCCACATGCCGCGCAACAGCCTGATAATGAAGACGTTGCAAAAGGTGGCCTTTCAGACTCCAATATGCCGTCTTTCAGCGTGCAAAAGGCGGCCTTTCACAATGCAAAAGGTGACCTTTCAGAAAACCACGGGCACGACCATGCCGCCGAACCCTGTGAATGCTGCGCGCCGAAGGCCGCAAACGAGCCGTCGGCAAGCGACGAGATATTCGACGCCATACTGCAAGGCAACGCCGACAAGGCAGCCGAAGCGACGCAGAAGGCCGTAGACGCGGGCATGGCTCCGCAGGACATCATCAATAGTCAGATGATACGCGCCATGGGCGAGGTGGGCCAGCGCTTCCAGGACGGCAAGGCCTTTGTGCCCCAGCTGCTCATGGCAGGACGCGCCATGAAGGCCGCCCTCGTGCTGCTGAAGCCGCTCATGGCAGGCAAGGCCGACGTTACGATAGGCCGCGTGGTCATCGGAACGGTGAAGGGCGACCTGCACGACATAGGCAAAAACCTCGTTGCATCGATGCTCGAGGGCAGCGGCTTTGAGGTGATAAACATCGGCATCGACGTGCCGAGCGACAAGTTTGTAGAGGCTCTGAAGGACAACCACGCCGACATCCTGTGCATGAGCGCCCTGCTTACCACGACAATGACCTACATGAAGGACGTCATCAAGGCCGTGGAAGACGCCGGACTGCGCGACAAGGTGAAGATTATGGTGGGCGGAGCGCCCGTAAGCCAGGCCTTCGCCGACGAGATAGGAGCAGACGGATACAGCGACAATGCCAACGAAGCAGTGAAGGTGGCAAGGGAGCTGGTGAAGGGAAAATAATAATATTTTTAAGGAGTTAAAGGAGTTAGAGTAGTTAAAGGAGTTAAAGTCAAATGCCATGCCGGTTATTAACAAGGCTGACAATATCAATCATTACATCATCTGTAGCGCATTAGTCTCACAACTCCCATAAGTCATACACCTCCAACAAAGCCGCAAACAGGCTGCAAGGCTAATGACTTTAACTACTTAGCGGGCACAGCCCGCGATAACTCCTTTAACTACTATAACTACCAAATAAACAACATATCCATGAACTCACAATCATTACATGGCCTCGACTGGGGCATACTTATAGCATACTTCGTCATCCTGCTTGCCATCGGCATATGGGCAAGCACCAAGCGCAAGAAGGGCAGCAGCCTGTTTCTTGCCGAACACTCTCTGCGCTGGCATCACATAGGATTCTCCATGTGGGGCACCAACGTAGGCCCATCTATGCTCATAGCGTCGGCAAGCGCCGGCTTCACCACGGGCGTCGTGTCGGGCAACTACGCATGGTACGCCTTCGTGTTCATAGCCCTGCTCGCCTTCGTCTTCGCCCCGCGCTATCTCGGCAGCAAGGTTTCCACCCTGCCCGAGTTTATGGGCCTGCGCTTCGGACAGTCCACACGCAACATGCTGGCGTGGTATACCATCGTCACGATACTCATCTCGTGGCTTGCGCTGACGCTCTTCGCGGGCGGCATAATCATACGCCAGGTGTTCGGCATACCCATGTGGATGTCGGCATTCCTGCTGCTCGGCATCTCCGCCTTCTTCACAATGCTCGGCGGACTGAAGGCCGTGGCCTACACCAACGTATATCAGATGGTGCTGCTCATACTCGTTTCGGCCACGCTGACCTTCGTAGGAATATACCGTCTCGGCGGCGACTCGTTCACAGGAGGCATCGCCGTGCTGGCCAATCCCGACATTGTGCCGTCTAATTACTGGAACCTCTTTCAGCCAAACAGCGACAAAGACTTCCCCTGGCTGCCCATTCTGCTCGGCTATCCCATAAGCGGACTGTGGTTCTGGTGTACCGACCAGTCGATGGTTCAGCCCGTACTGGCTGCCAAAGACCTCAGCGAAGGACAGAAGGGAGCCAACTTTACGGGCTGGCTGAAGATACTCGACGTGGCCATATACATCATCCCCGGCATCGTATGCTTCGCCCTCTGGAAGACCGGTTTCTTCGGAAATATGACCATCGAGGCCGACAACGCCTACATGACTCTCGTGTCGAGCCTCTTCCCCGTGGGCATGGTAGGCCTCGTGCTGGCCGTTCTCACCGCCGCGCTCATCAGCACCATAGGCTCTGCGCTCAACGCCCTGAGCACGGTGTTCACGATGGACATATACGTTAAGAACATCCGCCCGGAGGCCACGCAGAAGGAAATAATGCGCACAGGACAGATAGTAACCGTGATAGGAGCGCTGGTGTCGATAGTAATCACCGTGGCTGTTGACAACATAAAGGGCATGAACCTCTTCAACGTATTCCAGTCGGTGCTCAGCTTCATAGCTCCACCTATGGCGGCAGTGTTCGTCATGGGCGTGTTCTGGAAGCGCTGCACGACGCTCGCCGCCAACGTTACGCTCACCTTCGGAACCATCTTCAGCATCGGCTCGGGCATCCTTTACCTGTGGGTTATACCGGGAGCCACGGAGCAGGTGCACTTCATGATGCTGTCGTTCTACATCTTCGTAATCCTCATCATCAGCATGATTATCGTCAGCCTCAGCAACAAGCAGGCAACGGTAAGCCCCGAGATAGTGAAGCTGAGCGAGAAACCAAAGCGCACGGTAGTGGTGGCATGGGTGCTGCTGGCCGTGGTTATGGTAGGACTTTACATATTCTTCAACGGACACTGACAACGCAACTGAATTATGATACAGCAAAAAGCGCGGCAAGCCCAATGTGGACTTGCCGCGCTTTTCTATATGTTTTATGTCATGCCTGACGCGCAATAAAAAGGCAAGAAGGCGTATAATGAAAGACAACGCTACGCTTGATGATACACGGCATAAGGCTAAATATGCCGCAGACTACTTCTTGCGGCGACGCTTGTAGCAGTCTTTGAAGTCGCAGAGGCCGCACGAATATTCGAGCTTTCGCACCGAAGGACCGAGACCAATGACACCGCTCACCGACTTGATGGGCACCATAAGGCTCGAGTCGGTAAGGCTTACGCCGCACGGACGCTCCTCGCCGAACAGGGGGAAGAGCATCTGCTGCTGAGAGACATGCCACCCGCAGTAACCCGGACTGAAGCGGTTGGTGTGGCGCCAGCCACGCTCCTCAATCTCGCTCTGCAACGAAAGCTCCATGCAGTCGGCCGCCTTCTCAGCTATGACGCTGCCGATGGCATCGGCAACAAACACCTTCACCATGTCGTCTTCGTCCTTCAGGCGGTGCTGAAGCTGCTCAAACTCCTCACCGGCGGTGGCCACGAAGAAGGCGAAAGCCTGCGAGCCGCGCAGCTGGCGGCTGATGATGCGCCCCACGCTGAAGCTGACTGAGCCTACGGTGAGCACGTGCTGCTCTGCATCGAGCTGTCCGGGGGTGATGAAGAAGCAGAAACGCGGGCGCAGAACGGCCTTTATGCGCTCCATTACAGCTGACATTTCGGCCTGCACGCCGGCATCGGGCACGGCATCGCCATAGCCCATCTGCTCGTAGATTTCAGACGGAAGGATATTGAGGTTGGCAAAAGTTATTTCCTGTTTTAGCATTTTATTCTGATTAAAAGGCGGCGCCACGACGACCCGCAAAGGCCGCAATGGCTCATATAGTTAAGCATTCTACAGCTTGCTGTTCCACTCGTCAACGGCCTCAAAGAAGGCGTCGATGTTGGCAAACGGCGTGTGCGGCGGGGTGTCACATCCGCTTGATATCACAAAGTTGGGATAGCCGCTCATCTTGCGCAGCAGGTCTGTCGTGGCGCGACGCATCTCTTCGGGCGTGGCATCCTTAAACAGACTGACGGGGTCGAGGTTGCCCATGGTGAGAGCCGTGGGCGGCACCTGGCGCGAAACCTGCTCCATGTCGCACTTGTTGCCGAAATGATATGCGGCGGCTCCGGTGGCCACCATGGCGTTGGTACACTGCCCGGTGTTGCCGCAGTTGTGGAGCACCACGGTGAAATAGTCGTCCTGCACGGCCTCGACAATGCGCTTTACGTAGACCGAAGAGAAGCGCATGCAGTCGTCGTCAGACATCAGTCCGGCGGCAGGCTCGGCCATTACTACGCCGTTGGCGCCCGTCTTCTTCAGCGCGATACAGTATTTCAGTATGAAGTCGGTACACTTGTCGAGCAGCATGGCGGCAGCCTCGGGGTTCTGATATATCAGAATCATAATCTCCGACATGTCGTAGAGACGGCCCGCAAGCGAGAAAGGTCCGATGCATCCGGCCAGCACGGGGCGGTCGGTTATGGCACGGGCGGCCAGCAGGTTGGCCTTGAGATATGCCGGCACGCGGCCTGCACTGAGCGACGGCACCTGCAGACGGGCTATGTCGTCGGCGCTGTTGAGCATGTGGCCCCTTACGGCCGGCACCTCGTCGGGCTCGAAGGCTATGTCGGCCCCGAAGGCTTCAGCCTCAACGGTGAGGTCCATTATCACGGTGGCGGCAGCCGTGTCGTAGCGTCCGGCCAGCGCCTTTACGGCGTTGAAGTGCACCTCGCCGTCGCTCACTGCGTCAATAACGCGGCGCCCTATCATCTCAATGCCTGGATGTGTCATTACGGGCACGGCCACCACCTTCTTGCTGTCGATGACGGCCCTGGCCCATTCGGTCATGTTTATCTTCATCTGTGTATGTGCGTTATGTGTTATTCAACAAATCTTACGTAGCCCTCCTTTCGCGGCGCGGCCTCCTTTACGGCTCCCTCACGGGGGTATCCCAGCACACAGTGGCCTATGCCCTCGTAGTCGCCCTCAATGCCCCAGGCGCGCAGCATGGCCTTGCCTTCCTCGCTGTCGAACACCTCGCGGGCACGGTGAATCCAGCAGCTGCCCAGTCCGAGGGCGTGGGCGGCGTTCATAAGATTGCCCATAACGAGCGAGCCGTCGTAGAGATAAGTGGGGCGTGTGCGGTCGGCAAGCACCACGAGCACCACCGGCGCGCCGTAGAAGGGGTCGGCCTCGGTGCCCATAACGGCGGCGTTGAGCACTGAAAGACGGTTGCGCACGGCCTTTGATGTCACGGCCACGATGAGCGGCGACTGCGCTCCGCGGCCTGTGGGGGCGTAAGTTCCGGCCTCGGCCACAGCCTCAATAAGGCTTCGCTCCGGCATCCTGTCGGGGTCGAAGGCGCGCACGCTGCGGCGCGTCTTCATCGTTTCTATCACTTTGTTCATAATTTCTTCAGGTTTAAAGTTACCGTTAAGCCATGCCGCGGCCCGCCTGCCAGGGGCGATGCACTGCACCGTTGCGCCCTGTCTGACTGCGGCATGTTTCCTAATTGCAAAGATAATAAATTTATCGTTTTAATAAATATACGCAACAAATAAAAAGCCTTAAAGATACATTGAAAAACGGAACGCATACCCGAATTTATGACATTGCGCAACTGTCTGGGCCAATACTTGCGCCTGTTTTTTGCCGCCGGCGTAACGCCCTGATGCTCAATGCGTTGCAAAAGGCCACATTTTAGGTTCTAAAAGACGGCCTTTTAGCGTGCGAAAGGTGGCTTTTTGGAAGGCTAAAAGCCACCTTTCGGAAAACACGGCACGGCACTCATAACAACGGCACGCCCCGACAGCCCCTGCCGGCATACAACGACGGCACGGCAAAATACAGGCCGGCGCCAATGTGTCAGAAATGTGTAAAATACCATGAAAGAACATTCAAAATGCCTTAAAAACACTGATTTAGCGCTATTTATTTTTTTATATGGCGCAAAACTCTTATTTTTGCATGTTTAAGTTGTCTAATATAAAATAAGACAAATGTCAACTATTAAAATCAAAAAAGTAGAAACAAAGAAAGACCTTGAGCGGTTTATAGACTTTCACTATGACCTCTACAAGGACAATGAGTATGACGTTCCCACACTGTTCAGCGACGACATGAACACCCTGAGCAAGGACAAGAACGCAGCGTTCGAGTTCTCCGAGGCCGAGTATTTCATGGCGTTCGACGGTCAGGGGCGCATGGTGGGCCGCGTGGCAGCCATAATCAACCACCGCGCCAACAAGCGCTGGGGGCGCAAGTGCGTAAGATTCGGATGGATAGACTTCATCGACGACATCAACGTGTCGAAGGCCCTGTTCGACGCCGTGGAAGAATACGGCAAGTCGAAAGGCATGGAAGAGATGATAGGTCCGCTCGGATTCACCGACCTCGACCCCGAAGGCATGCTCACAATGGGATTCGACCAGCTGGGCACTATGGCCACCATATACAACTATCCGTACTATCCGGAGCACATGGAGAAGCTGGGCGACTTCGAGAAGGACAACGACTATGTGGAGTTTAAGCTCATGGTGCCCGACAAGGTGCCCGAGAAATACACCAAGATAGCCGAGATGATACAGAAGCGCTACGACCTGCACATCAGAAAACTGACCAAGAAGGACGTGTTTGAGGGCGGCTACGGCAAGAAGATTTTCGAGCTGATAAACACCTGCTTCAAGGACCTCTACGGATATTCGGAGCTGTCTGAAAGGCAGATTGAGCAGTACATAAAGATGTACTTCCCTCTGGCCGACCTCAGCCTCATCACCGTAGTAGAGGACCGCAGCGCCTGCAACAAGCCCGTGGCCGTGGGCATCACCATACCGTCGCTGTCGAGAGCGCTGCAGAAGTGCCGCCGCGGACGGCTCTGGCCCTTCGGATGGTGGCACGTGCTGAGGGCTCTGAAGGCGCACAAGACCGAGGGCGTAGACCTGCTGCTGCTCGGAGTGCTGCCCGAATACCGCATGAAGGGTGCCAACGCCCTTATGTTCTACGACCTCATACCGCGCTATCAGGCCTACGGATTCAAATGGGGCGAGAGCCAGGTTGAGATGGAGACCAACGAGAACGTGCAGAGCCAGTGGCAGTATCTCGAAACCATCCTACACAAGAGAAGACGCTGCTACAAGAAGTGGATATAGATTTTCTGCCGGCAAGACGGCAGAAAATAATTAAAAATTAAAAAGTAAAAATTAAACAGCGAGGGGGATGGCCGACGGCAATAACATTGTAAAAGAAAAGGCGGAGAAGTTCGCCATACGCATTGTTAAGTGCAGCAGGTTCATAAGGGAAACCAAACGTGAATACTCGCTTGCCGACCAGCTGCTGCGTTGCGGCACCAGCATAGGTGCCAATCTTTATGAAGCTGAATTTGCACAAAGCAAAGCCGACTTTATAAGCAAGATGAGCATCGCATTTAAAGAAGCGTCTGAAACCAAATATTGGCTGTGGCTGCTCCACTCGACAGACATACTGGAAGACAAGATTTACTACTCAATGAACACCGACTTGAAGAATATCATAAGTCTTCTTGTTTCAATATTAAGGGCGTTGAAAGGTGTAGAAAGCAAGAAATAGCAGACTATACCACACTCAGCCGCCACAATGTTTCCGCCACGACGTTTAATTTTTAACTTTTAATTGTTAATTTTGGAATTTTATGAGCGAAGAGAATAAAATTACAACTGAGTATACGGATGATAATATCAGGCACCTGTCTGACATGGAACACGTGCGCACCCGACCGGGAATGTATATCGGCCGACTGGGCGACGGCTCCATGCCCGAAGACGGTATCTATGTGCTGCTCAAAGAGGTTATCGACAACTCTATCGACGAGTTTAAGATGAACGCCGGCAAGCGCATCGAGATTGATATAGACAACAGCCTCAGCGTGATGGTGCGCGACTACGGTCGAGGCATACCGCAGGGCAAGCTCATAGAGGCCGTAAGCGTGCTCAACACAGGAGGTAAATACGACTCTAAGGCGTTCAAGAAGAGCGTGGGACTAAACGGCGTGGGCATCAAGGCCGTCAACGCGCTAAGCTCCAGGTTTGAGGTAAGGTCTTACCGCGACGGCTCTGTACGCACGGCTACATTTGAACGCGGCGTGCTGAAAAGCGACACAACCGAGGAAACGCAGGACGAGACCGGTACATACATATACTTTGTGCCCGACGACACACTCTTCAAAAACTACTCTTTCCACCACGACTTCGTGGAGACGATGCTGCGCAACTACACTTACCTGAACACAGGACTGACCATCATGTACAACGGACGCAGGATTCTGAGCCGCAACGGACTTGAAGACCTGCTCAACGACACGATGACCACCGACGGAATCTACCCCATAATACACCTCAAGGGCGAGGACATCGAGATTGCGTTCACACACACCAACCAATACGGCGAGGAGTATCACTCGTTCGTAAACGGACAGCACACCACGCAGGGCGGCACCCACCAGAGCGCGTTCAAGGAGCACATAGCCCGCACGATAAAGGAGTTTTTCAACAAAAACTTTGAATATACCGACATACGCAACGGCCTCGTGGCCGCCATTGCCGTAAACGTTGAGGAGCCTATGTTCGAGAGCCAGACCAAGATTAAGCTCGGCTCGCTCACCATGAGCCCCGACGGCGTGAGCGTGAACAAGTACGTAGGCGACTTCATAAAGAACGAAGTGGACAACTATCTGCACAAACACGCCGACATAACGGAGGTGATGCTGCAGAAGATTCAGGCCAGCGAAAAGGAAAGAAAGGAGATGGCAGGAGTTACAAAGCTGGCACGCGAGCGGGCCAAGAAGGCCAACCTGCACAACCGAAAGCTGCGCGACTGCCGCATACACTTCAGCGACGTGAAGAACAACCGCAAGGAGGAAAGCTCCATCTTCATAACCGAGGGCGACTCTGCGAGCGGTTCTATTACCAAGAGCCGCGACGTAAACACTCAGGCCGTGTTCTCTCTCAGAGGCAAGCCGCTAAACTCTTTCGGACTGACAAAGAAGGTAGTGTACGAGAACGAGGAGTTCAATCTCCTTCAGGCGGCCCTCGACATTGAGGACGGACTCGACACTCTGCGCTACAACAAGGTGATTGTAGCAACCGATGCCGATGTCGACGGCATGCACATACGCCTGCTCATAATAACCTTCTTCCTGCAATTCTTCCCGGAACTCATCAAGAAAGGCCACGTATATGTGCTTCAGACGCCGCTCTTCCGCGTAAGGAACAAGCGCACAAAGGTGCGCAACAAGAAGGCGCTCGAGGACGTTAAGGGCAAGAAGGGCGACTTCATCACCCGCTACTGCTACAGCGACGAGGAGCGCGTAAAGGCCATAGAGGAGCTTGGCCCCGACCCGGAGATAACCCGATTCAAAGGTTTAGGAGAGATAAGTCCCGACGAGTTTGTCAACTTCATCGGTCCCGACATGCGCCTTGAACAGGTAACTCTCCACAAGACCGACCAGGTGCAGAAGCTTCTGGAGTATTACATGGGCAAGAATACGCCCGAGCGACAGAACTTCATCATAGACAATCTGGTAATAGAGGAAGACCGTCCCGAAGAGGAAGAAAAGTTCTGATAAAGAGTGAAAGGAACGCAAGGGCAATACAGAAATAGCATAAAGGCCATACAAAAGGAACATAATGGCCATACAAGAGGGCGAGAATGCTGATGCAGAATAAGCTTAAAAACCATGTGGAATAAGCATGAAAGCCATGCAAGAGGTATCCATCCCCGCATCATCAGTCCCATTCCTCCTATTTCTCCCACACCTCCCATTCATCCCATCGCTCCCATCCCCCACAATAATCCCATAAAAGAAACATCACAGCAATGATAAGAATAACTCTCAGAAAGATAAAAGCCGCACTGACAAAGACGGCCACAAAGGCCCTCATAGCCGCCGCACCGGCAATTATGTCGTGCCTTCCTGCCGGCGCACAGATGAACATCAACTTCTCTTACGACAGTCCGCTGCGCAAGCTGCAGATAGCCGAAATGGCAATAAACAACCTCTACGTCGACTCGGTTGACGAGAAGAAGCTCGTTGAGGACGCAATAAGGGGAATGTTAGAGAAGCTCGACCCCCACTCGTCTTACTCCGACCCGGAGGAGGTTAAGGCCATGAACGAACCGCTGCATGGCAACTTCGACGGCATAGGCGTGCAGTTCAACATGGTTGACGACACGCTGCTCATAATTCAGCCCGTGGCTAAAGGCCCGTCGGAGAAGGTGGGCATCATGGCGGGCGACCGCATAGTGAACGTGAACGACACTGCCATTGCGGGCGTGAAGATGAAGAAAGAGGAGATAATGAAGCGTCTGCGCGGACCGCGCGGCACAAAGGTGAAACTGGGAATTGTGCGCCGCGGCGTGCCCGACGTGATGTATTTCACGGTGAAGAGAGACAAGATTCCGGTTAAGAGCGTGGACGCCGTGTACATGATTCGTCCGCAGATAGGCTACATAAGGATAGGAAACTTCGGCGCAACGACATACAATGAGTTTATGGAAGGCATGGAGAAGCTGAAAGCCGAGGGCATGAAAGACCTGATACTCGACCTTCAGGACAACGGCGGAGGATACCTTCAGGCTGCCGTAGAGATAGCCAACGAGTTTCTGCCAAAGGACGACCTCATTGTGTACACAGACGGGCGGCGCATCAAGCGCATGGACTATAAGGCGCGCGGCAACGGCTCTTTCCTTACGGGACGTGTGTATGTGCTCGTCAACGAGTTCACCGCGTCGGCCGCAGAGATTGTTACCGGAGCGATACAAGACCACGACCGCGGCATAGTAATCGGCCGCCGCACGTTCGGAAAGGGCCTCGTTCAGCGCCCCATCGACCTGCCCGACGGCTCTATGATACGACTTACCATTGCCCACTACTACACTCCTTCGGGACGCTGCATACAGAAACCATACACCAAGGGCGACATGGAAGACTATGCGATGGACTTTGAGAAGCGCCTGAAACACGGCGAACTGACCAACCGCGACAGCATACACTTTGCCGATTCGCTGAAGTTCTACACGCTGAAAGAGCACCGCACGGTTTACGGCGGAGGAGGAATAATGCCCGACACGTTTGTTCCGCTGGACACGCTGCAGTACACCAAGTTCCACCGCCAGCTCGTGCTGAAGGGCATAGTGATAAACACCGACCTTAGATATATCGACAATAACCGCAAGCAACTTACCAGAAACTACCCCACGTTCGAGGCGTTCAGAAGCCGGTTTGAGGTGCCGCAGGAACTTATCGACGAGATAATGAAGGAGGCGGAGAAGCAGAAGATAAAGCCGAAAGACAACGACGAGCTGCAGCGCACGCTGCCTTATCTGAAATCGCAGCTCAAGGCTCTCGTGGCGCGCGACCTCTTCGACATGAGCGAATACTTCCAGATTATCAACGAGACAAGCGACATCGTGAAGAAAGGAGTGGAGCTATCGGAAGGCAAGTAAAGGGCTGACGGGATAAGAGAAATGGGACCAATAAGACTAATATGGCGCCTGATGCAACACTATTGCACGGCCATTAGTCTTATTGGTCCCATTATTCTTATCCCAGCGGGCCTTCTCAGAGCTTAATCATGGCGAGCGCCTTGTTCTCGGCAGCCTCCATAATCTCGCGCTCTCCGGGGCCTTTGTCGTTGATGCCGCAGAGATGCAGGATGCCGTGGATAATCACACGGTGAAGCTCCTCGTTGTAGTTCTTGCCCAGCTGCTCGGCGTTTGAGCGCACGGTGTCGAGCGAGATTACTATGTCGCCGCTGATAACGTCGCCCTCGTCATAGTCGAACGTGATGATGTCAGTATAGTAGTTGTGGCCCAGATACTCGTTGTTTACCTCAAGAATCTTGTCGTCGTTGACAAACATATATCCTATTTCGCCAACCTTGCGGCCATATTCGGCGGCCACGGCCTTTATCCATGCCGATGTGTCGCGCTTCCTTATTGCCGGCATTTTTACGCCGTCGGTGTTGTATGTTATCATATTTTGCTGTTTATTTTCGTTCTGAAGGCTTGCCGCACGGCGTGCGGTAAAATATAGCCAGACTGCATCCGAGGCCGCCAGAGGCCACGATATGCCGTCTGAAAGGACTGTCTAAGGCTCCTTAATCTCTGTCTTGCGCCCCTGTTCTGCCGCCGGCAGAAACTCGGCGGCGTCCTTGCCGAAGTGGATAAGCTCGCGCACCATGCTCGACGACACGCTCTCATACTGCGGCTCGGCATACAGCAGGATGGTCTCTATGCCGCCGATTTTGCGGTTGATGTCGGCCTGCTCGCGCTCATACTCAAAGTCCTTGATGCTGCGCACGCCCTTGATGATGAAGCCTGCGCCCTCGCGGCGGGCGAAGTCTACTGTGAGGTCGCTGTATTCCTTTACCTCAACCTTAGGCTCGTCGGCATACAGGCGCGCAATGGCCTTCACCCTTGTCTGCGCGCTGTACATGTATTTCTTGCGCTCGTTGAAGCCAACGCCTATGACAATCCGGTCGAATAGCGGCAGCGCGCGGCTTACGATGGCATGATGACCTGTGGTGAAGGGGTCGAAGCTTCCTACGAATATGCCTGTTCTCTGCATTTATTTCTCTTTATTATTTTGTTGATTTTTCTATATACATTCAGTCTGACGGCACCGTCAGCGAGGCTTATCCCATGCCGAAGAGGTCGGGTTCCATAACGTTGCCGGCATACGGATTGCGGCCGAAGTGGCGGTAGGCAAGCTCCGTGGCCATGCGTCCGCGCGGCGTGCGCTTGATGAATCCCTCCATGATGAGGTAAGGCTCATACACCTCCTCAACGGTTCCTGCGTCTTCGCCTATTGCCGTTGCGATGGTCGTTATGCCCACGGGGCCACCCTTGAACTTGTCGATGATTGTAAGCAGAATCTTGTTGTCAATCTCGTCGAGGCCGTACTGGTCGATGTTCAGCGCCGTCAGCGCCACCTTCGATATGGCCGTGTCTATGCGCCCCGTGCCCTTCACCTGCGCAAAGTCTCTCACCCTGCGCAGCAGGGCGTTGGCTATACGCGGCGTTCCGCGGCTGCGGCGGGCTATCTCTACGGCCGCGTCGTCGTCGATAGGCACTTTAAGTATAGATGCCGAGCGCTTCAGAATCTTGGTGAGCGTCTCGGGCTCGTAGTATTCCAGATGCAGGTTGATGCCGAATCGGGCGCGCAGCGGCGCGGTGAGCAGTCCGCTGCGTGTTGTAGCTCCTACGAGAGTAAAGGGGTTGAGGTCAATCTGTATCGAGCGCGCCGACGGTCCCTTGTCTATCATGATGTCAATGCGGTAGTCCTCCATTGCCGAGTAGAGATACTCCTCAACGACGGGCGACAGGCGGTGAATCTCGTCGATAAACAGCACGTCGTTAGGCTCGAGCGACGTCAGTATGCCTGCCAGGTCGCCCGGCTTGTCGAGCACGGGGCCGCTCGTCAGCTTGAAGCCCACGCCCAGCTCGTTGGCAATTATGTTGCTCAGCGTGGTCTTTCCCAGTCCGGGAGGGCCGTGCAGCAGGGTGTGGTCGAGCGGCTCGCCGCGGTATTTGGCGGCCTCAACGAACACCTCAAGGTTCTCAACCACCTTCTGCTGGCCGCTGAAGTCGCCGAAGCGCAGCGGTCTGAGGGCGTTCTCAAACTCCTTCTCGGCCGACGACAGCGACTCTTTTCTTATATCGAAATTATCGTCCATTATTCTATCTGGTTTCAGTCGAATGCAAAGTTAAGCATTTTATTTGTTATAATCACGCAAAAACCGCAATAATATCTCTGCTCCGCCAACACCCGGCGGCAATGCAGCCACGGCCCGGTATGCCGCCGGTGGCGCATGCGCCCGTGACTTATGGCATGCCTTGTCATACAGCTCCGAAATGCGCCCGTGCAGCGGCTGTTTTCCGATATGTGGCATTTTACATTCCGAAAGGCCACCTTTTACACGCCAAAAGGCCGTCTTTCGCAGGCTAAAACATGGCCTTTTGCAACGCATTGAGCGTCAGGGCATTACGCAGGGGCACACAATCACGTTATAATCCTGCCATATACTGCACCTTAACCTGTACGCACACGGCAGCCCCTGTGACACGCAGAAAAACCTGCCTTAAAGCCGTCTGAATGTCATATTATGTTAACATAGGGCTTATATAAATATGTATTTAAACAGTTTTTAATATCTTGAAACTGTTTTGTAACAAGTTGTTAAATACACTATAACCGCAGCGTAACGGCTTTGTAACACAGAATGCAGACCTTTGCAGCGTTAAAATTATTTATGGTTTTTATGAGAAAAAATTACAAAAAATTATCGCTATTTTGTCTTTCAGCGATGCTTTCTGTAACAGCCGCAGCCATTCCAGACTCAAACGAGGCTAACCTTGGAACAATGCGCGGACGAATTGTTGACAGCGAAAATCAGGTGTTGCCGGGCGCAACCGTCATGATTGAAAATCTGCACACTGGAGTTGTGAGCGACGTTAACGGTTTCTACGCAATTCCTAACCTTAAACCGGGAGTCTACACGGTTAAGGTTTCTTACGTAGGCTATCAGCCTACAACAGCTAAACTTACCATCTCTGCCGAAAAAACCGAGGTAAAGGACTTTGTGCTCACTGAAGGTATGGAACTAAAGGGCATTGAGGTGAAAGGAGCATTCCACGGACAGAGCCGTGCAATAAACACCCAGAAAAATAACTTTAACATAACCAACGTGGTATCAGCCGACCAGATAGGCAAGTTTCCCGACTCTAACATAGGCGACGCCCTGAAGCGTATCAACGGTATCAACGTGCAGTATGACCAGGGCGAGGCCCGCTTCGGACAGGTGCGCGGAACATCGCCCGACCTCACTTCGGTAACAGTCAACGGCAACCGCCTGCCTTCGGCCGAGGGCGACATACGCAACGTGCAGCTCGACCTCATACCGGCCGACATGATTCAGACCATCGAAGTGAACAAGGTTGTTACGGCCGACATGGACGGCGACGCCATCGGCGGCTCGATAAACCTCGTTACCAAGAACACTCCATACAAGGAGGTGTTCAACATAACCGCAGGAACGGGCTACAGCTGGATAAGCGAAAAGCCGCAACTTAACCTCGGAATAACATACGGCAACCGCTTCCTGAACGACAAGCTGGGCTTCATGGCTGCCATTTCTTACCAGAACTCACCGGGCGGTTCGGACAACACTGAGTTTGAATACGACATCGACGACGACGGCAAGGTGGTGCTTACCGACGCCGAGGTAAGACAATACTACGTTACACGCGAGCGCCAAAGCTACTCGCTCTCGCTCGACTATGTGTTCAACCCCAATAACAAGATGTTCTTCAACGGTATATACAACCGCCGCAACGACTGGGAAAACCGCTACCGCGTGTCGTACAAAGACCTGGCCGACGGCGAGGGCGAGATGAAGGCCACGATAGAGACAAAGGCAGGATCGGCCGACAACCGCGGCGCACGTCTTGAGCGCCAGCAGACCATGGACTACACCCTGGGCGGCGAACACCTGTGGTGGGACAAGCTCTCGGCCGACTGGTCGGCATCGTTCTCAAGAGCTTCTGAAGGACGCCCCGACGAGCGCTACATGAGCCTTGAACAGAAGGACATAACCATCAACATGGCCGACGCCGGACTGAGACAGCCCTACTCTACCACATACATCAACCTCGATGAGGGCGAATGGAAGCTCGACGAGTTTACAAACGCCAACGAGAACATCATAGAGAACGAGTGGAAGTTCAAGCTCGACTTCGAGTTGCCGCTGTCAAACGGACTCTACGGCAACAAAATCAAGTTCGGAGGAAAATACACCAACAAGTCGAAGACAAAGGACGTTGTATGCTACGACTACACCGACGGATACGAGGAGATGTTCGGCAACGACTATTCTAACTACTACATCAACCGCATACGCGACGGATTCATGCCCGGAAGCCAGTATAAGCCGACAATGTTCATCGACAAGAACTACATAGGAGGCATCAGCCACGTTGACCTGGCAGCAATGGGCGGCGAGCAGGTGCTTGAGGAGTCGGCCGGCAACTACGACGCCACAGAGCAGGTTTCAGCAGGCTATCTGCGCTTTGAGCAGAAGCTCGGAAAGAAACTTGAACTGATGCTCGGACTCAGAATGGAGGCCACTAACCTGAAGACAAGCGGATTTAACTGGATTGTCGACGAGGACGAGAACGAATATCTCGAACCGACAGGCACCTACAAGAACAACTATATCAACTGGCTGCCGAGCGTGTTGCTGAAATATAACGCCACAGACGACCTGAAGGTGCGCGCATCTTACACCAAGACGCTGGCGCGTCCTAAATACTCTCACATGATGCCGGGCAGCAGCATCAACCGCACGGAGTCGCCTGTTGAGGTGTTCGTGGGCAACCCCGACCTGAAGCCGGTTATCTCAAACAACTATGACCTGTCTGCCGAATACTACTTCAAGAGCGTCGGCCTTGTGTCAGCATCGCTGTTCTACAAGCGCATCAACGACTATATGGTAGAGCATGTGTCTAAAGGCAGCTACGGCAGTTACGACGACTGCAAGATAACCAAGCCTGTAAACGCATTCGACGCCGACCTCATGGGCGTTGAGCTGGGACTGCAGCGCGACTTCGGATTCATACATCCGTCACTCAAATGCTTCGGCTTCTACGGCAACTACACCTACACTCACAGCAACGTGGTTAAGTCGGTTTTCGGCAACAAAGACGAGCAGGCTCTGCCCGGTTCGCCAGAGCACATGGCCAACGCGTCGCTCTACTTCGACAAGGGCGGACTGAACGTGCGCCTGTCTTACAACTTCACTTCGGCCTTCCAGGACGACGAGGAGTATCAGGAGGAGGCACAGCTGCGCCGCTACTACGACAAGGTTAACTATCTCGACCTGAACGCAAGCTACACATGGGGCAAGGACATAAAGTACACCTTCTATGCAGCCGCCAACAACCTGCTGAACCAGCCGCTGCGCTACTACCAGGGAGAGAAAGACCGCACAATGCAGGTGGAATACTACGGAGTGAAGCTCCAGGCAGGATTTAAGCTCAGCTTCTAAGCCGGAAATGAAAGAAATACCTTGAGAGTAATGTTTAAGAAGAATAGATTTATAATGAATTTCTAAAGTGGATTAACACTGATGAAGCCGGGGCAACAGGTTGAAAAGAGTACAAAATGGCTTACAGCAAGTTATTAACAGTGTGCTCGGCCTGCTCTCCCGGCTTTGCCTCAAAACGAATATAAACAACAAAAACATCACAACAATGAAGAAACTTTCAACAACACTGATTTTGCTTTTAATTGCCGTGACGGCCATCATGGCGCAGACACCCGAACAATGGGGAAAACTTGAGAAAGAGGTTAACTTCTATGTGGCCAACGACCTGGGACGCAACGGATACTACGAGCAGAAGCCAATAGCCGAACTGATGGGACGCATGGCCGAGACCGTGGGCATAGAGTGCGTGGCAGCACCGGGCGACGTGCACCACTTTGAAGGTGTGCGCAGCACTAACGACCCTCTGTGGATGACCAACTATGAGCTTATATACAGCCATCCGGAGCTGATGCTCGACTGGTATCCGACGCTCGGAAACCATGAGTACCGCGGCAACACGCAGGCCGTGCTCGACTATGCCGGCGTGAGCGCGCGCTGGGCAATGCCTGCAAGATACTACACAAAGGTGATTGAAGACGGCGGAGTGACCGTAAGACTGGTGTTCTTAGACACTGCACCGATGATTGACAAATACCGCAACGACACAGAGAAATATCCCGACGCTGGCAAGCAGGACTACAAGAAGCAGCTCGAATGGCTCGACTCTGTTCTCTCTTCGGCCAAGGAAGACTGGGTTATCGTGCTGGGCCACCACCCTGTTTATGCCGACACGGGCAAGGACACATCTGAGCGCGGCGACATGCAGGCACGACTGAACCCGATACTGACCAAGCACAAGAACGTGAGCATGTATGTATGCGGACACATACACAACTTTCAGCACATACGCAAGCCGGGCTGCAACATCGACTACGTGGTGAACACGAGCGGATCGCTGAGCCGCCCCAAGGTGAAGGCCGTAGACGGCACACAGTTCTGCAGCGGCGTGGCGGGCTTCTCGCTGGTATGTGCCGACAAGACCACCCTGTCGCTCCATCTCATCGACAAGGACGGAAAGGTGGTTTATACGGTTAACCACAAGAAATAACAGATTCTTCTTTTTTCTTTAAAATTAAGCACAATTAAAGGCGGCAAGGCTCATATCCTTGCCGCCTTTTGCTTTTATTGCGGCACGCCGGCACGCTTGGAAAGCGTGTCTCTTCGTATATATTCGATATGCAAAAAGCATCTGATGCCAATGCACTTTGTAACCTTCTGAAAATCAAACACTTAAAAACAACATTGCAAAACATGGCCTTTCAGCCGGCAAAACGTGGCCTTTCGGGCGGCGAAACATGGCCTTTTGCAACGCAAGACATGGCCTTTTGGAAAACGGCATCGCAGGGCATGCCCCTAATAAGGCATTGGCATTGAAAATATTTTACGTTTTGTGCATACATGACTGTACCCTGCCCCGGCAACACAATCGTGCCCGGCAGGCAAAATTTATGGCCTACACACTTGTGCGTGAGCCTCAAACGTTGTATATTTGTGCCTGACGAAGGGCAGCACAGCCGCATGGCACGCCGCACGGCAGGCAGACCAAGGGAACGGCACGGTGGGCCCGCAACTGACTTATATGAAGACAATGAACACTGAAGAATTTATAATGCTCCATCGCAACGACGACGTAAGGGCGCTCGCCCTGAAGGCCGCCGGAGCGAAGGACATAGACCTGGGCTACGCGCTCGACCAGATAGCGGGATGGCAGACGGCACGCAAGAAACTGCCGCAATGGGCCGCGACAGAGGGCATAAAGTATCCGCCGCACCTGTCGATGGAGCAGTGCTCGTCGGAACAGACGGCCACATACAAGGCCGGCATTGCGCAGAGGCTCATCAGCGGGCTGCCGCAAGAGGCTGAGAGCGTGCTCGTTGACCTGACGGGCGGACTGGGCGTCGACTTCTCCTACATGGCGCGCCGGTTCAGCCGGGCCGTCTACGTTGAGCGCCAGAGCCATTTGTGTGAGCTCTCGCGGCATAACATGGGCGTGCTGGGCATCAGTCAGGCCGAGGTGGTCTGCGCCGATTCTGAGCAGTTTATGGGCCAAATGGGGCACGTCACGATGATATTTGCCGACCCGGCACGGCGCGACAGCCACGGCGGAAGGACTTTTGCCGTGGCTGACTGCACGCCTGACGTGCTGGCCATGCGCGACGAGATGCTGGCCAAGGCCGACTTCGTGATGCTGAAGCTGTCGCCCATGCTCGACTGGCACAAGACGGTGGCCGACTTCGGCAGCTGTGTGGGCGAGGTGCACATCGTGTCGGCAGGCAACGAGTGTAAGGAACTGCTGCTCGTCATGTCGGCACAATTCAACGGACTGACGAGTGTTACGTGCGTCAACGACGGCAGCACATTCAGCTACAATCCGCAGGAAGACATACAGAGAAATATAACGGATGAAGACGGCACGGGCATTGACACCAACGGCAACGGCAGCCGCGCGCCGCTGAGCCTGCAGCCGGGCATGAGCCTGTATGAGCCTAATCCGTCGGTGATGAAGGCCGGATGCTTCGGCCGCATAGAGGCTGCCTTCGGCGCAAGACAGATAAGCCGCGACAGCCATCTGTTCGTATCAGGGCAGAGAGTGGACGGCTTTCCGGGCCGCGCCTTCGTAATAAAGGCCGTGAGCAGCATGAACCGCAAGGAGCTGAAAGCGGCACTCGGCGGCATAGGCAAGGCCAACATAACCACGCGCAACTTTCCGATGAAGGCCGAGAAACTGAGAAAACGGCTGAAGCTGGGCGACGGGGGCGGATGCTACATAATGGCAACAACGACGGCCGAAGGAGCCCACGTGCTGATAATATGCGAGAAAGAATAAACCGTCAAGATAACGGAAACAACGCCGAACGGCATGAAGAAACACGTAACAAGCCGTTATCTTGACACATACAAAGGACAAACGGTCATGATTAAACCCACAAAAACCGAAACGAACAACCTCACCACTGATGCCGGCATGCTCATGCAACGGTCTTAAAAGGCATTTTAACCCAAATTGGTTATTAGAATCCGGTCTGTATTTTTGCTTTATATTGAGCGGATTTTCGTCAGATTTTTTGCAGGCATAGCGGGCTATGTCAAGAAAAATCTAACGAAAATCCGCTCAATAGAAACAAAAAGACAGGCCGGAAGCATGAATGTACAAAATAATAAATCTATGTGCTGTCTAATGACAGGTTTGGGTTTAAGGCCGTCTGAGGCGGCGGATGAAGCAGAGCCAATAAAGTATGCCGGCGCACAGCAAACACACGGGAAACGCGCTCCACACGCCCACAAGGCCCCAGCCGCTGTGGATGCCGAGGAACCAGCCGAGCGGCAACGACACTACGAAATAGGAGAAAAAGGCTATCCAGATGAGCGGACGCACGCACGAAATGCCGCGCAGGGCGTTGGCGAAGGTGTACTGAAGGCCGTCGCCGAACTGATAGGCAATGAGGGGAATGACGGTCTGCGACACGAGGACACACACCTCGGCGCTGTCTGTAAACCAGTAGCTGAACGTGTCGCGCAGCAGGAACACGGGCACTGAAAGCACAAAGGCGATGAGCATTATGACATGAAAGCCGGCATAGGCGGCGTCGCGCACGGCGGCGGTGTCGCCCTGTCCGTGGAAATAGCTCACCCTTACGGCCACGGCGGCGGCCATGCCGCTGTTGACCATATAAAGCAGCTGCGAGGCCGTTAGCGTTACCTGATGGGCGGCAAGGGCGGTGATGCCTATCCAGCCAACGAAGATGGCAGAGAGCGAGAAGGCTGCGCACTCCATGCCGAGCTGCATGGCCACGGGCCAGCCAAGGGTGTTGAGGCGGCGTAAGTCGGCACGGTTGAGCCGTCCGGCGGCATATCCGCGGCGGTAAGGGGCATAGCTGCGGCGCAATAAGAACACGGACACGAAGGCCACAAACATCACGACGCGCGACACAAGGGTGCTGATGCCGGCGCCGAGAAGGCCCATTTCGGGCATGCCTAAAGCTCCGTAGATAAGCACGTAGTTGCCGAAGATGTTGAGCACGTTGCCGCCAAGGATTACGAACATAGGCACGCGCGTGTCGGTTATTCCGTCGTAAAACTGCTTGAAGGCGTTGAACATGCACAGGAAGGGCAGCGACACTATGTTTACCAGAAGATACGAGCGCATGAAGGGCAACAGCTCTACGGGCTGCCCCATGCGGTGAAGGTTGAGATAGAACACCACGGAGACGGCAAGCAGGATGACGGCCATAAGCCCGTTGGCGGCAAGGCTGTTGCGCAGTATGCCGCCAATGTCTTCCTTCTCGCCGCGGCCGAACATTGCGCCCACGATGGGCGTAAGGCCGTAGGAAAAGCCCATGGCGAAGATTACGATGAGGGTGAACATGGTGGTGACAAAGCTGGCGGCGGCCAGCTCCATCATGCTGTGGTGACCTATCATGAGCGTGTCGGCAAAGCCGAGTACGACGTTGCCTATCTGCCCTACCACGATGGGCACGCCGAGCGAAACGAGCGCGCGGTAGTGGGGTGTGTATCTTTTAAGTGTAAGATGCATAGCGGATGCAAAGATAGTGCTTTTTTCATAAAAGCCCTTTCTTTTGCCTTTCCTTGCACGGCTACCGCATAATATTTTGCAAAAGCAGCCTGTATGAAGTGAAAAAGGGGGCGGAAAAAACTCCGGCAACGCCACCCAGGCCTGCGCATGGCACACAAAAAGGGGGCGCGGCTCTTGCGAACCGCGCCCCCGGGCTATGATATCTTTACTTTTAGTTGCCGCAAGCGGCGTTAAACGGGATGTTATTTCACCTCAATCTGACGTGCCGAAGGAGTTTCGGGCTTAGCCATCTTAGGCAGCGTTACGGTGAGCACGCCGTCGTTTACCCTGGCTGCGATAGCCTCTTTCTCAACGTCGTCGGGCAGCAGCAGCGTCTGTTCAAACTTGCTGTAGGCAAACTCGCGGCGCAGATAGTGGCTCTTCTTGTCCTCCTCTTTCTTCTCGGTGTGGGCCTCCATGTGTATGTGCAGGTTGCCGTCCTTGTCGATGTTAACATTGAAGTCGTCCTTTGTCATACCCGGAGCAGCCACCTCAACGGTATATTCTTTCTCGGTTTCCTTAACGTTGATGGCCGGTGCCGTAGCCTTTGTCCTTGTCATGAAGTCTGTGTCAAAAAAGTCGTTGAAAACTTCGGGCATCCAATTGTTTCTGTTAATTACTGGTAACATAATAAATCCTCCTTATAAAATTTTAATCCTTCCAATTTCTTTGCCGCCCTGCCCGCCGGTTTCCCGGCCGCGGCCTTGCGGCTGCCTTAGGCTTCCGGGCCAAAGGCTTTCACTTACAGAAGTGCAACATGTGTGCCACTTACATATTTAGACAAATTGACATCAGCCATTGACAATCTGTCAGAAATGATTAAAATTTTTAAACTTTCGAGCCTAAAAGACTAACAATTTGTCAGAATACGATAGTCTGCTCCGCCCTTCACGCCCTTCACGGGCCACACATCGCCACGTCTTCCGCACGGCTTACATCGGGGGCAATGACGCCATACAATTTTCAATATGCGGCATATCACATTCTGAAAGGCCGCATATCGCACGCCAAAAAGCCACCTTTCGCGACCTAAAACACGGCATTTTGCAACATAATCTGTCAAAAGCGGATAATCACTTGATTATCAATATATTACAAAACAACAAACAAACAGCATTGAAGTCTGTGTAGGCAGCCGCACCGGCGGATATATCCTGCAACAACTGAAAGAGCCGCCCGGAGAGCGGCTGAAGACATAAGGCACAAAAAAAGGCAGGGCGCACAACGGCGCCCCGCCCATGGAGACTATGAAAAAATAAATTTATAGCGTTCTTTCCATTAGTCGTTCAACTTAGCCTTGATGAACTCGCGGTTCAGGCGGGCTATGTTGGCGATGGTCTCGTTCTTCGGGCACTCAGCCTCGCAGGCGCGGGTGTTGGTGCAGTTACCGAATCCGAGCTCTTCCATCTTCATTATCATTGCCTTGGCACGCTTAGCAGCCTCGGGACGACCCTGGGGCAGAAGAGCCAGCTGGCTTACCTTAGAGCTTACGAAAAGCATGGCAGAACCGTTCTTGCAGGCAGCAACACAAGCGCCGCAGCCGATACAAGTAGCGCAGTCCATAGCCTCGTCGGCAGCCTCCTTAGATATAAGAATGGCGTTAGCGTCCTGGGGCTGTCCGGTGCGTACGGTGATATATCCGCCGGCCTGTATAATCTTGTCGAATGCGCCGCGGTCAACCATGCAGTCCTTGATAACAGGGAATGCGGCCGAACGCCACGGCTCAACGGTGATAACGTCGCCGTCCTTGAACTTACGCATATACAGCTGGCATGTTGTAGCTCCGGTGTTAGGGCCGTGAGGATGTCCGTTGATGTAGAGCGAGCACATGCCGCAGATGCCCTCGCGGCAGTCGTGGTCGAACACGAACGGCTCCTTGCCTTCCTCAATGAGCTGCTCGTTCAGAATGTCGAGCATCTCGAGGAAAGATGTATCATCGGGGATGTCCTTCATCTCGCGTGTGTCAAAATGGCCCTCGGCTTTCGGTCCGTTCTGACGCCAGAATTTCAGTGTGAATGAAATGTTTGCCATATTTTTAGTTCTTATAATTTCTGGTTTGTACTTTTATTGCTTCATAGTGCAGAGGCTCCTTGATAAGCTCGGGCGCCTTCTCGTCGCTGCCCTGGTACTCCCAGCAGCCTACATAGAAGAAGTTTTCGTCGTCGCGCTTAGCCTCGCCTTCCTCAGTCTGGTACTCCTCACGGAAGTGACCGCCGCATGACTCGTTACGAGAGAGAGCGTCGTAAGCCACGAGCTCGCCCATAGTGATGAAGTCGCGCAGGTGTATAGCCTTGTCAAGCTCGGTGTTAAGACCCTCTTTCGAGCCCGGGATAAACAGGTTGGTCTCAAACTCCTTGCGTATTTTCTTAATCTTCTCAAGACCTGTCTTCAGGCCCTCGGCTGTGCGGCCCATGCCCACATACTCCCACATTACGTGGCCAAGCTCCTTGTGGATTGAGTCTACAGAGCGCTTGCCCTTGATGTTCATCAGGCGGTCGATTTCAGCCTGAACGGCCTTTTCAGCCTCCTCAAACTCGGGCAGGTCGGTGCTGAGACGCGGCCAGATAGACTGGTCGGCCAGATAGTTCTGTATTGTGTAAGGCAGAACGAAGTAGCCGTCGGCCAGACCCTGCATAAGAGCAGACGCTCCAAGACGGTTGGCACCGTGGTCAGAGAAGTTGCACTCGCCGATGGCGAACAGACCTGTGATGCTTGTCATGAGCTCATAGTCAACCCAGATACCGCCCATTGTATAGTGGATGGCAGGATAAATCATCATCGGGTTGTAATACTTCACGCCGTTAATCTCGTTTGCAAGCTCGCCCGGATTAACGTCTGTGATTTCCTCATACATGTCGAAGAGGTTGCCGTAGCGCTGGCGAACAACGTCGATGCCGAGGCGCTCGATGCTCTCTGAGAAGTCGAGGAACACGGCCAGACCTGTGTTGTTAACGCCGAAACCCTTGTCGCAGCGCTCCTTGGCAGCACGCGAAGCAACGTCGCGGGGAACAAGGTTACCGAATGCCGGATAGCGGCGCTCCAGATAGTAGTCGCGGTCTTCCTCAGGAATGTCGCTTCCCTTCTTTGTTCCTGCCTGCAGAGCCTTGGCGTCCTCAAGCTTCTTGGGCACCCAGATACGTCCGTCGTTACGCAGAGACTCAGACATAAGCGTAAGCTTTGACTGGTTGTCACCGTGCACGGGGATACATGTCGGGTGGATCTGAACATAAGAAGGATTAGCGAAATAAGCGCCCTTGCGGTAGCAAGACATGGCTGCCGTACAGTTGCAGCCCATGGCGTTGGTTGAAAGGAAGTATGTGTTACCGTATCCGCCGGTAGCTATAACCACTGCGTTGGCAGAGAAGCGCTCCAGCTCTCCGGTTACAAGATTCTTGGCAATGATACCGCGTGCGCGGCCGTCAACAAGCACTACGTCCTCCATTTCGTAGCGGGTGTAGAGCTTAACGCGGCCTGCGTGAATCTGGCAGCTGAGTGCAGAGTAGGCACCGAGCAGCAGCTGCTGGCCTGTCTGACCCTTAGCGTAGAATGTACGTGACACCTGAGCGCCGCCGAAAGAACGGTTGGCAAGCATGCCGCCGTACTCGCGAGCGAAAGGAACGCCCTGGGCAACACACTGGTCGATGATGCTGTTAGACACCTCTGCCAGACGGTAAACGTTGGCCTCGCGGGCACGGTAGTCACCACCCTTCACGGTGTCGTAGAACAGACGGTAAACAGAGTCGCCGTCGTTCTGATAATTCTTGGCAGCGTTGATACCGCCCTGAGCGGCTATAGAGTGAGCGCGGCGCGGAGAATCCTGTATGCAGAAGTTCAACACGTTGAAGCCCATCTCGCCAAGGCTGGCTGCTGCACTGGCACCGGCCAGACCCGTACCTACGACGATAACGTCGAGCTTCAGCTTGTTCTTAGGGTTAACCAGGCGCTGATGTGCCTTATAGTTGGTCCATTTTTCAGCTATCGGACCTTCAGGTATTCTGGAATCTATTTGTTTTGCCATAATATTCTTTCTAAATAATTATGAATTTTGAGTTACGCATTTTGAACTACAATTACAACAGGCTCGGCGCGCATCCGAAAGCGAAAGCAAGCACAACGACGAGGAAGCCCAGCATGAGAAGCGTGGTGTAAACCAGGCCGATGACCTTCCAGCGCTGGAACCAAACCTTGCCGCTCCATCCGAAAGTCTGCATTGCGCTCCAGAATCCGTGTGAGAGGTGGAACCAGATTGCAGCAAGCCAGATGATGTAAAGCACCACGTAAACCGGGCAAGAGAATGTGTCTACGATGTAGGCAAAGCCGTCTGCCGGATGATGAGGAACGATGATGCCTGTCAGTTCAGCAAACATCATGTTGTACCAGAAGTTGAACAAGTGAAGCAGAAGACCGAGCAGAACGATGATGCCGAGCACCAGCATGTTCTGAGAAGCCCACTCCACCTTTGACGGACGTGTTGTCACAGCGTAGCGCTCGTTTCCGCGTGCACGGCGGTTCTGCATTGTGAGCAAGAACGCATATACGATGTGAATCACCGCAAGAGCTGCAAGAGCCAGAGTGGCAACAAGTGCATACCAGTTGGCTCCGAGGAACTCACAAACCATGTTGTAAGCATCTCCTGAGAAAAGAGCTACTACGTTCATTGACATGTGGAACGTCAAGAACAGGATAAGCGCAATACCCGTTACGGACATCACGACTTTCCTTCCAATAGATGAATTACATAACCACATAAATGATTGAAATTTAAGTATTTAACTGTATTAATTAATAATGTTTCTCTACATTTAAGTGAACTGCATAACCCAAGGTCTGCCACGCTGCAATACCTTCTTTTAGGTATTTTAGCGTTTATTATGAGGATGCAAATATACTCTATTTTAGCGATAAATCAAACTATTTCATCAAAAATTCAATTTAATTTCTTACTTTTGCGCCAAATTGATATTGCTCTAAAAATTATAAGGATAATATGCTTCTTAAATATGACGTCATTGTGATTGGCGGCGGACACGCCGGCTGCGAGGCTGCCACGGCCTCGGCCAACATGGGCGCAAGCACGTGCCTGGTTACGATGGACATGAACAAAATTGCGCAGATGAGCTGCAACCCGGCCATCGGCGGAATAGCAAAAGGACAGATTGTCAGGGAAATCGACGCGCTGGGCGGACAGACGGCAATAGTGACCGATGCCACGGCCATACAGTTCAGGATGCTCAACCGCTCAAAAGGTCCGGCGGTGTGGAGCCCGAGGGCACAATGCGACAGAGGCAAGTTTATATGGAAATGGCGCGAGGTGCTCGACACGACGCCTAACCTCGACATCTGGCAGGACGAAGCCTGCGAGCTTATTGTAGAGCACGGCGAGGCCACGGGCGTGAGAACTGTGTGGGGCGTTGAGCTGAGAGCCAAGAGCGTGGTGATAACGGCAGGCACCTTCCTGAACGGACTGCTGCACATAGGACGCAAGCAGCTGCCGGGCGGACGCATAGCCGAGCCGGCCGTGAAAGACCTTACAGAAAGCATAACACGACACGGAATAAGAAGCGAAAGGATGAAGACCGGCACGCCGGTGCGCATAGACATGAGGTCGGTACACTTTGAGGACATGGAGATACAGGAGGGCGAAAACGACTTCCACCAGTTCAGCTTCATGGCCCCCCACCGGCAACTCAGGCAGCTGCCGTGCTGGACTTGCTACACAAACAAGGAGGTGCACGAGACGCTGAGAAGCGGACTGGCCGACTCGCCGCTCTACAACGGACAGATACAGAGCATAGGGCCGCGCTATTGCCCATCGATAGAAACCAAGCTGGTTACCTTCCCCGACAAGGAGCAGCATCCGCTGTTTCTCGAGCCTGAAGGCGAAACCACCAACGAGATGTATCTCAACGGATTTTCGTCGAGCATGCCCATGGACGTGCAGATTGCCGCACTGAGAAAAATTCCGGCGCTGCGCGACGCCAAGGTATATCGTCCGGGCTACGCCATAGAGTACGACTTCTTCGACCCGACGCAGCTCGACCACTCGTTAGAGTCTAAAATAATAAAAGGTCTGTTCCTTGCCGGACAGGTGAACGGAACTACAGGATACGAGGAGGCAGGCGGCCAGGGTACCATTGCCGGAATAAACGCGGCGATAAGATGCGGCGGAGGCGAGCCGTTTATCCTTCACCGCGACGAGGCTTACATCGGCGTGCTCATTGACGACCTCGTGACCAAAGGCGTTGACGAGCCTTACCGAATGTTCACCAGCCGCGCCGAATACAGAATACTGTTAAGGCAGGACGATGCCGACGCCCGACTGACCGAGAAGGCTTACAACCTCGGCCTGGCCAAGCGCGACAGATACGACTGGTGGATGCAGAAGAAGGAAGCGATGGAAAGCATAATAAACTTCTGCGCCACAGCTCACGTCAAGCCGAATGACATAAACCCGGCGCTGGAGTCGCTCGGCACCACCCCGCTGCGCGAGGGATGCAAGCTGATAGACCTCGTGGCACGTCCGCAGATTAACCTGCAAAATCTTTCTGAGCTTGTGCCCGAACTGAAGCAGCTCATAGCCTCGCTGCCCAACCGCAACGATGAAACGGCAGAGGCGGCAGAGATTAAAATGAAATACAAAGGATACATCGAACGGGAGCGAATGGTGGCCGACAAGATGCACCGTCTGGAGAACATCAAGATAAAGGGCCATTTCAACTATCTTGAGATGGAACAGCTCTCGACAGAGGCCCGTCAAAAGCTCGCAAAAATCAACCCCGACACCCTGGCTCAGGCAAGCCGTATTCCGGGTGTGTCACCAAGCGACATCAACATCATGCTGATACTCATGAACAGATGACGTACGGTGATGTTTCACGTGAAACAAAATGAGCATTTTTTGTTAAGCTAAAACGTTGAAACCGACTGAAAGATAGCAAGATACAAATTCGGGACACAAATTTACTTCAACGTAAAATTTGATGTTCCGCACGATAAAAAGGAGCAATATTTCAAACTATCTGACTCCTCTTATTAGTCAACAAGAGTGCCCCTGCAAGGGCATGGCTCTGCCCTGCCCCGACGGCTGACGGCCAAGCGCAGAAAAGGTACAGAGAAGGCTTTTTCTAAAAGGTGGCCTTTTAGCGTGCAAAAGGTATCCTTTCGGGCTGTAAAAGGCCACCTTTTGCAAGCCAAAAGACGGCCTTTTGGAAAACCGTTTAAAACAGGGCAAAGCAGCGCTGCTGACATGTCAACCTGCAAGAAGCAAGAAAGCAAGGCATGAAATACGAGCCGCAGCACAATCACCGGCAAGCGAGGCAGAAACGGAATGGCCGGAACAATCATCAACAATATGCCTGTGCATATTGCATGTACGGTAAAAAACGCCGAAACATAAGCAACAGAACATAACATTAATATAAAATACGTAATAAAAGAAAGAAAAGATGAACAACAAGATTTTATTGGAAAATCTGAGATGTATTCCTGATTTTCCGAAAAAAGGAGTAAACTTCAGAGACGTTACCACACTCTTCAGAAGTCCCGAATGTCTCCAGATAATGGAAGACGAACTGTACGAAATGTATAAAGACAAGGGCGTAACGAAGATTGTAGGCATCGAAAGCCGCGGATTCGTAATGGCGTCTGCATTGGCCATACGGCTTAATGCCGGCGTGGTATTATGCCGCAAGCCCGGCAAACTGCCAGGAGAAACTATCCAGGAAAGCTACTCAAAAGAATACGGAACTGACACGATAGAGATACATAAAGACGCTATATCGGAGAACGACGTAATACTCCTGCACGACGATTTGCTGGCTACAGGCGGCACAATGAAGGCAGCCTACAATCTGGTAAAGAAGTTCCATCCGAAAAAAATCTACGTAAACTTCCTCATAGAACTCACCCGCGAAGGAATGAACGGACGCGACAACTTTGAAAAAGGTACAGATATAACAAGTTTGTTGGAGGTATAGTTTATACAGGAGTTAAAGTAGTTAAAGTAGTTATCGCCCACTGCGTGGGCTAAGTAGTTAAAGTCATTAGTATGTAACTTTATTACAACGTTATTTGCGTGTGCCGATAGGCAGCAATACTTCAGGCCGCAACAGACATAACGCGACAACATACACTTGTATAAGCAAATGGTATGCAACAATAATATTTATAGCAAATAGCATATTTAATCAAAAAAGCATATGGCTTTAACTACTATAACTACTTTAACTTCTCTAACTACCTTCTTTAAAGTTTCACGTGAAACAAAATTTCTCAAAACCATTTTAAATAAGGCACTTACGCGGCATGACTAAAGAAGAAAACGAGAAGAGGCTGGCACGACTGAAGGCTATAGTGAGCAACCTGCCTGACAAGCCTGGCAGCTATCAGTATTACGACGAGAGCGGCACAATAATATATGTGGGCAAGGCCAAAAACCTGAAGAACCGTGTGTCGTCGTATTTCCATAAAGAAGTTGACAGATTCAAGACCAAAGTGCTTGTCAGCAAGATTCACGACATAACCTATACCGTTGTCAACAGCGAGGAAGACGCCCTGCTGCTAGAGAACAGTCTGATAAAGAAATATCAGCCCAAATACAACATTCTGCTCAAAGACGGCAAGACCTACCCCTCTATCTGCGTTACCAAAGAATATCTGCCGCGCATATTCAAGACACGCACCATAAACAAAAAATGGGGCACTTATTATGGCCCGTACAGCCATATAGCGTCGATGTATGCCATACTCGACCTGATAAAGAAGCTCTACAAGCCCCGCACCTGCCGCTATCCGATAACGCGCGAGGGCATTGAACAGGGCAAATATAAGCCCTGTCTGGAGTATCATATACACAACTGCGGCGCGCCATGCATAGGCAAACAAAGCCTTGAGGAGTATCAGGAGAACATCGCACAGGCACGCGAAATATTGAAAGGAAACACGCGCGAATTGTCGAAAACGCTCTTCACACAGATGCAGAAACTGGCCGAAGAACTGCGTTTTGAAGAAGCGGAGAGCATAAAGCAGAAGTATCTGCTGCTCGAAAATTTCTGTTCAAAGAGCGAAGTGGTGAGCCATACTATCAATAACGTTGACGTTTTCTCGGTCACAGACGATGAAAAAAATGCCTACGTGAACTATATCCACGTGATGAACGGCAGCATAAACCAGGCCTTCACGTTCGAGATGAAGAAGAAGCTGAACGAGAGCGAAGACGAGATTCTGCAGCTCGGAATACTCCAGATACGCGAGAAAGTGGGCAGCACGTCAAAAGAAATAATAGTGCCTTTTGCCCCCGACATGACGCTCGAGGGCGTTACATTCACCGTGCCGCAGCGAGGCGACAAGAAAACGCTGCTCGACCTGTCGGTGATGAACGGCAAACAATACCGCTTCGACCGTCTGAAACAGGCAGAAAAACTCAATCCGGAGCAGAAATCCGTGCGCCTTATGAAGGAAATTCAGAACGCTCTGAAGCTGCCTAAAATGCCTTATCAGATAGAGATGTTCGACAACTCTAACATCAGCGGAACCGACGCCGTGGCGGCCTGCGTGGTGTTCAAGAAGATGAAACCGAGCAAGAAAGACTACAGGAAATACATAATAAAGACGGTTACCGGCCCGGACGACTATGCCTCGATGCAAGAGGTTGTAAGGCGACGCTACACCCGTCTGCGCGACGAGGGACAGCCCCTGCCCGACCTCATAATAACCGACGGCGGACAGGGACAGATGAGCGTGGTAAGAGAGGTGGTTGAGGGCGAGCTTCATCTCGACATTCCGATAGCCGGACTGGCCAAAAACGACCGCCACCGCACAAACGAACTGCTCTACGGATGGCCGCCCGTGGTGGTTGGAATGAAGACCGACAGCGAGCTTTTCCACCTGCTTACACACATGCAGGACGAGGTGCACCGCTTTGCCATAACCTTCCACCGCGACAAGCGCAGCAAGCATGCGCTCCACTCGGAACTCGACGACATCAAAGGCATCGGGCCTAAGACAAAAGGCCTGCTTATAAAGGAGCTGAAGACGGTTAAGCGCATAAAGGAAACCGACCTGCCGACGCTGACATCGCTGCTCGGAAAAGCCAAGGGAACAATCGTGTACAACCACTTCAACGGCGAGCCGCAAGACAGCATCGGGACAGACATCGCAGTGACGCTGAAAGATGATGAATAAGCCTGCGAAAAGCCCCTCAGAAGGCTCTGCAAAGCTGTGAACAATAACGCCAAAGGCCGAAGAAAACAAAGCCCTTAAAGGGCTAAAATAACCTTTTTTCAGATAAAACATTTGGCAATAAACAGGATAAACGCTAACTTTACAACTAAAAACAGATGAAAATAGTAATACAGCGCGTAAGCCGCGCGTCGGTAACAATTGACGGAAAGGTAAAGTCGGCCATAGGCAAGGGCTACATGATACTGCTCGGAGTGGCCGAAGGCGACACGCCGGAAGACGTAGACTGGCTGGTAAAAAAGGTTGCCACGCTGCGCGTCTTCGACGACGAGCAGGGCGTGATGAACATACCTATAACCGCCGTTGGCGGCGACATACTCGTCATCAGCCAGTTCACCCTGCTGGCGTCTTACAAGAAAGGCAACCGCCCCTCATGGATTCATGCCGCCAAGCACGAAGTTTCGATACCGCTATACAACGAGTTTTGCGACAAGCTGAGCCGCGAAACAGGCCGCCAGGTGGCCACGGGCGAGTTTGGAGCCGACATGAAGGTTGAGCTGGTAAACGACGGCCCCGTAACCATCTGCATGGACACCAGGCACAAGGAATAATCATATCAACATTCACCAAAAGCTGCATAAAACATCAGGCAAAGCCCACGAAAACCGCATTTAAGGCTCTCTGAAGCCATAAAACGGCATTCGCGGCACAGTTGTAGGCAAAGAACAAGAAAACGCCTTACAGGCAAAATAAACGCATAAAAATATGGACAACGACATAACAATACGCGAAGCGCAGCAGCTTGTAGACCAATGGATAAGGCAGTATGGCGTGCGCTACTTCAGCGAACTTACCAACATGGCCTGCCTTACCGAGGAGGTTGGCGAGCTGGCGCGCATCATGGCCCGCAAGTATGGCGACCAGAGCTTCAAGCAGGGAGAAGAGCATGACCCGGCAGACGAGATGGCCGATGTGCTGTGGGTGCTGATGTGCCTTGCTAACCAGACCGGCGTAGACCTAACGGAGGCGCTCAGAAAGAACCTCGAAAAGAAGACCAGCCGTGACAAGACAAGGCATATTAACAATGAAAAATTAAAAAGTAAAAATTAAAAATTATATCATTATGGCAACTGAAAACGACAACAAGAAACACGAGTGCTCACACGAGCATAAGCACGAGACAGAGTTTCCGAAGATGAGCAAATACGAAGAGGCTCTGAGCAAATATAATACTGATATAGACGACGCGGAAGTGCGCGAGGCCGTAAAGAATATAATAGCAGAGAAGGTGCACGAGAACGACACGCCGGAGATAAAGAAATTCCTCTTCGGAAGCATCGAACTGACATCGCTCAAGACCACCGACTCGGAGGAAAGCATACTGGCTTTCACAGAGAAGGTGAACGAGTTTGACGCCACCTACCCCGACCTGCCCCACGTGGCCACCATCTGCGTTTATCCATGCTTTGCCAAGACCGTGAGCGAGTCGCTCGAAATCGACGGCGTTGAGATAGCCTGCGTATCAGGCAGCTTCCCGTCTTCACAGGCCGTTATCGAGGTAAAGGTGGCCGAGACGGCGCTGGCCGTAAAGGACGGTGCCACGGAGATAGACATCGTGATGCCCGTGGGCAAGTTCCTCAGCGGCGACTATGAGGGCGTGGCCGACGACATCAACGAGCTTAAACAGGCATGCGGCGAAGCTCCGATGAAGGTTATTCTCGAGACAGGATGCCTCAAGACAGCCTCTAACATCAAGAAGGCTTCAATAATAGCGATGTATGCCGGCGCCGACTATATAAAGACATCTACCGGCAAACTTGAGCCTGCCGCAACGCCGGAGGCTGCCTACGTGATGTGCCAGGCCATAAAGGAATACTACGACGAGACAGGCATCCAGATTGGTTTTAAGCCCGCAGGAGGCATCAACTCGGTGATGGACGCACTTATCTACTACACCATCGTTAAAGAGGTTCTGGGCGAAAAATGGCTCACAAACAAGTGGTTCCGCCTCGGTACAAGCCGTCTGGCCAACATGCTGCTGAGCGAACTGCTCAGCGAAGAGACAAAGTTCTTCTAAAAGAGGGATTGTGAGAGCCCGGAGATGATGGGGCCCATAAGACTTATGGGGCTGATACAGCATGAGCATAACATGCTAACCGACAGCTGATTAGCAATGTTTTACAGCCTCATAAGTTATTTTTTAACCTTAATAAAAAGCCACGTAATGTGGCTGTTAACCTGCATCGAAAACACATGGAAAACAACTTTATACAGCAGTGTGGACACTACAGAGAACTAATCGTTTATCAGAAGGCTGAATGTATTTATGACATCACATTTTATTTTGCGCATAAATATCTCGACAAAGCCGACCGCACAATAGACCAGATGATTCAGGCGGCACGCAAAGAATGGCGCAGACTAAACCAATAATAAGCCAACAAAAACGCAGAGCCTGTCCCTTGAGCAAGCCCTGCGCAATATCTTATATCTCTGATTTTCAACAAATTACAGGTCAAATAAGTCTCATCACTCCCATAACAGTTCTCATCACTCCCATCAGAGGCCTCATCGCCCCTCACAGCTCTCAGTCACACTCTACCCCACTTTACTTTGTCCTCTCTATGACAAAGCTAAGATAGGCTTCAAGACTGCGGCGAAGGGCATCGTCTGTAACCTCCGTTTCGATAAACTCCATAGCCTCGCGGCGCATTTCCTCCATGCGTTTCTCGGCATATTCAATGCCCCCGTGCTCCTTGGTATAGTCCACAAGAATGGCTATTTCGTCCTGAGTTATCGTGCGCTCCTTCACCTTGTAGGCCAGCTTGCGTATGCTGTCGGGCGCCGAGTTGTTCACGGCATATATGGCAGGCAGCGTCAGCTTGCCTTCGGCCATGTCGTTTCCGGTTGGCTTGCCAATTTCCGACGAGTCGTAATAGTCGAATATGTCGTCTCTTATCTGGAAGATAATGCCCAGCGTCTGACCGAATTTCATGGCCTTGCCTATCCTGCTTTCAGGCATTCCGGCAGATATCGCGCCCATTGCGCAGCATGCCTCAAAGAGCGCGGCGGTTTTCTGACGTATCACATTATAGTAAATCTCTTCAGAAATTTCGTTGTTGGATATGCTCGTAAGCTGCAGAATCTCGCCGTTAGACAGCGTGCGTCCAAGTTCAGCAAGGTATCTAACTATCAGCTCGTTGTGCGTCTCAGCCACATGCAGCAGCGCCGTAGACAGGATATAGTCGCCTATGAGCACGGCCACCTTGTTGTCATACACGGCGTTAACCGAAGCCTGACCGCGCCTCTCGGTGCTCTCGTCAACCACGTCGTCGTGCACCAGACTGGCCGTATGCAGCAGCTCCAGGCCCACTGCGGCGTGCAGTGTGGCGCTGCTCACCGAGCCGTAGTTCTTGGCCATGAGCAGTATTAGCATGGGGCGCATGCGCTTTCCTGCGCGCTGGCGTATACGGCAGAATATTTCTTCCTGCAGGTTGTCAGTGTGTGTGAGCGATTTGTTGAACAGACTGATGAAGTCATCCAGTTCTGCTTTTATGGGCTCCTTAATTAGAGATAAATAATCCATCATGCTGCAATTTTAATACAAAAGTAATTATTTTATCGGATTAATGCTAAAAAATTAGTAATTTTACACGTAAAAAACTTATATTACATGGATAAGCTGTTCCTTTTTGACGCCTACGCGCTGATATACCGCTCGTATTACGCATTTATAAAGAACCCCCGTATCAATTCTAAAGGGCTCAACACGTCGGCCGTGATGGGCTTCTGCAACACGCTGCACGAAGTGCTCACGAAAGAAAAACCCACGTATCTGGGAGTGGCCTTCGACCCCCACGGCCCTACTTTCCGCACCGAAGCCTACGCCGAATATAAGGCGCAAAGAGAGGAAACTCCGGAAGACATACGCCGCTCGGTGCCCATAATAAAGAGCCTGCTCAAGGCCATGAACATACCTGTGCTCGAGGCTGAAGGATACGAGGCCGACGACGTTATAGGCACGCTGGCGCTGAAGGCCGGGGCCGAAGGCATAACAACCTATATGCTAACGCCTGACAAGGACTACGGGCAGCTTGTCAGGGAGAACGTTATTATGTACCGCCCGCGCCACGGCGGAGGCTACGAGACGCTCGACGCCGAGAAGGTGTGCGCCAAGTATGGCATTGCCAACACCGGCCAGGTAATCGACCTCCTGGGACTGATGGGCGACTCGGCCGACAACATTCCGGGATGTCCGGGCGTCGGCGAGAAAACTGCCGTGAGACTTATAGGCGAGTTCGGCAGCGTGGAGCAGCTGCTTGAGAACACCGACAAGCTGAAGGGCGCGCTCAAGAAAAAAGTTGAGGACAATGCCGAGCAGATAAAATTCTCGAAATTCCTCGCGACGATAAAAACCGACGTGCCGGTTGAACTCAACCTCGACGAACTGAAGGTGAGCGAACCCGACGCCGACGAACTGCGCAAAATCTTCACCGAACTGGAGTTTAAGGCGCTGGCAGACAAGTTTCTTAACAAAACTGAAAATAATAAAAAAAGCGTTCAATTACAGCTCGATTTATTCGCAGAAAATGCGACCGACGGCCAAGATTTTTCAAAAAACGCCAGTCTGAGAGCGTTAAACGACCAGCCGCATACGTACAAACTCGTTGATAATGAGGAAGAAATGAAGAAAATCTGTGATTATTTTATGACAAAAAAAATTCTAAGTCTAGACACAGAAACCACTTCAACGAGCGCAATCGATGCCGAACTGGTGGGTTTGAGCTTTTCGGTGAAGGAATTTGAGGCCTTCTACGTGCCCGTTCCGGCCAATCGTGAAGAAGCGCAAAAGATAGTTAACATATTTAAACCTCTATACGAAAACCCCGAAATTCTCAAAGTGGGACAAAACATCAAGTACGACATGGAGGTGCTGGCAGGTTACGGCGTGAGCGTGGCCGGCCAACTGTTCGACACTATGATAGCCCACTACCTCATACAGCCCGAGCTGCGCCACAACATGGACTACATGGCCGAGACGTGCCTCGGCTACCAGACCATACACATAGACGAGCTTATCGGGCCGAAGGGCAAGAAGCAGAAGTCGATGAGAGACCTGCCGCCCGAACAGATAGTAGACTATGCCGCCGAGGACGCCGACGTAACGCTGCGCCTGAAAAACCATCTTGAGCCGAAGCTCAAGGAGGTGGGCGCCACGCAGCTGTTCACCGAGATAGAGATGCCGCTGGTGCGGGTGCTGGCCGACATGGAGCTAAACGGAGTAAGGATAGACACGGCGGCGCTGGCCGAGACGTCGGAGATTCTTACACAAAGGCTCAACGACATTGAGAAGCACATATACGGACTGGCCGGCGAGGAGTTTAACATAGCGTCGCCGAAGCAGGTGGGCGAAATTCTGTTCGGCAAGCTGAAGATAGTGGAGAAAGCCAAGAAAACAAAGAAGGGACAGTATGTAACGTCGGAAGAAGTGCTGCAACAACTCGCCGGAAAGCACGAGATTGTGGGCAAGATACTGGAACACAGAGGGTTAAAGAAGCTCCTCGGCACATATGTAGACGCCCTGCCGAAGCTGATAAACCCGCGGACGGGACACATACACACGTCGTTCAACCAGACGGCCACGGCCACCGGCCGCCTGTCGTCGTCTGACCCCAACCTGCAGAACATACCCGTGCGCGGCGAGGACGGCAAGGAGATACGCAAGGCGTTCATACCCGAGGAGGGCTGCCTGTTCTTCTCGGCCGACTACAGTCAGATTGAGCTGCGCGTGATGGCTCATCTCAGCGGCGACGAAAACATGATAGAAGCCTTCCGCTCTGGTTACGACATACATGCCGCAACGGCCGCAAAGATATACAAGAAAGACATAGCCGACGTTACGCGCGACCAGCGCACCAAAGCCAAGCGCGCCAACTTCGGCATAATATACGGCATCACGGTGTTCGGCCTGGCCGAGCGCTTGGACATAAGCCGACAGGAGGCGTCGCAGCTGATAGACGGCTACTTCATCACCTTCCCCAAGGTGCACGAATACATGGAGCAGGCAAAGCGCACGGCGCGCGAGCACGGCTACGTGGAGACATTCTTCCGCCGCCGCCGCTATCTGCCCGACATCAACTCGCACAACGCCACGGTGCGCGGATTTGCCGAGCGCAACGCCATAAACGCCCCGATACAAGGCTCGGCCGCCGACATAATAAAAGTGGCCATGATACGCATACACAAGCGCTTCAAGGACGAAAATCTGCGCTCAAAGATGATTCTGCAGGTGCACGACGAACTCAACTTCAGCGTTGTGCCGGAGGAGAAAGAAACCGTTGAGCGCATAGTGCTCGAGGAGATGCAGGGAGCCTACAAGCTCGACGTTCCGCTGGTGGCCGACAGCGGATGGGGCGCAAACTGGCTCGAGGCACATTGAGGCAATTAAGAAGTAAAAATTAAGAATTAAAAAAAGACTGTCAAATGGATTGAAAATCAAAGACAGAGAAACTGCATAACGGCCTTTTCAGAGTGTCGCAAGTATAACGACGGAACCCTGAAAAGGCCGTAATTTTTTATTGTAGGGCCGCATCAAGATAAAACAATCAATTAAACACAAATCCCGATGCGGTTTGGGATAAATTACAAAGACATAAAATATCAGCACACAACAGCATGCCACACAGAACTTAACCGCACATAAACAGACATGAAGAGCCTATGCCACGACACGCCGGCAAACTACCGGACACACGCAATACGGCCAAAGACGCAACGGCTGACCGCTACGCCCAAATTTCTAAAAGCACACCTTTCGCCTTACAAAAGGCAGCCTTTCAGCCCCTAATACGCCACCTTTCGCATCACAAAACACGGCATATTGCAACACATTAATTATCAAGCGGTTACACACACGCACAATGTCAGCTAAATTAAGAACGGGCTGCATACTGAAAAGACATGGAACAATATTTAACCAAAAAACTAATTAAAAAGAACAGAAATCTAAATACTACTGCAACCGAAAATTCATTAAAAAACATTATATTTGCCATGCAAAACATTTATAACATAATTTATCTAATTCTATGGCATACCAATTTAAGATTAAACTGCAGAACGTAAAAAAACCGCCCGTGTGGCGAAGAATAATAATACCTGAGAATTATACTTTTGAGGAGTTTCACCACACAATACAAATCAGCTTCGGATGGAACAACGAACATCTGCACAAGTTCGGCAACAAGGCCTACGGAGGCACTCTGGAAATTACGTCAAAATACATCGAAGATGACGAAAGCCAATTTGACTTCGGCCTGTATAACGAGCTGGCGGTAAAAAAACTGAACGAACACGAAACGAAGCTGAGCGACGTGTTCGGCGAGGGCATCAGAAAACTGATGTATGTATATGACTTCGGCGACGACTGGATTCATGAGATTACGCTCGAAGATATTCTGACCGTGATATACCCCCACCCCGTGTGCACGGGCGGCAAAGGCTGCTGCCCGCCCGAAAACTGCGGCGGACCGATGGCCTACGAGATGATGAAAGACATACTGGACGGGATTCCCAACAGCAGGGAAGCCCGCGACATAAGGATTGAGCTGGGGCTTAAAAAGGGAGAGAAAATTGACAACTATAAGATAGACCTGGACGAAATTAACCTGAGCCTTAAGAACATTAAGATGTTTGTGGATGAAGACATCGACGGGGACGACGACCTGTTTGAGCCGTTCTACGACGACGAGTGGGCTGAGCAGATGCACTGCGCCGTAACAGTGTGCGATGTTGACGGAAAGATACTGTACATGAACGAGAAGTCGCGCGCCACGTTTGCCAAGCACGGCGACCTTATCGGTCAGAATCTCTTTAAATGCCACAGCCCGGAGTCGCAGGCCAAGATACGCGAACTGCTGGCCACAGACGGCACAAATTCGTACACAATAGAGAAAAACGGCGTGAAGAAAATGATATACCAGACAACATGGAAACGCGACGGAGAAGTGGCCGGACTGGTGGAGATATCAATGGAGATACCCGAGACGATGCCGCATTATGTAAGGAGCTGAAATATATGAGGAGTTAAAGGAGTTAGAGCAGTTAAAGTAGTTAAAGTCATATGCTTTGAGAATAAAAGAAAGTATATACCTTTCAGTAAAAAAAATTAGAGGAGTTAACGTAGCCAAAAGTCTTTAAATAAGGTCTTGACAGGCAAATAAACAGCCGCAAGACATTCGACTTTAACTACTTTAACTCCTCTAACTATTTTAACTACTTAACCGATTAATACAGCTTTGTCTTTCCGGCCAGCGTGTCGTGGTTGTTCTTCAGGTCAGTCCAGTCAACCTTCACCTTGGTGCTGATACCGTTGATATACTTCTCAATGTTGGTATATCCGTCGCCCGTGCAGTCGCCGTTGGCGTCAGAGGGGTCGTTGGGGTTCAGTCCGTTGGCTATCTCCCAGTCGTCGGGCATGCCGTCGCCGTCGCTGTCAACACGAGGCTCACCCTTATATTCGGGATATCCGCCCATCTGGGCCGGGTCTGTTATGATGCCGTACTTGTAAGAGTCGTTTTCAAGGCGGCGGTACTTGAACAGGCCGTCCTCGTTCTGCGACTTCTCGCTCAGGCCGGTAACGTCACCATAAGGATGCTCCTTAGACAGCTTCTTTACGTAATAAGCCTGGCCCGTGCGCACTTCCTCGACGATGCGCTGGTCTATGATGTCGCGTGTAGGCAGGGTTGCGCCCACGTTGTCGAGCACGTAGTCGAAGGTCTTTTCAGACGGTATGATGGTCATATGGGGCATCTCGAACGGCTCGTTCGACTTCATCAGGGCCATTACGTCCTCGGGTATTCCGCCCTCGCCCTTCAGGTCCTTGTCGGCTATCTGTATGCCTCCGTCCCAGTTGTCCTTGGTCACTGCCTCGTTGCCCTCAACGATGTTGCCTGTTGCATAGACGCGGCCGAACTGCTGGTACGGGAACAGCTTGTTGCTGCGGCTCTCGGTCTTCACGATGCGGTAGCTTATCGGTGAGTCTTTCGGAGTGAGAGGTCCGGGTTTGTAGTAGTTGTTGATGAAGTTGCTCATGGTAGAGAACTCGCCTCCGTCGGCAGTACGGTGAACCCAGTTGTAGACGATGTTGTTCACGAAGTTGAACACGCCGCCCCAGCCGATTGACGGGTTACGGCCGGTGTTGTCGGCCCAGAGGTTGCGCATGAACGATGCATTCTCGCCGCCGATTGTAGAGCCGAATGCGTGGTTGTACGTGTCGAGAGCCTTGGCCGAAATGGTGTTCTGTATGGTCACGTTGACCGTAGGCACCTTGCGCGAGGGCTTGCCGTCGCCCATGTCGAACATGTGGCGGTAGAACGAGATGTTCTCGTCAAGACCCCATTCGCACGAACAGTGGTCTATCATAATGTTTCCAACAGGATTTCCGCCGAAAGAGTCCTCACGGTTCCACACGTTGGTGTTGCCGCGGCGGAAGCGCATGTGGCGCACGATAACGTCGTGAGTGTCAACCTGGAACGACTCTCCTGCAATGCAGATACCGTCGCCGGGAGCTGTCTGTCCTGCAATAGTAACGTAAGGAGCACGCAGGAACACGGGAGTCTTAAGGAAAATTGTGCCGCTCACGTTGAACACTATGATGCGCGCGCCACCCTGCTCACAGGCCCAGCGGAACGAGCCTGGGCCGTCGTCGTTGAGGTTAGTCACTACGAGCACCTTGCCGCCGCGTCCTCCGGCAGTGTACATACCGCCGCCTTCAGCACCCGGGAATGCGGGAATCTTAGCCTGCTTCAGGTCGTAAGGACGCGAAGCCCATGGCACATACGGACGGCCTTCCATGGCCTCTTTCTTCACGATGGGGAATGCTACCTGCCAAGCAGAGTCTGAATGAGCCTCCCACTCGGCACGCTGAGCCTCATACTTTGCCTTTGCCTCGGCAGTAATCTGAGGATACTGAGCCATAGCTGACTGCGAGCCAAAAGCCATGGCTACAGCAGCAATTGCCAATGTTTTTTTATCCATAAACAGAAAATATTTTAATTAATAATGATGTTTCTGAAAATATAGACGCACTTTATTGCCAAAAGTACGCTTTGTTTAACAAACTTTTATATTTATCCCCTATTTTGTCTTCAAAATGCTCTTGTGTCGCGCCAAGGCACGCGCTGTAATGTTATTAGTCATTAATTATCGGTTATTCATTGTTCTTTCGTCAAAAAAGCATTAACTTTGCACACAGAAAATTTATAAACGTTTATAAGACATGTCATTAAAATGTGGTATAGTAGGACTGCCTAACGTGGGCAAGTCTACGATTTTCAACTGCCTGTCGAGCGCAAAGGCACAGGCAGCCAACTTTCCTTTTTGCACCATAGAACCTAACGTCGGCGTGATAACAGTGCCCGACGAACGCCTCACAAAGCTCGCCGAGATTGTTCATCCGGGACGCATCGTGCCCGCAACCTGCGAGATTGTGGACATTGCCGGACTTGTTAAGGGTGCCAGCAAGGGCGAAGGCCTGGGCAACAAGTTCCTCGGAAACATACGCGAAACCGACGCTATAATACACGTGCTGCGCTGCTTCGACGACGACAACATCACTCACGTTGACGGCAGCATCGACCCTATACGTGACAAGGAGATTATCGACACCGAGCTGCAGCTGAAGGACCTGGAGACCATTGAGAGCCGCCTGACCAAGCAGCAGAAGGTGGCTGCCGCCGGAAACAAGGAGGCAAAAATAGAAGTAGGGGTGCTCGAGGCATACAAAGAGGTGCTCGAACAGGGCAAAAACGCACGCGTGGTTGAGTTTGAGAGCAAGGAAGAGCAGGACGCAGCGCACAACCTGTTTCTGCTTACGGCTAAGCCCGTGCTGTATGTATGCAACGTAGACGAGGCATCGGCCAAGACCGGCAACGACTACAGCCGCCGCGTTGAGGAGGTGGCAAAGGCCGAAGGCGCCGAGGTGCTCGTAATAGCAGGCAAGACAGAAGAAGACATTGCAAGCCTTGAGACATACGAAGACAAGCAGATGTTCCTCGACGAGCTGGGCCTTGAAGAGAGCGGCGTAAACCGCCTGATAAAGAAAGCCTATGCCCTGCTTAACCTCGAGACATTCATCACCGCAGGCGAGATGGAGGTCAAGGCATGGACATATCACAAGGGCTGGAAGGCTCCGCAGTGTGCCGGCGTAATCCACACCGACTTCGAGAAGGGCTTTATCCGCGCCGAGGTGATAAAGTATGACGACTACATCAAATACGGCTCTGAGGCCGCCGTGCGCGAAGCCGGCAAGCTGGGCATCGAGGGCAAGGAATATGTTGTGCAGGACGGCGACATCATGCACTTCAGGTTTAATGTATAAATTTTAAGAGCAAAAGAGGCTTGAAAGAGTAGTTAAAGGAGTTAAAGCAGTTACCGCTCCCTGTGGTCGCTCAGGAGTTAAAGTCAAATGCCTTTAAACCTGCGCACCATAAGAACATTAACTGCATAGGCTCTGCTCAACAGGCAAGGCTAATGACTTTAACTACCAGCAGGCCCAAGCCTGCGATAACTCCTTTAACTACTCTAACTACATAAATATTATCTATCATGATTTCCAACCTACTCTACATCCTGTGGAATCCCAATCTGGTGGCTTTTCACATCGGAAGTTTCTCCATACGCTGGTACTCGCTGTGCTGGCTCATAGGTCTTGCGGCTGCGTACTTCATAGTAAAACGGCTATACAAGGAGCAGAAGATAAAGCCGGAGCTGTTCGACCCGCTGTTCATCTACTGCTTCGTGGGCATACTGATAGGCGCCCGACTGGGCCATTGCCTGTTCTATGAGCCGAGCTACTTCCTGTCGAGCGGCAAGCACATGGTGGAGATGATACTGCCTATACACTTCATGGCCGACGGCTCGTGGAAGTTTACCGGATACGAGGGACTGGCAAGCCACGGAGGAACAATCGGACTTATCATTGCCCTCTGGCTCTACGTGCGCCGCACAAAGGTGAACATCTGGCGAGTGCTCGACAACGTGGCTATAGCAACACCTCTAACGGCATGCTGCATACGACTGGGCAACCTGATGAACTCTGAGATAATAGGCAAGGCAACCGACGTGCCTTGGGCGTTCATCTTTGAGCGTGTGGACATGATTCCGCGCCACCCGGGACAGCTCTACGAAGCCATAGCCTACGCCATTTTCTTCGTCATAGGCTGGTATTTCTACCGCAAAAAGCCGCAGCGCGTGGGCACGGGATTCTTCTTCGGACTCTGCATAACGCTCATCTTCACGGCACGATTCTTCATAGAGTTCACCAAGGACATACAGGAAGACTTCGAGGCATCGATGCTGCTCAACATGGGCCAGCTGCTCAGCATCCCGTTCGTAATCGTCGGACTGCTCTGCATGAAGGGCGGAAAATGGATGCAGAAACTGGGCATTGAGAAGTAAAAATACTGAATACAGGGATATCTAAAAACCGGAAAAATAGGGAAATTTTGCGTAAATTTCCTTATTTTTCCGGTTTTTTCTTGGTTTATCAAACTATTTTTCACTATCTTTGCCTTGCGGACATAAGATGCTTGCCGGCAAGGACAATCTAAAAAACTTTGTTTTACGATTGCTTTCGTATCCGCCTCTCATTGTATCACAGCATATAATCCAAATATGATTGAACATACGCCCAAACCCGAACAAAAGCATTTCCAAGAAGCCGTAAAACTGCTTTACAACCCGGAAATATCGCAGCTGATGAAGAAAATAAACAGCGAATATTACTACTGGGACAAGGTGAAATATGTCGCTCCGTCAGGGATTGACCCTGCTGTGCTGTGGCAAGCCGTGAAGCTTCAGCGCATGATGAACGCCAAGAGCGTAACGTTCGGCAAATATAACTTTCATTTCACCATAACGGAGCAGATGCTGGCCCTGCTGCACGAGTTTGACATGAACATAGGCGGCAGCCTCGGAACTAAAAGCCTGATACCAGAAAACGACAAGAGTTTTTACCTTGTAAGCTCGATAATGGAAGAAGCCATAGCCTCGAGCCAGATGGAAGGAGCCTCGACAACGCGCAAGGTGGCCAAGGAGATGCTGCGCAAGAAGCTGAAGCCGAGAGATAAAAGCCAGTGGATGATTGCCAACAACTACGCCACGATACGCTATCTCTCAGAACACAGACAGGACGAATTTTCGGTGGAAAAACTGCTTGAGATACATAAATACATATCTTCAGAAACTCTTGACAACAAAAACGATGAAGGGAACATACGCCAGACAGATGACATTGTTGTGATGAACGGCATCACAGGCGACATAGCCCACACACCGCCGCCTCACGAAGAAACACGCCAACTGCTTGAAGAGCTGTGCTCGTTCGCCAACAACGACGTCCCCGACAGCTTTATCCATCCGATAATAAAGGGCATTATCATACACTTCATGCTTGCCTTCATACATCCCTTTGTCGACGGCAACGGGCGCACGGCGCGCTCGCTGGTCTACTGGTACATGATGAAAAAGGGCTACTGGCTCACCGAATACCTGTCAATATCAAGGATTATCTACACCAACAAGGCAAAATACGAAAGGGCATTCCTGTATACAGAAAACGACGATAACGACCTGTCTTACTTCATACAGTTCAACCTCGTGACGATGAAAAAGGCGTATGAGGAACTTAAACGATACCTGCAACGCAAAATCAGCGAACGCGACAGCATACTGATGTTCAAAGGCGTAAGGGGAATTAACCAGCGGCAGGCGCACATACTGAAAGTAATAGCCGAAAAAGGAAACGAGATACTTACTGTGAAAGAGGTGGCAACACGCTTCAACATAACAGGACATACGGCTCGCACCGACTTGCAGGGACTTGTAAGACAAGGCTTTATGGCCGAAATGCCGCTCGACAACAAAACCATGGGATATATCAAAGCCGACGGTTTTGAAGACAAACTAAAACAATAAACAAACGGAAAAATAGGGAAACTTTGCGTAAATTTCCTTATTTTTCCGTTTCTATTCCACAATATAACCTGTCATTTGCCACGCATATATCATAGCTTCAGCTCAAAATCCACCACGTCGAGCCAGCGCCCGAGCTTGTAGCCTACATCGTGAAAATGCGACGCCTGACTGAAGCCCAGCTTGCGGTGAAGCTCTATGCTCGCCTCGTTGCAGCCCGTTATGCAGGCTATCAGCACCTTGTATCCGCGCCGGCGGCACTCGTCTATCAGGCGGCGCATAAGGGCAGTGCCGAGGCCGCGGTGAATGAATTCGGGCGACAGATAAATCGTTGTCTCATAAGTGTTACAGTAGGCTGCGCGCTCTTTCCACGGATGAGCGTAGCATATTCCTGCCACGCGGCCGTCTTCCTCAGCCACGAAATAAGGGCAGCTTGCCGATATGTGCCCCACCCTTTCGGCCATCTGCTCCTCGGTTAGCGTCTCGGTCTCAAAAGTCTCAACGCCCTCTACGATGTATCTGTTGTAGAGCGCGGTTATCTCCTTGATGTCTTTTTTCTCAACAAAACGTATCATAATAAATCTGTTAAAATCATGTTTGCGTCCTTTCGCCGTCTAAAAGGTATCGTTTTGCACGACGAAAGGCCACCTTTTGGAGGCCAAAACACGGCCTTTTGCAATTCACTGAAACACAACCGGTTACGCATGCTGCCACGGTGCGTCTGCCTCTACCCTAAAACCGCAAGCCGGTGAGGCATGCTGCCACGGCATTACCGGCCTTGGCGTGCCCCTGCATAAAATGGCCGCAGCCACGAGATCAGTCCCCGACCGCTTCAGTATCGGCAGCTTTCATGCCGGCTTTGGCGTTGGAATACATGCGCACAATGATGTCGCACGCCTGCTCAAGCGTCATCGAGCCTGTGTTAATCATCAGGTCGTAGTTGCGCGGATCGTCCCAGCGCTGCCCCGTGTAATACTCATAGTGAGTGGCTCTGGCGCGGTTGATACGCCTTGTCTCGGCCTCGGCCTTATCGCGGCTCATGCCATACTCCGACGTACATCGGCTTATGGCCGTGTCGCGGTCGGCATAGCAGTAGACTCTCACCACGCCCCTGCGGCCCTTCAGCACAAAGTCGGCGCAGCGCCCCACGATTACGCACGCCTCCTTGTCGGCCAGCTGCTGCACAATCTTGCTTTCGGCAAGGAAGAGCACGTCGTCGTCCGACAGTCCCCTGCCCGCCTGTGTGCCGTAGCCCTGCGACAGTATGCATTTCAGCCAGAACGACGGTATGGTCTGCTCGTTGCGCCTTATATAGTCTTCGTCTATGCCGCTGCTCTTTGCCGCCATCTTTATGAACTCGCGGTCGTAGAGCCTCACGCCGAGCCTCGAGGCCAGCATCTCGCCCAGCATGTGGCCTCCGCTGCCAAACTCGCGGGCTATGGTAACCACCACGTTTGCCGGCGCTGCGGCAGCCTTGCCCTCAGTCTTGGCAGAGTAGCCCAGCACGCCGTTGAGCACACGGCAGAACGGTGTGAGGAAGTGAACTATCGGCCCCACGAGCAGCGCCGCTGCCACCGTGCCCTCGCGCACGCCGTGGATGCCGCCTATGAATATCATAGAGAACGCACAGGCAAGTATTACGTTGCCCACGTCGAAGCCCAGTTTAACGTAGCCGAAGTCGCCGCCTATGCGCCTTGCCAGCACCCTGACGAAAAACTCGCCGGCCACCATGGCCACGTCGGCCTTAACCTCGAGCGTTATGCCGCACGCCAGAATGACGCATCCGGCGAGCATGCTGAGCAGCTGCATGGGATAGGCCTCGGGATGAAGCCACGACAGCGACGCCATTGATATGTCGATAAACGTGCCGAAACACAGCGTGACGGGTATCTGTATTAGATACATGCGGAGGTCGGCGCGCAGCTGTGAGCGGCTCATCATGAGCGGCTCTGTGGCCACAAAAAGAAGGTTTACGATGATGGTCCACTGCCCCATGGTCAGGGGCGTGAACATGCTCAGCACGTAGTTTACGCTCGTTATGGGCGACGTGCCAAGCAGAGCCTTGGTGATGAAGGCTATGCCGTAGGCGTTAATAAACATCGAAATAACAAAAAGAATGTAACGCCTTGTTAGAAATATTGTCTTTTTCTGCATAATATTTTGACTTGAAAAACAAATCTGTTATAATGGAGAATTGAGAATGGAGAATGGATAATTATGATTTGACTTGAGGGGTATGTTGACGCCGGATGTTGAGCGTGCTGCCGGTGTGGCAGGTCTTATGCTGCCGATGTGATTCTTCTTTTACGGATGTTGTGATATCCCCTGCAACTATTCTGTTCTCCTTTCTGATTATGCTATCCTTTCTTTTGTTTTATTCTCCACGGAGAAATGTTCTCCTTTGTATTGTATTCTGATTTAAATCACGGCGCAGAACTTATTATCAGTGTGCGTATATGTTGATGGCTTACGACATTCATTCATGCCGACGGCCATAGAATTAAAATATCCGGGAGGGCGCCATGCGGTGCCTTGTCTGTTAATTTTCTGCCCATACGACAGCGCGCGGCGCGCTATTAAGGCAGCCCCGCCCTGCCCTATTTGCCTGTAACTATGCGCTTAATGTCGTTCAGTTTGTTGAGCGCCTCCACGGGCGTAAGGTTGTTGATGTCGAGGCCGAGAATCTCGTCGCGCACCTGGCACAGCACCGGGTCGTCGAGCTGGAAGAAGCTCAATTGCATGCCTCCGCGGCTCATGTTTATCTTCTCTGCCGAAGGCTTGCCCACTCCGCCCACCTGCGCGTTGTCGGCCTCAAGCTCCTTCAGTATGGTCTCTGCCCTCTTCACGATGCTCTTTGGCATGCCGGCTATCTGCGCCACGTGTATACCGAACGAGTGCTCAGAGCCGCCCGGCTCGAGCTTTCTGAGGAAGATAACCTTGCCGCCCGACTCTCTTACGCTTACGTTGAAGTTCTTTATTCGGGCAAAGTTCTTCTCCATCTCGTTGAGCTCGTGATAGTGAGTGGCAAAGAGCGTGCGCGCCTGAGCCTTTGCATGCTCGTGCAGATACTCCACAATGGCCCACGCAATGCTTATTCCGTCGTATGTGGACGTGCCTCGGCCAAGCTCGTCGAAGAGCACCAGCGAGCGCGGAGTTACGTTGTTGAGGATGTTGGCGGCCTCGGTCATCTCCACCATGAAGGTAGACTCACCCAGCGATATGTTGTCCGACGCTCCCACACGTGTGAATATTTTGTCCACCAGACCTATTCTCGCGCTCTCTGCCGGCACGAAACATCCTATCTGGGCCAACAGTACTATCAGTGCCGTTTGGCGCAGCAGAGCCGATTTTCCGGCCATGTTCGGACCTGTGATTATTATTATCTGCTGCTTCTTGTCGTCCAAGTATATATCATTGGGCACGTAGCTCTCGCCCACGGGCAGCTGTGTCTCTATCACGGGGTGGCGGCCCTGACGTATGTCCAAGACCACGTTGTCGGCATCTATGTCAGGCCTTATGTAGCCGTGCTCCTCGGCCGTCTTGGCAAACGAGAGCAGACAGTCGAGCCTGGCTATTAGCGATGCGTCGGTCTGTATGGCCGGTATGTATTCCTGCATTGACAGCACCAGCTCGGAGAACAGCTTGCTCTCGAGCTGCAGAATCTTGTCTTCCGCGCCCAGAATCTTCTCCTCATACTCCTTCAGCTCCTGCGTGATATACCGCTCTGCGTTGGCCAGCGTCTGCTTTCTCACCCACTCTGCCGGCACCTTGTCCTTGTAGATGTTGCGCACCTCGAGGTAGTAGCCGAACACGTTGTTGTATCCTATCTTCAGCGAAGATATGCCCGTCAGCTCGGTTTCGCGCTCCTGTATCTTCAGCAGATAGTCCTTGCCGCTGTAGGCAATGTCGCGCAGCTCGTCGAGCTCGCTGCTCACGCCGTTCTTTATCACGCCTCCCTTGCTCACGAGCTGCGGCGAGTCGTCGTTGACCTCGCGCTCAATGCGGTCGCGCAGGCCCTCGCACAGCCCCATCTGGTCGCCTATGCGGCGCAGCACAGCGTTGTCTGCCTCCAGGCATGCACGCCTTACGGGCACCAAAGCCTGCAGGGCCGTCTTGAGCTGCACCACCTCGCGCGGCGACACACGCCCCACGGCCACCTTCGATATGATGCGCTCCAGGTCGCCTATGCAGTGGAGCTGACTGTCGAGAAGTTCCTTAAATTCGGGATGACGGAAGAAATATTCAACCACGTCGAGCCTGTCCTCTATCACACGTGCGTCCCTCAGCGGAAACACCACCCAGCGTTTCAGCATGCGCGCGCCCATCGGCGACACGGTGCGGTCTATCACGTCGAGCAGCGACGAGCCGTCGTCCTGCATTGGCTGCAGCAGCTCCAGGGAGCGTATGGTAAACTTGTCGAGCCTTACGTAGCGTTCTTCCTCAATGCGCGAGAGCGAAGTTATGTGGCCTATCTGCGTGTGCTGCGTCATTTCGAGATACTGAAGTATGGCTCCGCTGGCCACCACCCCGCTCCTGAGATGCTCCACGCCGAAGCCTTTGAGCGACTTAACGTCGAAATGCCTAAGCAGCTTCTGGTTGGCGGCCTGCTCCGTAAACACCCAGTCGTCGAGCTCGAAGGTGAAGAACTTGTTGCCGAACCAGCGTTCAAACTCAGCCCTGCGGCCCCGCTCAAAGAGCACTTCCTTCGGCGAGAAGTTTACGAGCAGCTTCTCAACATAGTCGTAAGAGCCTTCGCCCGTAAGGAACTCGCCGGTAGATATGTCGAGAAACGCCACGCCGCATGCCGTCTTTCCGAAGTTGACGGCAGCCAGAAAGTTGTTTTCCTTGTAGTTAAGCACGTTGTCGGTCATGGCCACTCCGGGCGTAACCAGTTCGGTTATGCCTCTCTTAACGAGCTTCTTGGTGAGCTTTGGGTCCTCCAGCTGGTCGCATATAGCCACCCTCCTGCCCGCCCTTACCAGCTTTGGCAGGTATGTGTCGAGCGCGTGATGCGGAAATCCGGCCATCTCCGTAGGGTCTTTCGAGCCTCCGTTGTTGCGCCTTGTGAGCGTTATGCCAAGTATCTTGCTTGCGTCTACGGCGTCCTGAAGGTATGTCTCATAAAAGTCTCCGCAACGAAACAGCAGCAGCGCGTCGGGGTGTTTGGCCTTCAGCGACATAAACTGTTTCATCATCGGGGTTAGTTCGTTGTCTTTCTTTGCCATGATCTGTTGTGGGTTGCCTGTATGTTTTGGTCTGTAAGTCAGGCACTATGGGTTATTTTCAAGCTGCAAACTTACTAATTTTTTTCCAATTTCAGACTGCCTGAAAAGGAAAAACAGCTGAAAACCGGAAATTGGAAGACAATTAAGCGGCTATTCTTAATTTCTTCCAATTCCCGGTTTTCAAATCCCAATTCTCAATTTATAAAAGAGTTTATTGTCATCGTTTTCCGCCGAAATTCTTGGTCGGAGTAGATTTCTGCGTTGTGTTCACCTTGCCCGATGTTATTGTCGCGGGCTTGCTTCCGGTGCTTCTTACGGGCTTTGTACCGCTGAACGAGCCTGTGGTCTTGCCCGTGTTCTTGTTGGATGTGCCCGTACCTCTCGACGGCTTGCTTGTCGTGGGCTTATTTGTCGTGGCCGAAGGCTTCTTGGCTGTTGTAGGCTTGCCGTGCGACGTTGTGCCCGTGGCCGGTTTTTTCGTAGTGACCGCATGACCCGAATTTGTCGGTTTAGAGGGCTTCGGGGTTGTGGTCACGCTGTGGCCCGAGTGGTTTGTGGTGCCCGTCCTTACCGGTGTCAGCTTATGCGCGCTGCTGTATGTGCGGCCCTTATACCAGCTCTTGCCCCCGTTGCTGCGCCAGCTGTGGCCTCCGCGGTAGGTGGTGTAGACCGACGGGCGACTGTAATAATAGTAAGAGCGGTCGGTGTAGCGCGTGTATATGCTGTATCTGAAGCCCGAACTCCAGTAGACCGGACGGTAGAAATATGTCCTGGATATGTACATGTTATACTGTGCCGCGGTGAGCACATAGCTCAGGTCGAGATTGCGGCGCGTCCAGCACGTGGAGTAGAGGTCGTCCTGATAGTTGAGCGCCATGAGATAGTCGAGGTTAATCTCATACACGGCGTCGTACTGACTCTCATAGAGTCCCAGTTCGTATGCCATCTTGTCTGTAAGGAACAGGGCCTCCTCACGGGCCTGCGAATATGTCATTGCCTGTAACGTAACCGTAGTTATCATCATTATGATGAAGGATGTAAGTAATCTTTTCATAACCGTCAATTTTTAAAATGTTAGACAATCAGCAGTCTTGAACAACTGTTCTGAGAGCAAAGATAGTGAAAATTGCGCTACACTGCAAGTAGTTAACCCTATTGTCGTGTCGGATTTTCCCTACAAAACGGTAGGATTTGCCCCACGCATGGCAGACAGACACGGACATGACGGCCGGAAAAGGGCAGGGCAGAGGAGGACGGAAATAAAACTTTTTTTAATGTTTTTATATCGCATTGCGAACATATTTTGCACAAAAGCGGTATAATTTTGCCCCCGGAACAGGACCTTAGCCCGACAAGGAGAGATTGTTTCATGAGATAACACGCGCCCGGCGCCGCCACGCAAGCTACCGCGGGGCAGGGCGGAGGGCGCATATACAACAGACCTTTAAAATTGATTTAAAAAATGATTGTAAGCATTAACCTGAACGAAGAGAGACAGAAAGACTTTGCCGACATGCTCAGCAAGGAACAGCGCGACAGCGCACGCAGGATTATGGCGCAGCAGCTGGGCCAGCTGCTGGCACGCAACCCGGCCGAAAACCTGTACTGGACGGAGAGCAAGACCGACCTTATGGAGCTGGTGTACGAGGTGTATGTGGCCGAAAACCCGGTTGACCGCCTGGGCCGCCCTTACAGCTTCAGCGAGATGGCGCGCAGGGCCTGCGCCGTGCTCCACGTGCCCATGCCTAAAAATCCCTACGCCATGGTGTATAACGCAAGGGAGAGAAAGGGGCTGAAACAGAAGTCGTTCTTCAGCCGGTACTGCTGGCTGATGTATTGCAGGCACTCGCGCAACCCGCTCTACGCCATGATAAGATGCATGCAATGAGCCGATTACGCAAAGTAAAGGAAACCATGAAAAACATTAACAGACCATAAAACACACGACAATGGACAAGAACACACAGACAAGACTGTCGGAACACTTCACACTTGAGGAGATGTGCCGCTCGGGCGCGGCACTGAAACACCGCATAGACAACACGCCCGACAAGGAACAGACCGAACGCCTCAGGCAGCTCTGCCTGAACGTGCTGGAGCCGCTGCGAAGGCGCTTCGGCGTGATACGCATAACGAGCGGATTCCGCTGCGAACGGCTCAACGCCATTGTTGGCGGGGCAAAGACGTCGCAGCACATGAGGGGCGAGGCGGCCGACATACACATATCGAACATGGAGACGGGGCGAAAGATGTATGCCTACATAGTCTCCGGCCTCGACTTCGACCAGCTGCTCTTCGAGCACTCGATGAGCAACGGGGCATGCTGGCTGCACGTTTCGTATAAGGCAAACCGCGAAGCCAACCGCCATCAGGCCATACCTTTCTACAAGGCGGCATGAGGCCGCGCAACGCGCTGACAACCGGCACATTGCAAAAGGCCGTATTTCGTGCTGCAAAAGGTCATCTTTCACCCTGCAAAAGGCCGTCTTTCACACTGCGAAAGGCGGCCTTTTTATTATGCACGGCATAGCATCTATTTATAAAAGATTTGGTGGATACCGACATTTCACGCAGAAAAAATTTGGTGGATACCGACATTTTACACAGAAAAAATTTGGTGGATACCGACATTTCGCGCAGAAAAAATTTGGTGGATACCGACATTTCGCGCAGAAAAAATTTGGTGGAAGGTGAAATTACGGCTGTCTCTGTGTAATTTACACCAAAGATTACCGCCGGGAAAACGGCGTAAGCTATCTGCCTGTATATATGACCATGTTTTTATAATCAATATATGACATGCCGGAGCCGCAAGACGAAACACGGCATACGTGAATGCAGGAAGGCGGAATGATGAAAAACGCCGAATAATGCCGTTAACGTAATGCGGCCGGACAGGCATTAAGCTAAAACGTCATGCTCATGCTCACGCCAACGCTGCGGCCGTCGTAGTAGGGCAGGGCGGCAACATCAGTGGAGCGGCGGCAGGACGACTTGCGGAACAGCAGGGGATAGAGCCTGTAGGCCAGTTTGGTGCTGACGATGCCTATACACGCACCAGCCACAACGTCGTTAATCCAGTGGCGGTCGTTATATACACGGAGATAGGCCGTGAGCGGAGCCACGACAAAGCCCGACCAGGCTATAAGGGGCGACACCGACTTGTACTCTTCATACAGAAACTGCGCGCCCATAAAGGCGGTGGCGGTGTGGCCCGATGGAAAAGAGTTGCACGTGCTTACGTCGGGGCGGCGCTCGCTTATGGCCAGCTTCATGGTGTTTACGATGATGCCCATCGTGGCATACGACATGGCAAGCATTATGGTGCGGTCCTTGAACGAATGGCGGCCGCTCACTCCGGCAAGGTTGAGCCCGTAGACAGCCACCACGGGCGAATACTGCACATAGTCGTCTACATGCACCTTGCGCCTGTCTTTCGGCACAAGGGCATATCTCACGGCGCGCTTCTGCCTCACCATCCATCCGTTCTCGATATACAGCGCCGACACGCCAATAAGGGTGGCAGGCACAACTATGTCGGCGGCATTAAGCCTGTGGGCATCGTCGAAGGTGCGGCGGCGGGGCACATCGCAGCTAAGGCTGTCAGCGGCACTGACGGCTGAAACAGCACAGAGCAGCAGCATAACGAGGCATATTCTGAAGCTGAACGTTTCTTTATTTTTCATCATTTCATTATTATTTTTAATGTATCAGACAACATATTGGCCGATAGCAGGAATCAGCAAAGATATCACACAGACATTCAGAAAATCACCTATTGGGAAGTTTGACATTTAATATATTTTTAAATATACATATATCCAATAAGTTTATTTTAACAAAAACACTAAGCCCAACACAAACCAACGCCCAAAGCACGGCCGCCGACGGCGAACAGCCGGCACACTAACAGCCCTGTAAGCCGAAACCTGCAAAAGGACGGCAAACAGCCATGAAAGCGTAACCGCCTGACTATCAGCAACAAGCACGCATACGGCACTTATCGTGAAAGCATACTAACAGAAGTTGAGCGTACAGTCTATCGTGGTAAAACTTGACATCGCCGTTCAGAAACTGTATCTTTGCAAACGTGAACGACATGAAGCCGCAGGCAACCCGAAAGGCTGGCAGGAACAGCCGGCAACCGCGCAGCCGCTGAAGGACACCGGGCAGCATGAAAGACACACATACACAAAGAAGCTTCTGAATGTAGAGAAACACACACACAAATTATTAACCATTAAAAAAAAGAAAGGAAAAAAGACTATGTCAGTTTTTTATAAATTGTATCAGGATAACAGAGAAACTTCGGCAAACAAGGGCAAATGGTATGCACGCGCCGTGCATACGGGCACAGTTACAATAGACGACCTTGCAGACGAGATGCAGGCCAACTGTACGGTGAAGAGGGCCGACATCGTGGCCGTACTGAGCGAGCTGGTGGAGACGATGCAGAAGCATCTGCAGATGTCGCACCGCGTGAAGCTCGACCGCCTCGGCACATTCAAAATCGGCATGCACACCAGTCCGGCCGACACCGTGAAGGACTTTACGGCCAGCGGCAACGTCAAGTCGGTGCATGTGCTGTTTCAGCCCGAAACCAAGATAGACAAGAACAAGACACGCACCCGCGCACTGCTTACGGGATGCAAGGTGCAGGAGCTGCCCAAGAACGCTGTGAGCGATGCGCTCGACGACGCTGAAGCCGTGTAGCAGCAGGGGCATGAATGCATGCAGATACTGAACGCGGAACAATAAATTAAAACTTACAAAAACTAATAACAACAATGGGAACAAAGGACAAGAACAACATTTCGATAATTCTGAAGGTGATAGTGGCAGTGGCGACAGCCATCCTGGGCGTGTTCGGAGTAAACGCGGCTATCTGAAAAGGATGTAGCTAATCAAAATCAACTAACCGGTCCGGCAGGCATTTCAACCTGCCGGACTTTATGTTTATTCAAAATATATCCATAAATAGGTGCATTTTTTTGATAAAAATCACATAATGTAAAAATAAATTGCTATATTTGGCAAATGAACCGTCGTATATAACACATAAACCTTGAAGCCTATGGGAAAATCATAAACGCCTTAAACTAAGAAACCAAAATCATTACACAATATTAACCTGTTAAACTTATCGCTTATGAAAAAACTGATACTTATGCTCATGGCTGTTATCTGTTTCACGGCATGCTCAAACGACGACAATGACCAGATACAACCGTCGAATTCGGAACAGACCAGAGCCGTGGAACTGAACGATACCACCCTGGCATTTAAACTGATTGCCGACACTGCAACTGTAAACATAGGCAGCGAAGAAGGCTGGTGGATAGAGGAGATAATAACAGAAGAAGAAACACTGAAATTTACAGCCGAAGAGAAACAGCTTATGGCCAAAGGCGGAGCGTATGAAGCACAATGCCAGTGGGTTAACGTGAAACGTAACGGCAGCAGCATTGAAGTGGCCGTAGACGACAACGTATATGCAGAACGCACATTCAAGATTGTTCTTGCCACAGCCGACAGCACGGCCACCATTACGGGCGTGCAGGAAGAAATGACCACCGGCAAATGGGACGACAATATTGGCCTGTCAACAAAGAGCATAACGCTCAACGGGGCAGGAAACCCGGTTGTTATCAATACCGAAGGAAAACACTGGTGGATAACCTCAATAGAGGTTGACGGAGAGACGCTCTACAACTTCAGCTACGACAACACCGAGAACAGGAATATGTATCAGACAGGCATATTCAACCTGAAGTGCGGATGGCTCAACGTTAACGTGGACGACTGGACGCTGAACATATCGGCCGACACGAACTACGGAGAGGGCAGGACGTTCAAGATAAATCTTCAATCGGGCGACTACTTCGACTGCATAAACGGCGAGCAGGAAGAACTGATGACAGGAGGAGCATCAGACAAAATCGGCCTGTCAACCAAAGAAGTTACGCTCGACTATACGGGCAGCGAAGTGAGGATTGACACTGAAGGAAAACACTGGTGGATAACAAGCATTGAAGTTGAAGGCGAAACGCTCTACAACTTCGGCTACGACAAGACAGAGAACAGGAATATGTATCAGACGGGCAAGTTTAACCAAAAGTGCGACTGGCTCAACGTAAGAGTGGACGACTGGACTCTGTACATATCGGCAGACGATAACTTCAGAAAAGAAAGGACATTCAAGATAACGCTCGAATCAGGCAACTACTTCGACCATATCAGCGGAACGCAAAAAATCAAGAACCAGTGACACCTGTATAGCGCCATTGTATGGCTGCACACAGGCGGCATACGCAACACATAAACACACCCTATAAATGCCGACGGCACGCGCACATGCTCACACCGCAGAGCGGCGCATGCCGCCGGCATGAGTTTTCAGCGATAAACACCGCTACCGTTAAATCCATATCAATCGTTAAAATTAAGCTGTAAACATCAATGTGCTTTAAAATTAAAGCATATGACTGATAACCCGTTGAGGGTTAATTGTAATTGCAACATAACGGACAAAATATAATAAAAACAATTTTATTTCGTACAATCGAATTTTTGCATTATCTTTGCATATCATATAAATTCATGTCTGACAGAAAATGTAATAACAAATGACAGGCTTAAAGAATTGCTCACCCTACATCGTACAGATATAACAAAATTACTTAAAGATTTATATAATAATAAACTTTTAATATCTGAAGGAAACGGCAGGGGAACAAAATATTATATTAATAAAAAGGTTGACACCTCGGAAGAAAAGGTTGACAATACTAATACACATCTAAAAAGAGATGAACTTGAGCGGTTAATAACAGAAAAAGCAAAAGAATACATTTCTTTGGAAGAAATAGCTTTAAGAACTGGGAAAAAATCCAGTTATCTTAAAAATAAGATAATACCGGAAATGATTAGGAAAAATAAGTTGAAAAGACTTTATGCACAGACACCTAACCATCCCGAACAAAAATATAAAGCAACAGAAGAATAAAAAAACAACGATACGGAACAATGGAATACAATTTCAGAGAGATTGAGAAGAAATGGCAGAAACAGTGGGCCGAGATGAAGACCTACCAGGTTACTGAAGACAAGAGCAGAGAGAAATTCTATGTGCTCAACATGTTTCCTTATCCATCGGGAGCAGGACTGCACGTGGGACATCCGCTGGGATACATAGCCAGCGACATCTACGCCCGCTACAAGAGGCTGATGGGATATAACGTGCTCAACCCCATGGGATACGACGCCTACGGACTGCCCGCCGAGCAGTATGCCATACAGACAGGACAGCATCCGGCCATAACTACGGCCGAAAACATAAGCAGATACCGCAGCCAGCTGGACAAGATAGGATTCTCGTTCGACTGGAACCGCGAGGTGCGCACTTGCGAGCCTAAATATTATAAATGGACGCAATGGGCATTCCAGAAGATGTTCAACTCGTTCTACTGCAACACTTGCCAAAAGGCACAGCCCATAGAGAAGCTCATAGAGCACTTCAGCCAGAAGGGCACCGAGGGCCTCGACGTGGCACAGAGCGAGGAGCTGAGCTTCACGGCAGCCGAATGGAACGCCATGAGCGAGAAGGAGCAGCAGCAAGTGCTGATGAACTACCGCATAGCCTATCTGGGCGAGACGATGGTTAACTGGTGCGCCGGACTGGGCACCGTGCTTGCCAACGACGAGGTGGTAGACGGCGTGAGCGTGCGCGGCGGCTATCCCGTGGTGCAGAAGAAGATGATGCAGTGGTGTCTGCGCGTAAGCGCCTATGCACAGCGCCTGCTCGACGGACTCGACACGGTTGACTGGACGGAGTCGCTCAAGGAGACTCAGCGCAACTGGATCGGCCGCTCTGAAGGAACAGAGATGGAGTTTGAAGTGAAGAGTGATGAGCGAAGAACGAAGAATTCAAATGACTCGTCACAAGAGAATTCTTCACTCTCCACTCTTAACTCTTCGTTTAAATTTACCATCTTCACAACCCGTGCCGACACAATATTCGGCGTAACATTCATGGTGCTGGCGCCCGAAAGCGAACTTGTAGAGAAACTTACCACACCTGAGCAGAAGGCTGAGGTGGACGCATATATAGAGAAAACAAAGAAGCGCACCGAGCGCGAGCGCATAAGCGACCGTTCTGTTACGGGCGTGTTCTCGGGCTCTTACGCCATCAACCCGTTCACGGGCGAGAACATTCCTATCTGGATTTCTGACTATGTGCTGGCCGGATACGGTACGGGAGCCATTATGGCTGTGCCTGCACACGACTCGCGCGACTATGCCTTCGCCAAGCACTTCGGACTGGAGATACGTCCGCTCATCGAAGGCTGCGACGTAAGCGAGGAGAGCTTCGACGCCAAGGAGGGCACAGTGTGCAACTCGCCTAAGAGCGGAGTGGAGACTCTCGACGGATTCTCGCTCAACGGCCTGAGCGTAAAGGAGGCCATAAAGAAGACCAAGGAATTTGTAACTTCTCACAACATGGGCCGCGTGAAGGTGAACTACCGTCTGCGCGACGCCATATTCTCACGCCAGCGCTACTGGGGCGAGCCGTTCCCGGTTTACTATAAAGACGGCATGCCGTACATGATTTCAGAAGACAAGCTGCCGCTCGAGCTGCCCGAGATAGACCAGTATAAGCCAACCGAGACAGGCGAGCCGCCGCTCGGACACGCAAAAAAATGGGCTTGGGACACAGAGAAGAACGAGGTTGTAGACAAGAGTCTGATAGACAACAAGACCGTGTTCCCGCTCGAACTTAACACCATGCCGGGCTTTGCAGGCTCATCGGCCTACTATCTGCGCTACATGGACCCGCACAACGACAACGCCCTCGTGGGCGAGGAGGCCGACCGCTACTGGCAGAACGTTGACCTGTATGTGGGCGGAACAGAGCACGCCACAGGCCACCTTATATACTCACGCTTCTGGAACAAGTTCCTGTTCGACCTCGGAGTGTCGTGCCAGGAGGAGCCTTACAAGAAGCTCGTAAACCAGGGAATGATTCAGGGACGTTCTAACTTCGTGTATAGGATAGCAGCCCCCACCAACTCCCCCGGTGGGGGAGAGCCAGTTTCCTTTGACGGCACAGGCAACAGCGAAAAATCAACCAACAATACAAGCTCAAGCTCCCCCACGGGGGGAGTTGAGGGGGCTGCTCCCGTATTCGTCTCCTACGGACTGAAAGACCAGTATGACGTAACGCCCATACACGTTGACGTAAACATCGTTCACGGCGACGTGCTCGACACAGAAGCCTTCAAGGCATGGCGCCCCGAATACAACGACGCCGAGTTCGTACTCGAAGACGGCAAATATGTATGCGGCTGGGCAATAGAGAAGATGTCTAAGTCGATGTTCAACGTTGTCAACCCCGACATGATTGTAGAAAAATACGGAGCCGACACGCTGCGCCTCTACGAGATGTTCCTCGGCCCGGTTGAGCAGAGCAAGCCTTGGGACACCAACGGCATTGACGGCTGCCACCGCTTCCTGAAGAAGTTCTGGGCACTGTTCTACGACCAGCGCACCGGCGAGTTCCTGCCCGACCGTAGCGAACCTACGCCTGAGCAGTATAAGTCTGTCCACAAGCTCATCAAGAAGGTTACGCAGGACATCGAGCAGTTCAGCTACAACACCAGCATTTCAGCCTTCATGATTTGCGTCAACGAGCTGCATCAGCTCAAATGCCACAACGAGGCCCTGCTCACCGATGTTGTCGGCCTTATAGCACCGTTCGCGCCGCACATTGCCGAAGAATTGTGGCACGCACTGGGCAACAGTGGCAGCGTGTTTGACGCATGCTGGCCAGAATACAACGAGAAATACCTCGTTGAGAGCACCGTGCAGATGGGTATAGCCTTCAACGGCAAGCGCCGCTTCGAGATGCAGTTTGCCGCCGATGCCGACAACGCAGCAGTTGAGCAGGCCGTAATGGCCGAACCAAGGACGGCAAAATACACCGACGGAAAGCAGATTGTAAAGGTTATCATCGTGCCGAAAAGAATGGTAAACGTGGTTGTGAAATAACAGCCGCGCCAATATTCCAACGGCAATAAAGCTACCCTGAAACATAATATATAAAGGCGCAAAGTCCGGACAGCTGCATGGCTGTCCGGGCACAATGCAGCCTCAATAAGCAACAAGAGCCGAAAAACAAAAAAAGCACCTGCATCGACATTGCAAACAAAACACACACACTTTCACCTTAAAAAATCACAAGCCATGCAGAAGCAAATTTTAATTCGTGAAGCCAAAGACTACTTTAACATCACCCTTGGGCTGATGCTCTATACGTTTGCGTTCACCGTGTTCCTGCTGCCTTACAAAATCGTTACGGGAGGAATAGCCGGTATCGGCGCAATAGTATTCTATGCCACCAACTTTCCGGTGCAATACACATTCTTCATCATCAACGCCGCGCTCATCGTGGCGGCACTAAAGATATTGGGCTGGCGCTTCCTTATGAAAACCATCTACGCCACCTTTGCGCTTACATTCCTGCTCGAAGTGGCTCAGGATATAGTGGTACAGCCCGACGGTTCGTTCTACAAGCTGCTCGGCGAGGGCAACGACTTCATGTCGCTCGTCATAGGATGTATGCTCACCGGCACGGCGCTGGCCATAGTGTTCCTTAACAACGGAAGCACCGGAGGCACCGACATCGTGGCAGCATCAGTGAACAAATATCATAACATATCGCTCGGCAAGGTGCTCATCCTGGTTGACCTCTGCATCATAGGCAGCTGCTTGTTCATAGATACATTCGGACCGGTGGAGGTGAGATGCCAGAAAGTGGTGTTCGGTCTGTGCACCATGTTTGTAGAATGCCTAATGCTCGACTATGTGATGAACTGGCAAAGGCAGTCGGTGCAGTTCTTCATCTTCTCAAAGAAATATCAGGAAATAGCCAATGCCATTGCCACCACTACCGACCACACCATAACAATACTTGACGGACACGGATGGTATACAGGCAAGGAGACCAAGGTGCTGTGCCTGCTGGCAAAGAAGAACGAGAGCGTAACGATATTCCGACTGATAAAGGTAATCGACCCCAACGCCTTTGTAAGCCAAAGCTCGGTTATCGGAGTCTATGGCGAAGGCTTTGACCAGATAAAGGTAAAAGTACCAAAAAAGATGAAAGACAAAACGCTCAAAGGCAAATGACGGCTACAGGCCGGAGCTCCGGGCGCACAGAGAAACAATAAAGAAAATATGAAAATAGTTTTTGCAACAAACAACAAGAACAAGCTTGCCGAGATAAGAGAGATGCTCGGCGACAAGATAGAAGTGATGTCGCTCGCCGATATAAACTGTCATGAGGACATACCCGAAACAGCCGACACGCTTGAGGGCAACGCCCTGCAGAAGGCCCGCTACGTGTTTGACAAATACGGCATGGGCTGCTTTGCCGACGACACAGGGCTTGAGGTTGACGCACTGGGAGGCGAGCCGGGAGTGTATTCGGCACGCTATGCCGGCGGCGAAGGGCACGACAGCGAGGCCAACATGGCAAAGCTGATGCAGAAACTCGGCGACAACGACAACCGCAAGGCGCGCTTCCGCACGGTGATAGCACTGATAACGGGCAGCGGAGATGACGGCGTAAAGCTGTTTGAAGGCGTGGCTGAAGGCGACATAATACGCGAGAAGAGGGGAGGGGAAGGCTTCGGCTACGACCCCATATTCCGTCCCGAAGGCTACGACAAGACATTTGCCGAACTTGGGCATGAGATAAAGAACAAGATATCTCACCGCGCCAGGGCCGTACAGAAACTTGTAGAATATCTTAAACAGGCAAGCGGCAGCAAATAGCCGCCTGCCTGCATTTGTATATAATCCATGTCTGCCTGAGCACTTAACGGCAGACATCATCACATATTAAGACACCAAAAAACAATATCACAGCGCAAAGAATTTTTGCGTAAGATAAAACAAATCTTACTTGCCGGCGTTATATCTTTGAGCAACAAGCCATAAGCTATAAACAAAATAAATATGCGAAACGTAAACATACATACCCTCAGACATATTATCTTATGTTTCATGCCGTGCCTATTTCTGTTATTTGCGGCTCCAAAATCCACAATAAATGCCGCCAGCACCGACGGCTGGACCCTATATCCCAGCTACAGCAACATTACAGAAATAGAGCCTACGGGCAAGGAGGTGTATGTGCTGGCATCCAACAGCCTGTTTTCGTATAACCCAACCGACGGCCTTATAACGACATACGACAAGACAAACCTGCTGTCGGACATCGAGGCCACGCACATAGCATGGTCTAAATCTACAGGCAAACTTATCGTAACATACACAAACTCCAACATCGACCTCATTTCAAGAGACGGCAAAGTGACCAACGTGCCCGACCTGTACATGAAAGAAGCTACCTACGACAAAACCATAAACAACATATACCTCTACGACAAATACGCATATCTGTCAACGGCTTTCGGCATTGTGAAGATGAACGTAAGCAACGGAAGCATATCAGACTCGTATCAGCTCGGCTTCCCGGTTGACTACTGCTACATAGAGGGCAACTACATATATGCCGCGTCGAGCATACAGGGCACATATAGAGGAAACATGCAGGACAACCTGCTGGACAAAAGCAACTGGAGCCGCACGGGCGAATATGTGGCGCAGAACGTTGACCGCACAAAGGTTTACGACCAGTCAGCAAATCTATGGTGGACAAAAAACGATGAAGGAAAGCTGACATGCTATAAGCTGGACGAATACAACCAGCCGGTGTATATAACCGAAGGCGTTGCGCCCGACGGGCCCGCGTCGAACAACTTTTACCGGATATATCTTAACAACGGCAGCCTCTACGGCGTGGGCGGCCTGTGGTCGCAGGAAACCGACGGCAACCGTCCGGGCGAGATTCACGTATGGAACGGCGACAGCTGGTCGGAGTTTGAGAAAGTTACTTATGACGAAATAGGGCACAACTATGTAGATGTTCTATGCCTCGACTTCGACCCCACAACAAGCGGACACGTCATGGCCGGAGCCAAGAGCGGCATGTACGAGTTTCAGAACGGCAAGTTCATAAAGCATTACAACTATGACAACAGCGAACTGAAATCGGCCGTAGACCCTTCATCAAAAGACTATACCATCGTTACATCAGTAAAATACGACGCTGCCGGAAACCTGTGGGCACTCAATTCTCACGTCGGCAACAGCATTAAAAGCATGTCGAAGAGCGACGGCAAATGGACAACATACCAACACTCAGAATTCTCGAAGGAAAACAGTTTCGACCTTCAAAAACTTTTTATCAGCAAAACCAACGGCAAAATGTGGTTTGTAAACAACAACTACAACAACACTATTCTTTATTCATACGACTATACTAACGACGTTCTGACCAAATACGGGCCAAGCATCATAAATCAAGACGGAACGAATATTTCAGCCAACTATATTTTCAGTCCGGTAGAAGACAAGGACGGCAACGTATGGATTGGCACAAACGTAGGCCCCGTTTATCTCTCGGCAAGCGCCATACAGAGCGGCTCAACATATTTTACTCAGCACAAGGTTCCGCGCAACGACGGCACCAACTATGCCGACTATCTGCTCTCGGGCATCGACGTGCGCGCCATTGCCATTGACGGCGGCAACCGCAAGTGGATAGGAACCAACGCCAACGGAGTGTTTCTTATCAGCGACGACAACAACACACAGGTAAGCCACTTTACCACGGACAACTCTCCGCTGCCGTCGAACCTGATACAAGACATCGCCATCGACGGCACTACCGGCCGCGTATATTTCGCCACCGACAAGGGTCTGTGCTCTTACATGAGCGACGCAACAGAGCCGGCAGACGAGATGACAAAAGACAATGTGTACGCATACCCAAATCCTGTAAGGCCCGACTACAGCGGCCCGATAACCATAACCGGACTCACATACGACGCCGACGTTAAGATCGTAACGGCCAACGGAGTCCTTGTAAACAAGGGTACAAGCACGGGAGGCTCGTACACATGGGACGGATGCGACCTCAACGGCAAGCGCGTGGCCTCGGGCGTATATATGGTTCAGACGGCCACATCTACAGGCGACAAGGGCACCGTGTGCAAGATAGCCATAGTTAACTGACGAAAGCCTGCAACAAGAATACATGCAATTTAATTTTCCAAAAAGCACGTAAGACAATAATCCTGATACGTAAAATGATTTCAGTCTGCATAGCAACATACAACGGTGAAAAGTTTATCAAACAGCAAATCAGCTCGATAATAAACCAACTGGGAGAAGAAGACGAGATTATAGTGTCTGATGACGGCTCTGCAGACTCAACGGTAAACGTAATAAAAAATATTGGCGACAGGCGGATAAAGATAATTGAAGGGCCGGGCAGAAAATCGCCCGCATGGAACTTTGAGAATGCCTTGAGACACGCCAAAGGCGACTACATATTCCTCGCTGACCAGGATGACGTGTGGAAACACGGCAAGGTGGGCACATGCCTGCAATGGCTCGGGCGATACGACTGCGTTGTCAGCGATGCCGAGATGACCGACGAAAGTCTCAACCTGACAGAGGAATCTTACTACAAGGTGCATTCCACCAGACCTTCACGCCTTTACAATACACTTGTAAAAAACGGATACATGGGCTGCTGCATGGCTTTCACAAGGCGAGTGCTCGAAGCCTCGCTGCCGTTTCCGCCTGACATACCCATGCACGACATATGGATAGGCAACGTGGCAGCCTACAAATTCAGCGTAAAGTTTATACCCGACAAACTGGTAATGTTTCGCTGCCACGGCAACAACAGCTCGTTTACGGCAGCAAAAAAGAGCGGCAACTCAATTTTCCGCATGCTGATGATAAGATTGACTGTGATAAAACGTTTGGCTGCTAAATTGTTATTTTCATGAAACTAAGTATAATCATACCCGTCTACAATGTGGAAAAAACACTTGAACGATGCGTTGAGAGCGTGCTGTCGCAGGGCATCGACAACTATGAGATATTGCTCATAGACGACGGCTCTACCGACAAGAGCGGCAAATTGGCCGACAAAACAGCATCTTTCAGCAAGCAAACCACGGCCTTTCACAAGCCAAACGGTGGCCTTTCAGACGCACGCAACTACGGCATAAGCCGGGCAACGGGCGATTATATAACATTTGTAGACAGCGACGACTTTGTAACCAAAGGCACTTACGCCAAACTGATGGCCGTGTTGAACGAGCATCCCGAATACGACATACTTGAATATCCCGTGCTGCAAAACTCAGGATGCAGCAACCAACGGATATTCAATCCCGGTACAAAGGTGTACGACAATGCGCTCGACTGGCTGTCGGAGCATGGACTTGAACACTGCTGGGCATGGAACAAGATTTACAGGAAAGAACTTTTTAACACGGTACGATTCCCAAAAGGAAAGGTCTATGAGGATGTCTACACCATAGCAAACCTGATAAAACTACAGCCTACAATAGCCACAACAAGCCGCGGCATGTATCATTACTGCTGGAACGGAAACGGCATAGGAGCAAAAGAGGCACAAAACGGACTTACCTCGCTGCTTGAGGCGCAGATAAGCCTTACCACCACCCTCGGACTCGACACACGCGAAAAGCGCTGGCACAGGCTGTATCTCAACATGCTTACGTCGCAGCTCTATTCATACAGAAAAACCGGAAACATCATGCTTTGGCCGCAGCGCATACAGATAAGAAGGTATGCCGGAAACAAAGACTGGATAAAAGCCGCAATGCTCAACGTTTTCGGACTCAGACTTTCGTGCAGAATATTTAAACTCATCTCAGGACAATGAAGATAGCATACGTTATTGAAGACTTTTATATAGGCGGCGGAGTTGAGCGCATAATATCCGAAAAGGCCAACATAATGTCGGCACAGTGGGGGCACGACATAACGCTGATATCAATATACCGCGACACGCCGCGGCAGACATACCGCCTCGACAATAACGTAAAACTGCTTTTTCTCAACGTGCCAATGGCTGCAAAAAGCAGCAGCAAAACCATAAAAGCCTTCAGCCGGATAACAACGCTCGCAAGAGCGGCCGTGAGGCTAAACAGCGCTCTTGCGCAGATAAATCCCGACATAATTTTCTTTGCAACCACGCTAAGCGCGCTGCTGCTGCCTCTGTGCAACATCAGGGCAAAAAAGGTTTTTGAGTCGCACTCGGCGCGCATGTTCACCCCCTACAGCCGCCTGTTCGGCTTTATGGAGCGCAGGGCCGATGCCGTGGTGTGCCTCACGCAGGACGACGCACGCGAATATAAAGGCGCAAGAAGGGTGGAGGTGATACCCAACTTTGCAGACAATCCCGGCAAGCATGTTGACAACTATGCCGTAAAGAAGGCCATAGCCGTTGGACGGCTTGAGCACGTCAAGGGCTTCGACATGCTTATTGACTGCTGGAAAGAGGTGGCCAAGGCGCATCCCGACTGGCAGCTCGACATCTACGGCGAAGGCTCGCTGCACGAAGAGCTGCAAAGGCAGATAACACGGTGCGGACTCGAAGGCAGGGTGGTGCTGCGCGGAAGGTGCGAAAACATGACCGAGGCATACACCGGACACAGCCTGCACATAATGTCGTCGAGATACGAGGGACAGCCCATGACGCTCATTGAGGCACAGGCATGCGGACTGCCGTCGGTGGTGTTCAACTTCAACTACGGCGCGAAGGATATAGTAAGCAACGGCTACAACGGCATTATTGTGCCTCAGAACGACTTAAATGCGCTGAGCGGTGCAATTGTCCAAATGGCCGGCGACGAGGCTCTCAGGGCAAAATATGGGGTCAACGCGCGCCTTACGGCCGACAGATTCGACCGCGACAGGATAATGGAGAAATGGAGACAGCTCATCAACAGGCTGTGTGCCGAATAAGCACAAACAGTCAGGCAGCTTAGGCTTAATTATGCAAACAATGCCTGTCGGCGGAATTATTTTGAGCGGCATGCCGGTGGTTACTGTTTCAAACGGTGCCTTTTCAGCCTGCAATACACGGCTTTTCGTCTCGTGAAAAGTCACCTTTTACACCATGAAAGGATATCTTTTGCCTGCCCGCCGGAAACAGGCTGAAACCGTAAGTAAAAGTATCGGAAATGCAACAAACCGTAAGCCTCTGCCACAAAGGGGGCACAAATAATTCAGCCAACGGGCAAAACATATAAAACTGTACATGGGCATTATAACAGATTTGGGTTAATTTCATATCTTTGCAAACATCAAACATATCAAGAACAATCTATGGACAACAGTAAATACGAAACAATTACAGGCGAGATGATGGCCCTGGCCGACGACAACAAGCGCGAGGTGCTGCAGCGTTTCTTCAAGACAGGCGAAGGCGAATATGGCTGCGGCGACAAGTTTCTGGGCATTAAGGTGCCCGTGACGCGGGGCGTGGCTAAGAAGCATAAGGATGCCGGACTTAGCGTTATAAAAAGGCTGATGCAGTCGGAATGGCACGAAATAAGGCTGTGCGCACTGCTTATAATGGTTGAGAAGATGAAGAAGGCAGGAGCCGACGAACGGCGCGAGCTGGCCGAAACGTATCTTTCGGTGACGGAGCGCATAAACAACTGGGACCTCGTTGACCTCAGCGCGCCGCAGATTGTGGGGTGCTATCTGCTCGACAAGCCGCGCGACCTGCTCTACACCCTGGCCGATAGCCCGCTCCTGTGGGACAACCGCATAGCCATGGTGGCCACCTATGCCTTTATAAAGAGGGGCGACCTCGACGACACGTTCGCGCTGGCGCTGCGCCTTATGCGCCATCCACACGAGCTTATGCACAAGGCCGTGGGCTGGATGCTGCGCGAAGCCGGCAAGCGCAACATAACAATGCTAAGAGATTTTGTCTACCTTCACCGTGCCGAAATGCCGCGCACAATGCTACGCTATGCCATCGAGAAGTTTCCCGAAGCCGAGCGCAAGCTGATTCTGAAGATGCGGTGAGCCGCCTCAAAAGGCCGCGGCGCAAGCCTTATTACATGTAAGCACATATACCGCAACGTTAAAATGAGTTGCTGAAAATAAACCTTTTTTGTCGTTATTCATCTAATTTTAATGAGCATGCTGATGCTGCTTGCATGCACTTACAACGGCATATATTGACAAACAACAAACTTTACATTATATGAAAACAAGAATAATAATGATGGCTCTGACAGCGGCTTTTGCATTTACGGCCATGACACCGGCGCACGGACAGGGCAAGAAAACAAGTCAGACTAAAACAAACAAGAAAAACGACAAGACAAAGAAAACCTACAAGACGTGGACATCGTGGGCGGCCCACCTGGAGCCCGACTTCTTCACCACGGCCGAGGCGTCGCGCATAGGCGACAATCTGCTCCTCTATCAGCAAACAACGGGCGGATGGCCAAAGAACATAGACATGGCCAAGGAGCTTACCGACGAAGAGAAACAGAAGGTGGAGGCGGAGAAAACCGTTGTGAAGCACAGCACGATAGACAACCGCGCCACGTCAACCGAGATAATTTACCTGTCGAAACTGTTCAACGCCACCGGCACCGGCAAATACAAGGATGCGGTTATCAAGGGCATGCAGTATCTCTTTGAGGCGCAATACGACAACGGCGGATGGCCGCAGTATTATCCCTACAAAAAAAGATACTACACCCATATAACATATAACGACGACGCCATGATTAACGTAATGAAGATTATGCGCGACGCAAGCCTTGGCAAAGCCCCATTTGCCTTTCTGCCGGACAGCATTAAACTGAAGGCCAAAACAGCGCTCGAAAAGGGCATCGACTGCATACTGAAAACGCAGTATGTGCAGAACGGCAAGCTAACAGTGTGGTGTGCGCAGCACGACGAACAAACACTGCTGCCGGCAAACGCGCGCGCCTTCGAGCTGGCATCGCTCAGCGGACAGGAGTCTGACGACATTGTGCTCTTCCTCATGTCGCTGTCAAAGCCCTCGCAGGCCATAGTAAACAGCATAGAGGCCGCCGTAGAGTGGTTCAGGCAGACCGAGATTGACGGCCAGAAGATAGAGCGTTTTGTCAACAGCGACGGCAAGAACGACTGGCGTATAGTGGCATGTGCCGACGGCGAAGACTGCAAGCCGCTGTGGGCACGCTTCTACACACTTGACGGCAACCGCCCCTTCTTCTGCGACCGCGACGGCATCATGAAGTTCAGCGTAAGCGAGATTGGACACGAGCGCCGCAACGGCTACAGCTGGTACAACTCCGACGCACTGAAGGTGTTCAAGAAATATGAGCAGTGGAGCAAGAAATACGGAAAAAACAAGACGGAGGACTGACGTATGAAATATTTTATTTATGCAGACAACCGGCAGCAGGGGCCTTTCTCTATAGAAGAGCTTGCAGCGCGCGGCCTCTCATCCGAGACGCTGGTATGGGCCGAGGGCATGGAGCAATGGACCCCGGCATGGAAGATAAAAGAGCTTAAAGACATTATCGAAGGCAAGGTGCAGGCACAGCCGGTGCCGCCCCCGCTGCCCGTAACGCCGCCATACGGCGATGACAAAGACAGCACGGAGCAGACGCGCAACGACGAAACAGGCGGCAGAGAATACACGTCGACTTCTGCCGGCAACAGCCGCACCGCATACGCCGACGAAACAGAAGAGATTACATATGAGCCGCACCGCAGGAGCATAGGCGGCCGCATGACGGGCATAATAATAGCAGTGGTAATAGCCTTCGCGCTAACCGTTACTTGCCCCACGCGCGACCAGCACTGCGAGGCCGTGGCCGACGAGATAAGCAAGGCTCTAAAGAGCAGCGGCGGCTCGTCAGACTTCTGGGGCATGTTCAGCAACATATTTGCCTCCGGCGTGGTCAACATGGCCGTAAACCAATTCCTGGATGTAGACAACTATTACCTTTTCTCCATCGGTACAATCAACATCGAGGGCAAGTCGAGGGCCGTGTCGTTCGGCATACTCAACCATGTGTTCACCTTCGACAACAACTATATAAAGGAGGCTCTCAACGAGGAGCGCATGGCCGAGTGACGCCTTGCGGCCTCTCCTTTCCATGTAACTTAACGCCCTGTCTGTGTGGCAATACTTAGTCTTGCCGCGGCGCAGGCTGCAACAGTTCAGACGGTGTGTGCCGGCAATGCCGTGTTGCGGTTGTTTGGTCTTATAATATATCATTATATGCTTTTAAAAGGCCGGTTAATAAAAACTTGTAACGGCCTTTATGTAATGCGTCCTCATGCGGCATAAGTTACCGCATGAGGGCGCATTTTTGTTTGCTGTTTCTCCTTGGTTGTTTTCCTTTTTTGCAGACGTACATACCAAGGCTTTCTGCTTTCTGATACTACATTTGGGCATAATACCTACATAGATAAACGGGCAGGGCATGGCAAAAGACTACAAAGACGGCGTTTTCCGTTTTTTGGTTACATTTATCAGTAAATGATATACCATGCCGCATGCAGAAATATAATAATTTTGTAGCGTCAGAAAAAGGCATGCGCCGCAGCGGTCTTTATTAAGGGACGCCATGCAGGAGCATAAGCCTGGAGAGACAGCAAGAACAGTTATCGAACTAAAAACCTATGTAATTATGAAAAAGTTTCTTTTTTATGTCACCACGTGTTGCCTTGCCATATCGCATATTTCGTGCGCAAAAGACAACGGCAGCGATGCCGCCGGCACCACACCGGCAACGCCCGGCGGACAGGCGGACGATGTAATGGTGGTGTACTTCTCGCAGACCGGCACCACCGAGGGCGTGGCGCGCCACATAGCCGACATAACCGGCGGCGGCACATGGCGCATTGAGGCAGCAGAGCCTTACACTGCCGCAGACCTCGACTACAGCAACCCGCAGTCGCGCTCGTCGCTCGAACAGAACGACCCCGACGCGCGCCCTGAGATTAAGGGCAGCGTGCCCGACTTTGGCAAGTGCCGCACGATATACCTTGGCTACCCTATATGGTGGGGGCAGGCGCCGCGTGTTGTCTACACCTTCGTTGAGAGCTGCAACCTCAGCGGCAAGACCGTCATACCATTCTGCACGTCAGGCTCAAGCGGATTAGGTTCAAGCGCAGAGCAATTACACGTACTCGCGCCGCAGGCAACATGGCTCGATGGCCGCAGGTTCGGCGCAGGCACTCAGCGCAGTGAGGTGGAACAATGGATCAAGTCGATGGAAACCGCAACAGATGAAGACAACAACATAAATTACAGCAAGATGAACATAACAGTGAACGGCCGCACCCTCACGGCCACAATGGCAGACAACAGCTCGGCAAGGGCGCTGATAGACCTGCTCAAAGAGGGCGACATAGTGATAGACATGAGCGACTACGGCAACTTTGAGAAGGTGGGAAGCCTGGGCCACACGCTGCCGCAGAACAACGAGAACATAACCACGGAGGCGGGCGACCTGATTCTGTATCAGGGCAACAATTTCGTTATCTACTACGACACCAACACGTGGAACTTCACGCGCCTGGGCAAGATAGACGGCATAAGTAAGGCAGAGCTTAAAGAACTGCTCGGCAATGGCAACGTAACTGTAACACTTTCGGCCGTCAGACTATAATATGCTGCACGTAACCCGGATAAAGACGTAAACATAAGCATGGCAATACGGGCTATGCCTTTACCACGGTATGCACCGCAAACAATATTTCTGCGAGATATTGTAGCTCCACAATATTTCGCAGATTTTTAATAATATCTAAAAGAACATTCACGGCTCTCTTAAACCAAAATTGCATTATGATTTTAGCTTAAGTTATAAGCTGCTGCATCAATAACTCGTTCACAGTATCTCTTTATTCAGTATCTAAAATCAATATTGGGCCTTCTTCGTTTAGTTTGTCGAAGTCAGAGCGGAATAAGCGGTCTTGTATCACTCTGTATTTCTCAAACTCGCTTTCGGCATATTCCTTGGCATATTCAGCCGTAATGCGGCCTGCGTCTTGCAGAATTTCTCTGTCTGTAGCATCCAGAAATTTGTCAATGCGCTTTGCCCAGTCTTCCATTGTCATAGGAATGTGGCGCTCAGCCATGTCTTTTGCAATATCAAGATAGGCATTTACTAATCTTCCGAGGGCTTGCAGTTCATTTTCCTTCAAATAATTCTTTGCTACACTTACGTCGGATTTTATTATTTTTCCATAAGGAGCCTTTGCCCAGGTGGTAAGTCCCATGTGTTCCTTGTCAGCATCGGCACGTTCAACTATGAGTTCTGCGGCAGTGTGGCCATGTACGGCATAATGCATCTTGTTTTGCACTTTCTTGAAGAACTCACGTGTAGTAGGAGCGTCGCGGTTGTAGTCGATGGCAGTGGCATAGATATCTGTCAGTTTTTGATAGAAGTTACGTTCTGACAGTCGTATTTCGCGTATCTCCTCCAGAAGTTGTTCAAAATAGTCAACGCCTATGAACGAACCATTCTCCATACGCTTCTTGTCAATCACATAACCGCGGATAGCATACTGGCGAAGAACATAGGTGCACCATTGACGGAACTGGGTGGCACGACGGGAGTTGGCTCTGTAGCCCACGCTGATTATTGCATCAAGATTGTAGAACTGAACGTTGTAGGATTTACCGTCGGCAGCAGTTCGTCGGAAATTCCGACAAACTGAGTTTTTATCCAATTCACCTTCTTTGAAAATGTTAGACAGATGCTCCGCGATTGTAGATCTACTTTTATCAAAAAGATTTGCAATGGCATCTTGCGTACACCAAATTGTTTCTTCGGCATACATAACTTCTATACCATTTTCCTTACCTTCTGCCATGAAGATAAGAAATTCTGCAGTACTGTTTCTTATCTCAAACTTCTTTGCCATTTCGTCAGTGTTTTCCTGTTACCTGGATATACAAGGTGGTTTTATCTATATATTGAACTTTCGCAATCGATAAATCACATGCATACATTAATGTGATTTTGGAATAACGAACTTGTGACTTAAGGCGTTATTTGCCTGTCTTGCCGCTGTATATCATCTTTGTTATCGCGCCTATCTTGTTCTGGCGGTCGATGGAGAAGGTGAGGCTGTGGGCGTCGATAAACCTGAACAGGCTGAGGGCCATGTCGAGCTGCTGTGTCCTGAACGGCTCGGGGCGGTCGTCGGCCTCGGCATAATACAGCTCGGCAAGCATCTCCATGCGGTTTATGCGTTCCTCTTCGGGATACTTCTCGAACGATGACATTATCTCGTCCTTCGATGCCGTGTGATAAAACTCATACGAGCCGAAATACTGGCGGAACAGGTCTTCGGCCGTCTTGCGGCGCGCTCCGGCCTCGTTCTTTTCGAGATAACGCTGAAGCGCCGCCATAAACTCTCTTATCAGTCGCGAAATGTAGTCTCTCTGAAGCATATTTTTTATTTGTTTGTTATGTTTCGATATCTGCTTTTTCTGATGTATTTATGCTGCCTATATTGTGGCAGACTCCTGCACGTAACTGTACAGCTCCTTGTAGAAGGCGTGGCGCGTCATGGTCTGCACGCTGCCAACTATTATCAGTTTCATGCGTGCGCGGGTTATGGCCACGTTCATCCGTCGCAGGTCTGACAGGAATCCTATCTGCCCGTCGTCGTTCGAGCGCACGAGCGATATTACTATGATGTCGCGCTCCTGCCCCTGAAATCCGTCAACCGTGTTCACCGTTATGCAGCCGCGGTAGGGCTTGAAGAACTCCGCCTTGCGCACCATGCGGCGCAACAGCTGCACCTGGGCGCGGTAGGGCGATATCACGCCCACGTCGATGTGCTCGTCGGCTATGCGCTGACGGCCAATCTTGGTGAAGTAGTTTTTAAGAGCTTCGAGCGTAAGTTCGGCCTCAATCTTGTTTATCCTACCGAAGCTCTCGCCCACAAACTCCTCCTTAGCGTCGCTCTCCGACGTGTCTATCCATGTTATCGGGTTGTCGTAGTCGAGTATGCCGCGGTACTTAACCTCTGGCGCCGACTCCACGCGCCCGTCGTAGAACCAGTTGCTCGAGAAGCGCATTATTTGTTCGTTCATGCGGTATTGCACCGTCAGCAGCGTAACCACCGACGGCTTGCGCGCCACGATGCGCTCCATGAGCGTGGTGCCCAGTCCGCCCTTCAGCGCGGCAATGCTCTTCACCGTGGGCGGAAGCTGGCAGTGGTCGCCGGCAAGCACCACGCGCGATGCCCTGCGTATGGCTATCCAGCATGCCGCCTCGAGCGCCTGTGCGGCCTCGTCTATGAACAGCGTGCCGAACTTCTGACCTGACAGCAGATGGCTCGCGCTGCCCGTCAGCGTTGATGCTATCACCTTGGCCTCGCCGAATAGCTGCGAGTTTATCCTCAGTTCAAGCTCCACGGCACGGCTCTTCAGGCGGTCCATCTTCTGGTGCCAGCCGTTGTCGCGGCGCTTGCGCTCCTGCCGTAGCTTGCGTATGGCCTGGCGTATGCTCCACAGCTGCGGATAGTCGGGGTGGGCCTCAAAGCGGCGTTCGTAGGTAAACGACAGCATATTGTCGTTCACCTTCGTGGGGTTGCCTATGCGCAGCACGCTTATTCCGCGGTCAACGAGCCGCTCGCTAATCCAGTCTACAGCCATGTTGCTCTGTGCGCACACCAGCACTTGGCTCTCGCGCCTTAGCGTCTCGTATATGGCTTCAACGAGCGTGGTGGTCTTTCCCGTGCCCGGAGGTCCGTGCACAATGGCCACGTCCTTGGCGCGCAGCACCTTGTTTACGGCCTCCTGCTGCGCCCTGTTGAGCCACGGAAAGCTTATCGGGGCAAAGCTAAGTTCGGCTGCCGGCACGCCCGAATAGAACAGGTCGCGCAGATAGGCCAGGCGATTGTCGCGTGCGCCTATCACACGGTCTAAAGCCTCGAACATAAGTCGGTAGCTCGTCTCGTCGAAAAACAGCTGCACGCCCAGACCTTCGGTGGCCTGCAGCTCTGCCACGGGTGCGTTGTCGGGCACGGTGACCACAAGGCGGTCACCGTCGGCATAGCTCACCGTGCCAGTGAAATTAAAGTATCTTATCGACTTGCCTTCTGACGCCTCGCTCATGCGGAAGAAGCACACAGGGTGTCCGAACTCGAAGTTGTGCTCAATGTCGGTGTCGGCAGTGCGCACAACCTCTACGGAAAGCTGGTTGAGCGAATTGTAGTAGCTGCGCACAAAGCGCAGCGGATGCCACGCGTCGCCACGCTTCACCTTGCGCGCCAGTCCCGTAGTCTCGGTCTGACGGCGGAAGGCCTCCTTCTCGCTGTTATACTCTATCTCCAACAGCAGGCGTTGCTGGCGCAGGGCCTGAACGGATGATGACTGAATATTGTTCACAGATGCAAAGTTAACAATTTTCAGTCAACGGCAGCGTTTCGGCGCTCATATTTGCGGCAGAAACAGATAAAAGCCACGAGTCCCATGACGACGAAGGGCACACCCACGAGCGCCGACCAGCGCGGAGTGGCCCCGTGCTCCATGGGCAGGCCGCCGCAGAAGGCTCCGATGGCGTTGCCCAGATTGAACGCCACCTGTATGGCAGCGCCGCCAAGCAGCTCGCCGCCGGGCGCATGTTTCAGTATCAGGAACTGCTGCGGACTGCTCAATGCAAACAGGCAGCCTGTGCACACCACCATCAGCGCGGCCGATATCCAGCCGTAGCCGGCCATGAGGAATATCAGCAGCAGCGTGGCTATGGTTATGGTCTGCGTGACGGCGGCCACGTGTCCCGGCCGATGACGGTCGCACAGGCGGCCGCTGATAAGGTTGCCGGCCACCATGCCGAAGCCAGCGGCTATCATCAGCGCCGACAGGGCCTCATGAGGAAAACCTCCGACCGACGTGAGCAGCGGACTGACGTAGCTGTACCAGCAGAATATTCCGCCGTTGCCCAGCATAGTGGCGGCAAGGATTAGCCAGGGCGCGCCGTGGCGAAGGAAGGCAAACTGATGACGGAAGCCCTCGTCGGGCAGTGCGCCCACCGACGCCGGAATCCACTTCCACACGTAATATATCACGATGATGCTTATGAAGATGAGCAGCATGAACGGGAAGCGCCACGATATGTGTGAGCTGAGAGCCGTGGCAAGGGGCACGCCGAAGAGGTTGGCCACGGTCATGCCCGCCACCATTATCGACACGGCACTCGTCTTGTGGGCCTCGTCGGCCAGCTTTACTGCCACTATTGACGCCACGCCGAAATATGCTCCGTGGGGCAGGCCTGAGATGAAACGGGCCACTACAAGCATTACAAAGCTCTGCGCCATGGCCGAGAGCGCAGCCCCGAAGAGAATGAGGCCGGCCAGAAACAGCAGCAGGCGCTTTAGCGGATACTTGTGGAACGCAACCAGCATGGGCGCGCCGCAGCACACGCCCAGCGCATAGGCCGATATGCAGTGGCCGGCAGCCGGTATGCTTACACCAAAATAATGCGACACATCGGGCAGTATGCCCATCATGACAAACTCGGCTATACCTAAGGCAAGTGTGCCGAAGGCCAGAGCCACCAGACTTTTCTTCATTTGCTTAGCTTTGATTTTTTATCCTGAAAAACGCATGCAAAGTTAATGCAACTGCATTAAAACGCAAAGCCGCCGCCCCCTCATTTTTCTGCCACGGGCAAAAATATTGACGTAAGCCTAAATAATAATGCCCATGAGTGCGAAATAATGAAACGCAGAACCATTAACCGTTGTTGCCGTATTGTTATAACAGCTGCCCCGGCATCCTTATCCGTTGCCGCCGTAAAGATACACATTTTGTAATTATTTCATACCGCACTTCTGTCCGTTTAACGCTCTCAGAATGCCCATGTTCCTCACACTTCCGCGGTTTGGCCCGAAAAACATCAAAAAATGAGCACTCATACTAAAGCGTTGACATACAGTCATTTAAGCCATTTTGAAAGCAAAAGCCGCAGTGTTAAAATATATTACTCTGCCACTTTGGGTGCAAAAGTCATAGGTTTACGCTTAAAAAGCAGTGCACTTGCAACGCAAAACAAGCCATTCCATGCCCAAAAACATCATCCTTACACCGCCTTTAGCCGTATAAAAGTAAATATACGTTAAAATAAAGACACTTTAAGCATCGTTTCTTTAACATCCGTTATAACTTTCTTTTCCAGATTACAAAAAAATTTTGTCCTGACTTTTTACCGCGTTTTTAGTAAGGAAGAGTTTATTGTACGAAAGTAGTGAAATTATTGTCGGTGCAGTATGTGTACACCATTGATTATAAATAGTATAGCGCTCTAATAGGTACAGCCAGCAGGTTGGCAAGTATCTGAGAATGTGTAAGTTAATGATTTTTAGTTTCATTCTCGACTTGTACCTCCATTTTGAAAAGTAAGTGTAACTTCTTGAATATCAAAATTGCGATACAAAGACTTGTGAAGAATGCCGTTTTTTGATGAGAAAAGGTACAAAAATAGCTTTGAAGCCGAGGGGACATTATGATTATTTTGCGAAGTATTCAGTCTTCAACCAATAGGCATAAATCGGGTCTTCAAACGAGATTTCACCAGCCTTATTATCTAATTAAGGACAGCCTTTGAACGGGATATTGAGGTTGTTGAAGAGATTTGATAGCGATGCATCACTTCAGTCGAACTGATGGCTTTTTCTTTAGCCATAAGGGCTTTGAGATAATTCAGTTGTGAGTGGTCAGTGTTTCGGTGATTGTTACAAACAACAGACTTATGTGACATCGGTCGCTATTTTTAAGGTTGCCTTAGTGGTAATATTTTGAACAGAAAAAGAAGTATTATTTCTTTTATTGTTCAAAATATTACTATATTTGCAGTATGGATAGGCAATTAAATGAAATAGGAATCATTCCAGTAACGACTTCAATCATTGAATCGTTATATACGGAACTTAAGTCTGCTGACAAGAAAGTAACCTGGCTCGAAAAACAAGGGATTATCATCAGATTGAAGCGTGGACTTTATGTGATCAATCCCGAACATTCAGGAAAGACTCTATCAAGTGAGTTGATTGCCAATCATCTCTATACACCTTCGTATATTTCAATGTCTACTGCACTACGATATTATGGACTTATCCCAGAGGCTGTATATGTTCATCAATCAATGACAGTAAAACATCCCCGAAGCTTTCAAACTCCAGTCGGCAATTATGACTACAAATATATTTCAAGAAAGGCATTTCCGATAGGAGTAAGGAGTATGAATAAAGGTGACTATGCATTTCTTATTGCATCACCGGAAAAGGCTTTGTGTGATTTGATAGCCAATTCCTCAAAAGTCATTCTTCGCTATATGAAGGATGTAGAGATATATCTTAAACAGGATATTCGTATGGATATGGATGAGTTCCATAAGATGGATGCAACCATATTTGAAGATTATATTAATGTGGGTAAAAAGGCTGATTCAATTTCGACACTTTTAAAATTCTTAAGACGATGAAAAATGAAATATTCGACAGTATGCTCTCACGTTATGATCTAACAACGGAGCAACATAAGAGAAACGCCATATTTGAAGTGAACCAACAAATGATACTTGCAGGCCTATATGCTGGAGGCTTCTTTGAGTCGGCTGCGTTCTATGGCGGAACTTGCCTGAGAATCTTTCATGGCTTGCAGCGTTTCAGTGAGGATA
>CAJMMQ010000013.1 GCA_905214625.1 uncultured bacterium
TGGCGATAACTTCTTTAACTACTTTAACTACAGATAAAGAGCGACAAGGCATATGACTTTAACTACTAGCCAACTATGTTGGCGATAACTTCTTTAACTACTTTAACTACAGATAAAGAGCGACAAGGCATATGGCTTTAACTACTCTAACTCCTATAACTACTTTAACTACCATAATTTAAATAATCCAGAAATATGAACGAACAGAAGAAAACAATTTTTAGAGTTATTGTACAGACAATCATCAGTGTGCTGTCAGCTGTGGCTGCAGCTTTCGGCTTACAGAGTTGTATGTAAACATGTTATTACGATGAGAACAATTACTCTTATCATCATTCACTGCTCGGCGACTCCCGATGGGAGGAGCCTGAGCTTTGAGGAGTGCAGGCGTGACCACATCATGCACAGACACTTCAGGGACATTGGATATCACTTTTATATCACCCGCGACGGCACCGTGCACGAAGGACGACCTATTGAAAAGGTAGGGGCACACTGCGAAGGACATAACTCCCACTCTATCGGCATCTGCTACGAGGGCGGTCTCGACGCCAACGGCAAGCCGGCCGACACCAGGACTGAAGCCCAGCGCAAAGCCATGAAGTCTCTCATAGAAAGGATGCACCGTCTGTTTCCTAAAGCCCTCGTTGTTGGTCACCATGACCTGAACCCACGCAAAGCATGCCCATGCTTTGTAGTAAATTCATAATTAGCTAACGCTGAACTGCGCTCTTGTCAGGAGTTAAAGTAGTTATAGGAGTTATCGCCAACGGAGTTGGCTAGGAGCATATTTAAGTGAAGAACGAAGAGTGAAGAGTGAAAAATCCAATTGCATTGTAGCTATCAGTCTTTTCCGCCAGACATTTTCACTTTTCATTTTTAATTAGTTAACGCTGAACTTTGTTTGCGCTTTGCGTCATCTTTTCATTTTTGTAAGAAGACCTTTTCACCTAATTAGGTAGCCCGAAGGGCTTAACTTTCGTAACCGGGCGTTATTACGCCCGGAAATAAGGTGATAAGTGAAAGCACCCGACAATAATCCTCAAAGCACTTGGATTTTTCACTCTTCACTCTTCGTTCTTCACTTAAACATGCTCCTTTAGCTCCTTATTTCAACTTCTTTATTTATATATTTTCTCCAAATCAATGGGCGATATGCTCATGCGGGCGCAGCCGAGGATGTCGAGCTGGACCACGATGTCGAGGTCGGCGGCATCGGCGGAGTCGTTACCTTCACACCTGACGATGTTGCCTTCAATACCTATGAGCTTACCACGAATTACGCGCACTTTGTCGCCAAGGCGCAGCGGCAGGGGCTCAATGGTTACGGCGGCATCAGAGTTGTAAAGGATGAAGCGCAGCTTCTGTATCTCACGGTCGGGCACAATGGCTACGGGATGCCAGCCAAACTCGTTGGCGGCAGCAGCACGGTTGACCATGAAACGCTTTATGAAAGGAAGGTTGACAATGTGATGTCGGCGGTCTGCCTCAGTGCAGCGCACAAAGATGGCTGCGGGAATAACAATACGGTCGATTATTTTGCGGCGCCCGTTCTTCCAGCGGCGCAGCTCTTTTTGTGTAGGAACGTATGTGTCGTAGCCCAATGCGGCTATCTTTTCGGCACACACTTTTTCGGTGTTATTGCTGACGATGGCAACATACCATTTCTGACCTTTAGACACGCCTACGGCGTCGCCAGCGTCATTATTAGCCGTCGCAAGATTGTCGTTAGAAGTTACATCTCCGTCCATAAAGTCCGGTTTGTATTTGCCCTTTATGATGCCTCACCCTTTTACTAAAGATGTGAAGCACCTGTGCAAAAGTAATATATTTTTATATAAATAAGTAAATAAAAACGATATTTTTTTTGAGATGTATCAGGAAGAAGAACAAACAAAACGAAAAAACGGATAAGGAAGCATCTGCGTAAGCGTCTGAAATAAAAGATTTTACATCTGAAAACGCCTAACAGTCAATCACTTTGGTCATAATGGTTCATATTTACATTGTGAGCAAATAGTCCTGCTACGACAATAATCATATTCCTCCATTTTAAATTCTCCATTCTCAATTATCAAAGCTATTATTTTGTTTTTCGTATGATTTGAAGTATCTTTGCCAACAGATAAGCGGCATCTCGGCATAACATTCAAGCAAGACTTGATGATTCTGCATGCGATTATGCTATTTTCGCTTTGATTTTTTTAGTATTATGAAAGAATATATCGTTTCTGCGCGCAAGTACAGACCTATGACCTTCGACTCGGTTGTGGGACAGGCTGCTCTTACAACAACGCTGAAAAACGCGGTGAAGAGCGGAAAGCTGGCTCATGCCTACCTGTTCTGCGGACCAAGAGGAGTGGGCAAGACTACATGCGCACGTATCTTTGCCAAGGCCATCAACTGCCAGAATCCTACCGCTGAGGGAGAGGCATGCAACGAGTGTGAGAGCTGCAAGGCTTTCAACGAACAGCGCTCATACAACATCTTTGAGCTCGACGCAGCCAGCAACAACTCGGTGGAGAACATTAAGGCGCTGATGGAACAGACAAGAATACCGCCACAGGTGGGTAAGTATAAGGTGTTTATCATCGACGAGGTGCACATGCTGTCTACGGCAGCGTTCAACGCCTTTCTGAAAACCCTGGAGGAACCGCCCGCACACGTGATATTCATACTGGCCACGACAGAGAAACACAAGATTCTGCCTACCATCATATCGCGCTGCCAGATTTACGACTTTGAGCGCATGACGGTGCCCAACATCATAAACCACCTGAAGATGGTGGCCGAGAAGGAAGGCATAACATACGAGGAGGAGGCGCTGAACGTGATAGCGGAGAAGGCCGACGGCGGAATGAGAGACGCGCTGTCGGTGTTCGACCAGGCGGCAAGCTTCTGTCAGGGCGACATCACTTACAAAAAGGTTATCGAAGACCTGAACGTGCTCGATGCCGACAACTACTTCAACATCATCGACCTATGCCTGCAGAACAAGGCAGCAGACGTGATGGTGCTGCTGAACAGCATAATAAACAAGGGCTTCGACGGCGGACATCTGATAAACGGACTGGCCGTGCATGTGCGCAATGTGATGATGGCGAAGGACGAACAGACGCTGCCCCTGCTGCAGGCAAGTCAGAAACAGACGGAGAAATATAAGGCGCAGGCGGCAAAATGCAGTGCGCAGTTTCTGTATAAGGCTCTTAGGATTATCAACGACTGCGACATAAACTACCGCCAGAGCAGCAACAAGAGGCTGTTAGTGGAGCTGACGCTGATAGAGATAGCGCAGATAACGCAGCCTGACGACGAGGGCGCAGCCTCCGGGCGTTGCCCTAAGAGACTGAAATCCCTGTTTAAAAGACTTATGGGCGAAAGGCCAAAGGCGGCTATGCAGGTGGCCGCGGCTGAGCCCGGCGTTAACCGCCACACGGCCATTGCAAAGCACAATGCCGAGAAGGCGGCTGAGACTGTTGTGGCCGCGAGCGAAAGCGACAACAGCGACAATAGCCAAAATACACAGCCAAAGGCAGCAGTGGGACTGCGCAACCTGAAGCTGGGCAGCATAGGCAAGACGTTTGCAAACATAAAGCGAAAGAATGAAGAGCCTCAGATGGTGTCGGAACCGGAGGTGGAAGTTGTTGGCAACGGCGAGCGCAAAGTGTTTACCGAAGACGAGCTGCTGACTCAATGGTTGGGCATGTGTAACCGTATGCCGCAACAGATGACGGGCATAGCGGCGCGTATGAAGAACATGATGCCTACGATAAAGGATTTTCCGAACATAGAGGTGGTGGTAGACAACGAAATTCTGCTTGACGACATCACTAAAATCAAGGGCAGAATACGCAACACTCTGATTAAAGGACTGAAGAACAACGACATAACACTCAGTCTGCGTCTGGCCAAGCCTGAAGAGATAAAGCGCATACCGACTAACCGCGAACGCTTCGACGAACTGAAGAACACTAACAAGGCATTTGAAAAACTAAGCGAAATGCTTGGACTGGAAATAAGCTAGATCGATAAGTGAAGAGTGAAAAGTGAAGAGTGAAGAGTGAAGAGTGAAAAATCCATGTGCAAAGTGGTTAACAATAATCCACAAAAGCACATGGATTTTTCACTCTTCACTCTTCACTCTTCACTTAAATTATATAATCGCCATTCCCATTTCAGCACATTCTTTTATCATTTCTTCGGGCCAGATGCTGGCTTGTATCTCGCCCAAGTGCGCTTTGTGCAGAAGCACCATACAGAGGCGGCTCTGCCCTATTCCGCCGCCGATGCTCAAAGGCAGTTCGCCGGCGAGGAGCTTCTTGTGGAAATAAAGGGTGGCACGGTCTTCCTGACCGGCAATCTTCAACTGGCGCAGCAGCGACTCCTTGTCTACACGTATGCCCATAGAAGACAGCTCGACGGCACGGCCGAGAATGGGATACCATATAAGTATGTCGCCGTTTAAGCCCTTGCGACCGTCGCTGTTAGGCGTTGTCCAGTCGTCGTAGTCGGGCGCGCGACCGTCGTGCGGCTTGCCGTCAGACAGCTTGTCGCCTATGCCTATGATAAACACGGCACCATATTTCTTGCATATCAGGTCTTCACGCTCCTTTACGCTCTTGTCGGGATACATCTGCAGCAAGTCTTCGCTGTGGATAAAATGTATGTCGGAAGGCAGGAACGGCTTGATGCGCGAATAACGCTCGCACACAAGATATTCGGTGCGCAGGATGGCGGCATATATGCGGCGCACAATGTTTTTAAGGAAGTCGAGATTGCGCTGCTCGCGCGTCATCACCATCTCCCAGTCCCACTGGTCTACATAGAGCGAATGTAGGTTGTCAAGCTCCTCGTCGGCCCTGATGGCGTTCATGTCGGTATATACGCCATAGCCCGGCTCAATGTCGTAGTCGGCCAAGGTCAGCCGTTTCCATTTGGCAAGCGAGTGAACCACCTCAGCCTTAGCCTCTCCAAGGTCTTTTATGGGGAACGTAACGGGGCGTTCAATGCCGTTGAGGTCATCGTTTATGCCAAGACCTTTAAGCACAAACAGCGGCGCTGTTACACGGCGGAGACGCAGCTCCGTTGAAAGATTCTGCTGGAAAAACTCCTTTATCAGTTTTATGCCCTGCTCTGTCTGCCGCATGTTCAACAGCGGCTCATAGTCTACGGGTTTTATCAATTTACTCATATTTATTCAATTTTATTATCAAATGTGACGGCAAAGATACTAAAATATTACCAATATGCAACAATAAGATATAAAAATATTGTCTACATTTTACCAAAACATAAGAATAAGCAACAAAAAGATTATACACAAAATCATATTGCAACCAAATTACACTTTTTGCTTACAATTTGATTTTACGACAAGATTTAAAGCCCCAACATTTTAAGAAAAACACATTACCGGCTAAAATTCGTGATTTATTTATGTGCAAGTATAAAGCGAAGACCGTCAGCAAGATAAGAACAAACAAGGCCAACATGTGCAACGACAAAAGACAAAACGCAACGCAAAACACGGCAAATGAGGATGTAAAAGAGCACAAAACGGAGAGATACAAACGGCAAACTGCAAGACAAAAGACATGCTTTGACAAACACAAAAGTATGCCTTATGAACGCAGCAGGATATTAAAAAGCGCACAAAGGGGGCTTGAACAACCTATAAAAGACATGAAAAATGTATATCATCAGACTTATTCGGCAGCACGGAGCGGGCATATGCAATTTGTCATTATGTCACAACAACAGATTATTTACTTACATTTTCACACAACGACAAAAAAAAGAGAGTAATAAGCCGCAGACATCCGGACAGGCAGACATAAGGCACACACGGGATGCAAAGACACGAAAAAAAGGGCCGACGGTGAAAGTACGGCCCTGTCATCACAAGAAGAAAAATCAGCAACGCTTTGCTTTATATTATCCAAAATCGTTATTATACCGCATATAGTTTTATCTATTTTGTCTATTTAGACTGAATACTAATGCCAGATTGGGGATTATGCAAAAAAGGTAGCCTCCAACGGCACAAGACAACGGCACAAGACGCACGACAGCGGCATCAGAAACTACTTTTTGAGCCATCCGAACATCTTGTCGGGATAGTTGGTTATGATGGCGTTTACACCGGCCTTGACCATTTTCTGCGTTTCGGCCTTGGTATCAACGGTATAGGGAATTACTCTCATTCCGGCCGCCTTGGCCTTGGAAACGAAGGCCGGGCTGACCATAGAGCAGTCGGGGCCGATGGCGTAAGGCACGAAGCCCAGACGGCTCATAGCCCTGTCGTAACTGCCGGCCTTGCCGTCGATGAGGTAAAGCAGACGTATGTTGGGATATTTTGAGTGAACGTATTTCAGCGTGCGCACGTCGAAACTCTGCAGGAGCAGACGCGAACCGAGATAGCGCGAGCTGAGAGCCTTGATGCACTGGTCGGCAAAGGTCTTGTAGTCGGGCGTCAGCTTGCCGTCGTTTGCCGCGGCAGACTTAATCTCTATGGTGTATTTCACGGGCGGCAGACGGTGCTGGTGGCAATAGGTTTCAACCGAGTCGATAAGAGCCGTCACCATGGGCACATGGCTCTTCAGGCGCTTGCTGGCCGGAAAAGCCGGGTCCTTAACGTTGCCTACGACTATGGGCGAGAGCTGTTTCCACGTGAGCGAATAGATAGGATACTTCTTTCCGTAGCCCTTTACATACGGGTCGTGAGACACAACCACCACCCCATCCTTGGTTACATGCAAGTCCATCTCAAGGTCGGTAACACCGAGTTTAACTGCATTAATCATGGCCTCTATGGTGTTTTCGGGATAAAGGCCGGCACCTCCGCGGTGGGCAATGACAGAAACGTGCGGGCGGATTACGTCAGAGACGGTGCGGCCGAAACGGTTGGTAACAACAACCCTTATCTCCTTATACACGCCCACGGGCTTGCATCTGAACAGGTGAGACGTGTTGGCGGCGCGTCCGGCAGCAAGCGTGCGCGAGGCAAACTCGTAGTCGGTACCCGTAAAGCGCTGCATGGGGCCCATCAGCTTGCCGTCCTGATACCACTCAACCTTGCACGCCGAGTCGTAGTCCCATATATTGGCAACCACGTATCCGGGCTGTGTGCCGAACTCGCCCTTGTCGTAGAGCGTCATCTGGCGCGAGAAGGGGAAGCCTGTTGCCTTGTACTTCCACTCAACGCTGGTGCCGCTGACATCAACCACCATATATCCGTTGGGTGTTCCGCATCGGTTAATCCATCCCGTCCACCATGCTCCGCTGGCCGCGCCTATGTTGTGCTGATAGAGGTTTTTGCCCACTTCCACATTCTGAAAATAGTGAGTGTGGCCGCAGAACACATGAACCTTGTAGTCCTGAAGTATTTTCTGCAGGGCAGCCACTCCGCGCATGTTCTCTCCCGGGTCGTCCTTGTTCCATCCGGCGGCGTGCATGTTCAGAATGACAAGCGAGCCCTTGGGCACAAACTTCAGGTCGTTGGCGAGCCAGCGCAGCTGGTTCTCGCTTATGCTCTCAACATAAATTTTGTTGCCCTTGTAGTTGATGTTTTTCATCACCACGACATGAGCCTTGCCAATGTTGAACGAATAGTCGGCAGGACCGAACACACTGCCGAAAATCATCTCGCCGTAGGCTCCGGCCCCTAAGCGCGTGTTGTGCAGTCCCTTGTAGCGCTTGTCGAAGTCGTGGTTGCCCATACACTGAAACATGGTGATATTCATGTTTCTGAACGACGAGGCGTATCCGCTGAACAGCGGCAGGTTGTCGAACACAATGTCGCCCACCGTCACGCCCACAACCTCGCGTGTCTTGCTGAGCGAGTCTACCACCGAGCGCATGTCGGGCACCAGTTCGGTGTTCCATCTTTTCATGTCGGCAGCGTCGCTCATCTGCGGGTCGGATATGGCTATGTAGTAAAACTTGTCGCTAACATGGGCGCGCTTTTCGAGAACAAAGTTGCAGCTCTTTACTTTTACGGCTGTCCTCACGGGCATGTAGAAGCCCGACGCTATGCTGTTTTTTGAAGGCAGCTTGTAGGCGGCCGGCGTTGAAATACTTATAAACTTGCTGACAAACGTGTCGGTGCGCAGCGTCCAGTTGCCGTTGGCGTCTGTACGCGTGAATGCCATGCCGTTGTTGACAACCACACCGCTGATGCCGCGGCCGGCCCTGTCGGTAACGCGGCCACTTATGTTAAACACGTTGACACCGGCCTGACCGTTGCTCAGAAGCATCATGGTGGCCATAAGGAACAAACATAATCTCAACTTCATTGGCTTTATATTTTTGTTTAACCCGTTAGTGTTTACTTGCGCGGCACTGCATATTGCCGGTCCGTGCCACAGCGGTCTTTGTAGCGTAGGCTACATCCGCGCCTGTCAGACAGCTAAATGATGGCACTGGTCAACATTATTCCGCATGTCTGTAAATTTTTGTACAAAAATACCAAAATATGTTTGCATTTGTGCTGCATGGCGCTATCAAATGCTTTAAAAAAGTATAACAAAAGCATTACTTGCGCAAAAATCATCACGACACTGCGGCGTTTCAGACTTTTTTGCAGTCATTATAACGGTCAAAGGCAGTAACCTGAAATGGTGAAAAGGGTATGAAAAGGACAGAAACAGACAAAAACACACATTATTATAATAAAAAACTTGCCGTTACGTTAATTTATATGATTACAAACCTTAAAACCAAGCGTCATAACATAAACAAGAAAAACAGAAATGAGAAAACTTTTTTTGTCTGCCATCGTTATGTTGACAACGGCGGCACCAAATCTTTCTTACGCGAAAGACATTTACGTTTCCACTTCATTCCATGAGCCGGCCGATGAAGGGCTGCGCTTTATATACAGCTACGACGGACTGAGATGGGACACCATACAGGGCACATTTCTGCGCCCAGAGGTAGGAGTACAGAAGGTGATGCGCGACCCTTCGATAGTGAAAGGACCCGACGGCACGTTCCATCTTGTGTGGACTTCGAGCTGGAAGGGCGACAAGGGCTTCGGCTATGCGTCATCGAAAGACCTTATACACTGGAGCACGCCAAGGCTTATTAACGTGATGGACGACCCCACCACGGTGAACGTATGGGCGCCGGAGCTGTTTTACGACGACGTAAAGAAGCAGTACATGATTGTATGGGCATCGTGCATACCGGGCAAGTTTCCCGACTATAAGGAAGACCACTACAACAACCACCGTCTGTACTACGTGACAACAAAAGACTTCAAGAAGTTCAGCAAGGCAAAGGTGCTTATCGACCCAGACTTCAGCTGCATTGACGCCACTCTCGTAAAGAGAGGCAAGGACGACTACGTGATGGTGCTGAAGGACAACTCGAGAGACCAGCGCAATATCAAGGTGGCATTCGCCAAGTCGCCCTACGGCCCATGGAGCAAGGCATCAGAGCCGTTCACAGAAAGTTTCTGCGAAGGTCCGTCAACGGCAATGGTAAACGGATGGTATTATATATACTACGACTCTTACCGCCACGGCATTTACGGAGCGGCAAGGACAAAGGACTTCAAGAATTTCCAGGACCAGACGGGCGCTGTAAAGTTCCCCGTAGGACACAAGCACGGAACGGTGTTCATGGCCGACGAGGAGATTGTGAAAAACCTGATAAAGGAGAACCGCGACGCCGTGCATTACACAGGAACAACCGTGGCAACGCCGGCACGCCATGACGGCGGACTGTCGCCCGTGGTAGGCGTACACAGCATTCAGACCATGAGGGGCGAACAAGGATGGCTCTATAACCACCAGCCTATGATGGCATATTGGAAGGGCAAGTTCTACATGCACTACCTGACCGACCCGAGAAGCGAGCATGAGCCGCCCGGAAAGACCATGCTGCAGACTTCTGCAGACGGATATAAATGGACCAAGCCCGTTGAGCTGTTCCCTGAATATAACGTGCCCGACGGATATACCAAGCCTACATGGCCGGGCGTTGTAGCAAAAGACCTGAAGGCAATAATGCACCAGCGCGTGGGCTTCTATGTGTCTAAGAGCAACCGACTCATTGCTATGGGCAACTACGGCGTGGCACTCACTCCGAAAGACGACCCCAACGACGGCAACGGCATAGGACGCGTGGTGAGGGAGATTAAGGCCGACGGCACGTTCGGACCTATATACTTTATATATTATAACCACGGCTTTAACGAGAAGAACACCGACTATCCTTATTACAAGAAGGCAAAGGACAAGGAGTTTGTTAAGGCATGCGACGAGATTCTGGCTAACCCGATGTACAGAATGCAGTGGGTTGAAGAGGCTGACAGAAACGACGACATACTGCCGCTGAAGACTCCTTACAAGGCGTTCAGCGGATATATACTGCCCGACGGACGCAAGGTGGGACTGTGGAAGCACGCGCTGACAAGCATAAGCAGCGACGGCGGAAACACATGGCGGCTGCCTGTAAAGAGGGCTCACGGCTTTGTTAACTCTAACGCTAAGATATGGGGACAGCGCCTTTCTGACGGCACTTATGCCACAGTGTACAATCCGGCCGAATACCGCTGGCCGCTGGCTATATCACTGAGCAACGACGGACTGGAATACACTACGCTCAACCTGGTGAACGGCGAGGTTACGCCAGAACGCCACTGGGGCAACTACAAGAGCTACGGACCGCAATATACACGAGGCATACTTGAAGGCAACGGAACACCGCCGGACAACAACCTCTGGGTTACTTACAGCAACAACAAGGAGGACATGTGGGTTTCGTGCATCCCTGTTCCCGTAAAGATAAAGGCCACCGAACATGCAGAAGGCAGCTTCAGCAAGTATGCCAAGCTGCAGGACATGAAAGACTGGAACATATACTCGCCGCTGTGGGCACCCGTAACGCTCAACGGCGAATGGCTTACGCTGAGCGACAAAGACCCGTATGACTACGCTAAGGTGGAGAAACTGATTCCGGCAACGAAAGAGCTTACGGTAGACTTCGACGTTAAACCGGCGCAGAACAACCACGGACAGCTCAACATAGAGTTCCTTGACGACAAGGGCAACATGTGCTCACGCATAGTGCTCGACTCTGCCGCAACAATGAAGGTTAAGGGCGGAGCGCGCTACGGCGGCATGCTGAAGCACTATGACGCAGGACAGACATATCATATCACGGCCAAACTGTCGGTAGACGGACACGTGGGAACATACTTCGTGAACGGCAAGAAGGTTACATCTCGTATGTTCGACACGCCCGTTGATGCCATAACACGAATTGTTTTCCGCACAGGCGACCTGTTCACTGAGCCGAGCATTGAGACTCCTGCCGACCAGTATGTAGACATGCCGCGTGCCGACGAGCAGGACAAGCTGGCATCGTTCTCTATTGCCAACGTTAAGACTGCATCGGCAGACGCCGACTCAGCATCAACAGTGCTGAAGTATGACAACTTCGCCCACTATGCCGAATACTTCAACAACATGGAGGACGAGAACATCGTTACGGACATACCCAACAGCAAGTCGTCTGAATGGATGAGCAAGAACATACCTCTGTTTGAATGTCCCGACAAAGACATGGAGGAGATTTACTACTTCCGCTGGTGGTCGCTGCGCAAGCACATCAAGCGCACTCCCGTAGGACTTGGCATGACCGAATTCCTCGTTCAGCGCTCTTATGCCGACAAATACAACCTCATTGCATGCGCAATAGGACATCACGTAATGGAGACACGCTGGCTGCGCGACTCGACATATCTGCACCAGATACTGAACACATGGTACCACGGCAACAACGGCAAGGCAATGACGAAGATGAACAAGTTCAGCTCATGGAACCCGGCTGCCGTATATGAGGCTTACAAGGTGCTTGGCGACACAGCGTTCGTTATGGCCCTGAAACCGTCGCTCGAAGAGGAATACGCACGCTGGAAGAGCACCAACCGCCTGAAGAGCGGACTCTACTGGCAGGGCGACGTGCAGGACGGAATGGAAGAAAGCATAAGCGGCGGACGACGCAAACAGTATGCACGCCCGACAATAAACAGCTATATGTACGGCAACGCCATGGCTCTGGCAGAACTGAACAAGCTGGCCGGCGACACAAAGAAGGCCAAGGAATACACCCTTGAGGCAGACACGATAAAGAACCTGATACAGACAAAGCTGTGGAGCGGGAAGCAGTCGTTCTTCGAGACCATGAGAGGCGACACGCTGGCTGCCGTGCGCGAGGCTATAGGATTTATTCCATGGTATTTCAACCTGCCTGACGCAAAGAAGTATGACGAGGCATGGAAGCAGGTGGAAGACGAGGAAGGATTCTCGGCTCCCTACGGACTTACAACGGCAGAGAGAAGACATCCTGAGTTCCGCTCTCACGGAGTGGGCAAATGCGAATGGGACGGCGCTATATGGCCTTTCGCAACAAGTCAGACGCTTACGGCCATGGCAAACTACATAAACACATATCCCGAACCTGTTGTGGGCGACTCTACATTCTTCAAACAGATGAAACTGTATGTTGAGAGCCAGCACCACAGAGGACGCCCGTATATCGGCGAATATCTCGACGAGAAAAACGGAGCATGGCTTATGGGCGACCGCGAGCGCAGCAGATACTACAACCACTCTACATTTGCCGACCTCGTGATTACAGGTATTGCCGGACTAAGGCCGCAGGCCGACGGCAGCATCGTTGTCAATCCGCTCATACCCGAAGGCACATGGAACTACTTCTGCCTCGACAACATAAGCTATCGCGGCAACAACATAGCCATTGTTTACGACAAGGACGGACAACGCTATCATCAGGGCAAGGGCCTCATGCTCTTCGTTAACGGCAAACTGGCCGCCAAAAGAGACGGTCTTGGAAAACTGACATATAAAATACAGGACAAATGAAACGCATAATTCTGCCGGTGATGCTACTCGTTAGCATGGCTGCCGGCGCACAAACATTTGAAAATAAATATACCAGACCTCTGAATGATGTTCTGAAAGATGTGTCGGCAAGATTTGGAATAAAGCTCAAATATAATGTAGACACAACGGGACTGAAATTAGCGTATGCGGATTTCCGCATACGCCCTTACTCTTTAGAAGAAACCCTCAACAACATTTTAGCTCCCTTCGACTTCAAGGCCGTTAAACAGAACGACAAGCTGTATAAGATTAAGCCTTACGAATATCCGCGCAGACAGCCCGAAGACGGACAGAAGATGATAAGCTGGCTGACATCGCTATACAGCGACAAGACGGCATGGGAGGCACGGCGCGACACGCTGCGCAAGGAAGTGAGAGAGCGCCTCGGCATAGACAAACTGCTGCCGCTATGCTCTAAGGAGAAGCCGGAATACTCAAAGATAAGGAAGTTTGACGGATATACCGTACAGAACTTCAGACTGAAAACGGCTAACGGCCACACCGTATGTGGCTCTATCTACGCCCCAACGAGCAAGGGAAAGCATCCGCTGATAATATGCCCCAACGGACACTTCAGCAACGGACGCTACGGCGAAGTGCAGCAACAGAGACTGGCAACACTGGCACGCATGGGCGCTATATGTGTTGACTATGACCTGTGGGGATGGGGCGAATCGGCCGACGAGGTTGGCAGCAAAGCCCATCAGACACCAGAGGCACACGTGATGCAGGCATTAAACGGAATAAGGATACTCGACTGGATGATACAGCGCAAGGACGTAGACACCAAGCGCATAGGCGTGAACGGAGGCTCGGGAGGAGGTACACAGACCGTACTGCTGACGGTGCTCGACGACAGATACACGGCTGCCAACCCAGTGGTTAGCGTATCGTCGTGGTTCGACGGCGGATGTCCGTGTGAGAGCGGCATGCCGATACAGCTGGCAGGAGGAGGCACCTGCAACGCCGAACTGGCTGCAATGTTTGCCCCGAAGCCGATGATGCTGGTGAGCGACGGCGGCGACTGGACATCGACAACGCCCGAACTGGAATATCCTTATCTGCAGCGCATCTACGGATTCTATGGAGCCGCCGACAAGGTGAGCAACATCCACCTGCCGAAAGAACGCCACGACTTCGGCGACAACAAGCGCAGCGCTGTTTATAAATTCTTTATTGACACCTTTAATCTTGACGCCTCAAAGCTCGACGAGAGCAAGGTTACTATTGAAGACGAGAACGCACTAAGATTTACACCCAAGAAATAAATGAGAAAAACACTACTAAAGACAACACTGATTGCAGCCTTATGCTGCATGACAGCCGGTGAAGCACTGGCTGAAAACAAGCATGTGCTGTGGTATGACAGGCCGGCCTACACTTGGACTGAGGCCCTGCCGATAGGCAACAGCCGGCTGGGGGCAATGATATACGGCACGCCCGGCTCCGAGAGACTACAGCTTAACGAAGAGACTATATGGGCAGGAAGGCCCAACAACAACGCCAACCCTGAGGCAAAAGAGTATCTGCCGAAGGTGAGGCAGCTTGTATGGGAAGGCAAATACAAGGAGGCGCAAGACCTGGCCACGGCTCACGTGCAGGCCAACACAAACAGCGGAATGCCTTATCAGCCGTTTGGCGACCTGTATATCAACTTTCCGGGCAACGGCGAGTACACAAACTACTACCGCGAACTGAGCCTTGACTCGGCACGTGCCATAACGAGATATACAAGCAACGGCGTAACTTATCAGAGAGAATACATATCGTCGTTCGACGGGAACGTAATCGCAATACACCTAACTGCCAGCAAGAAAGGCATGATAACCTGCAATGCGCAGATGACATCGCCGCAGCAGGACGTAACGATAATGTCGGAAGGCAACGAGATTGTGCTGAGCGGCGTAAGCGGATGGCACGAGGGACAGAAAGGCAAGGTTACGTTTACGGGCAGGGCTACGGCCACTGTTAAGGGCGGAAGCATGTGCAGCCGTGACGGCGTACTGCAGATAAACGGTGCCGACGAGGCTACAATCTATCTGACAATAGCAACAAACTTCAACAGCTATAAGGACATCAGCGGAAACGACACTCTACGCTCTGAGACAGCACTGAAAGAGGCACTGGCGAAAGACTTCAACACGATGAAGGCAGCACACGTGAAGAAATACAAGGCTTTGTACGACCGCGTGAAGCTCGACTTGGGCGAAGACGCTTTTGCATCAACCACTACCGACAAGCGCGTGGAGCTGTTCAAGAAGCAGACCGACCTGCATCTGGTTGAGACTTACTTCCAGTTTGGCCGCTATCTGCTTATATGCACATCTCAGCCTGGCACACAGCCGCCCACGCTGCAGGGTATATGGAACGACAAGATGCTGCCGTCGTGGGACAGCAAATATACATGCAACATCAATCTTGAGATGAACTACTGGCCGGCAGAGTCGACCAACCTGACCGAACTCAACGGTCCGCTGTTCAGTCTTATCAAAGACGTTAGCGAGACAGGACACAAGTCGGCCGACATAATGTATGGTGCCGACGGATGGGTGCTGCACCACAACACTGACATCTGGCGCGTAACAGGAGCGATAGACAAGGCTCCGTCGGGCCTGTGGCCTACAGGCGGCGCATGGATGTGCCAGCATCTGTGGGAGCATTATCTCTACACAGGAGACGTGAGCTTCCTCGAGAGCGTGTACCCGATAATGGAGAACGCGGCACGCTTCTTCAATCAGATTATGGTGCGCGAGCCGAAGAACAACTGGTGGGTTATCTGCCCCAGTCTGTCGCCTGAAAATCAGCACCCGTACAAGGCTACAACTGCCGCAGGCGTTACGATGGACAACCAGCTGCTCTACGACCTGTTTAACCACGTTATAGACGCTGCCGACATATTGGGCAAGACCAAGACGGCTACAATAATCGACAGTCTGAAGCAGAAGCTCACGGAGATGGTGCCGCTGCAGACCGGCCGCTGGGGACAGTTGCAGGAATGGATGGACGACTGGGATAACCCGGAAGACGTGCACAGACACGTGTCGCATCTGTACGGTCTCTACCCGAGCAACCAGATATCTCCGTTCCGCACACCCGAACTCACCGCAGCTGCACGCACATCACTCATCCACCGCGGCGACCCGTCTACGGGCTGGAGCATGGGTTGGAAGGTGTGCCTGTGGTCACGACTGCTCGACGGCAACCACGCATGGAAGCTCATTGGCGACCAGCTGACGCTGGTGCGCAACGAGAAGAAGAAGGGCGGAACTTATCCTAACCTCTTTGACGCACATCCGCCATTTCAGATTGACGGCAACTTTGGCTGCACGGCCGGTATAGCCGAGATGCTTATGCAGAGTCACGACGGCTTTGTCTACCTGCTGCCTGCCCTGCCCGACGCATGTAAAGAAGGCTCTGTGAGCGGACTGAAGGCGCGCGGAGGATTTGAGGTGAGCATGACATGGAAGGACAACAAAATAACAAAGGCAACGGTGAAGTCGGAACTTGGCGGCAACCTGCGCATACGTTCGGCCGTGCCCCTGAAGGGCAAGGGCCTGAAGGCTGCAAAAGGCAAGAACAAGAACAGACTGTTTGAAACTCCGACAGACATCCGTCAGAAGATAAACTATCCCGAAGCAATAGAGAAAATGCCTGAATCAAAGAAGACATATCTCTATGACATAAACACTAAGAAGGGAGCTGTGTACACATTTGAGGCAGAATAATAATAGTGGCGGAATATGGGAAAAACAGAACAAAACCCATATTTCCGCCACTTAACGTATATAAGCCGGACATGAATAAGCAGTGCCCGATAAGGCGCAACGCTGCCGGCTTTGCAACCCGCTGATATTCAAAGGGTTGCAAAAGGCTACCTTTAACATCGCAAAAGGCGGCCTTTTGGCGTGTAAAAGACCGTGTTTCGCAACGCAATATGCCGTCTTTCACAACGCAACGGAGACAATCCGGAATACCAAGAGGCCAAAAGCAACTTTACAAAACTAATTGAAAGGTCATTTAAGACCGCATGGATTAACCGAAAAAAAGAATAATATTAACTAACAAAAATCTATAAAAAGTAGTATGAATAAAAGCAGAATACTATTTATCGCAACCCTGCTGATAAGCACTTTGGCTGTCAACGCAGCAGGCAAAATCTACAAGCCGTGGAGCAACGGACGGCTCGTAGTGTCTGAGAACAACCGTTACATAGTGCACGAAAACGGAGAGCCGTTTTTCTGGATGGGCAACACGGCATGGCTGCTGCCCGAAAGACTGAACCGCGAAGAGGCCGAATACTTTCTGGCTAAAGACAGGGAAGCAGGATATAACGTTGAGCAGATACAGGTGCTCAACGCCATCCCAACGTTCAACGTGTACGGCCATGCGGCCAACAATGCAGAGTTCGACTTCAGCAAAGTGTCTAAGCCGGGTGTCTACGGCTACTGGGAGCATCTCGACTATATAGTTGACGTGGCTGCCAACAACGGCATCTACATCGCCATGGACTGCATCTGGGGCTCTATGATCGACAAGATGGACGTAAAGAAAGCTGCCGCGCTGGGCAAGTTTCTGGGCGAGAGATACAAGGACAAGCCTAACATTATATGGATGATTGGCGGCGACATCATGGGCGACAAGAAGCCTGAGGTGTGGGATGCCATGGCAAGAGCCATAAAGAAAGTGGACAAGAACCACATTATGACCTTCCACCCGAGAGGCCGCACAACGTCGGCATGGTGGTATAACGACCGCGAGTGGATGGACTTCAACATGTTCCAGAGCGGACACCGCCGTTACGGACAGCGCAAGGGCGACGGCGACTACACCATTAAAGACAATACAGAAGAAGATAACTGGCGCTATGTTGACATGAGCTTTGAGAAAGAGCCGCTGCGCCCCGTTATCGACGGTGAGCCTTCGTATGAGGACATTCCGCAGGGACTACACGACGTAAACGATCCGCGTTGGCAAGACTACGACGTGCGCCGCTATGCTTACTGGGCTGTGTTCGGCGGAGCTTTCGGCCATACTTACGGCCACAACTCCGTGATGCAGTTCATACGTCCGGGACTTATGGCCTCGTTCGGTGCCGAGAAACCATGGTGGGATGCAATGAAAGATCCGGGCTACAACCAGATGAAGTATCTCAAATGGCTCATGCTCAACTTCCCTTTCACTGAGCGCGTGGCCGACCAGAGCATTATTGCCGGACAGAACGGTGAGCGATACGACCGCGTCATAGCCACACGCGGCAACGACTATCTGCTGGTCTACAACTACAGCGGCAAGCCTATGAGCATAGACCTTACAAAAATCAGCGGCGCAAAGAAGAACGTGTGGTGGATGAATCCGGCAGACGGCAAGCTGACTTATCTCGGCGAATACGACAGCAAGGTAGTAGAGTTTACCTACGATGCAGCATATCTGCGCGGCAGCGACAGAGTGCTGATAGCCGTTGACTCAAGCAAGAATTACATCGGAAAAACAGATACGCAAATACCTGAGAAGCAATGATACGCAAGGCATTTATAACGGCGTTGGCCGTAGCGCTTTGCATGCCGGCCATGGCAGCGAAGAAGAAAACTGCAAAGAAGTCGCAGTTTACCGTTGCCGTTACCGAGCTGAAGACAGAGCGCATGGTCAACCCGATGAGCATAGACACGCCAGAGCCGCGGCTTGGATGGATGATTACATCGGACGAGAACGACGTGATGCAGACATCTTACCGCATCATAGTGGCGTCAACCAAAGAGAAGGCCGACAACTTTACGGGCGACCTCTGGGACGCTACCGTGGAGAGCGACCAGTCGCAGTGGATAAAATATGCCGGCAAGGAGCTGCGCAGCAACACTCCGTGCTACTGGCGCGTGAAGGTAACAACGACAAAAGGCGAGTCTGACTGGAGCGAGACGGCCATGTGGAACGTGGGACTGCTCAACGAAGCCGACTGGAGCGGACAGTGGATTGGTCTGGAGAAGGCCATGCCGTGGGACGTTGAGGACGTGCACAGCAAGCTCAGTTCGCGCTATCTGCGCACCGAATTCGACCTTGACAAGCCCGTAAAGCGTGCTACGCTCTACATCAGCGGACTGGGCATGTATGAGGCATACATCAACGGACAGAAGGTGGGCGACCAGGTGTTGGCTCCTGCTCCTACCGACTACCGCAAGACGGTGCTGTACAACGCATTCGACGTTACGCAGATGCTGACCGCAAAGAACGCCATTGGCGTAACTCTTGGCAACGGCCGCTTCTACACCATGCAGCAGAAAAAGAAGCCTTACAAGATAGCCAACTTCGGCTATCCCAAGCTCCGTCTTAACCTCGTCATCGAGTTTGCAGACGGCAAGAAGAAGGTTATCTCGTCGAGCAACAAATGGAAACTGAACCCCGACGGCGCAATACGCTCCAACAACGAGTACGACGGCGAGATATACGACGCCCGCAAGGAGCTGGGCGCATGGACCTCTGTGGGTTACGACGACTCTAAATGGATGGCGGCAGAGCGCGTGGGCATACCCACGGGAACGCTGCGCGGAGCAATGAGTCCCAACATGAAGGTGGTGAAAACCATGAAGCCCGTGAGCGTCACTAAGCGAGGCGAGGGCTACATCATAGACATGGGACAGAACATGGCGGGCTGGATTAAGCTGCGCATCGGCGGCGTAAATGCCGGCGACAGCGTGAAGATTCAGTATGCCGAGAAGCTCAACGAGGACGGAAGTCTGTTCACAAAGAACCTGCGCAACGCGTTTACAACCGACTATTATGTTGCTGCCGGCAACGAGGACGGCCGCTGGTGGGCGCCAACGTTTGTATATCACGGCTTCCGTTATGCCGAGATTACAGGTCTTGACAACGTAACTGCTGACGCCATTATAGGCGAAGTGGTAAGCGACGAGATGGAGTTGACAGGCTCGTTTGAATGTGCCGACACCATACTCAACAAGGTTTACAATAACGCAATGTGGGGCATTTTGGGCAACTATAAGGGCATGCCCGTAGACTGTCCGCAGCGCGACGAGCGTCAGCCGTGGCTTGGCGACCGTGTACGCGGATGTTTCGGCGAGGCTTTCATATTCAACAACAACGCACTCTATGCCAAATGGGCACGCGACATAACCGAGGCCCAGCGTGAAGACGGCTGCATACCCGACGTGGCTCCTGCTTACTGGAACTATTATTCTGACAACATTACGTGGCCTTCTGCCCTGCCCTTCTCGCTCGAGATGATGTATAACCAGTATGGCGACGCAGAGCCTGTGAGCCGCTACTACGGCAACGTGAAGCACTGGCTCGGCCACATGAAGTATCAGTATGGCAAGGATGGACTGATGCCGCGCGACAAATACGGCGACTGGTGCGTGCCGCCAGAGGACATAAAGCTGATACACAGCCGCGACCCCAAGCGCGTAACCGACGGCACTCTCATTGCCACGGCCTACTATTACAGACTGAACAAGATGATGGAGAGGTTTGCCACGATTCTTGACAAGCCGGCAGACGCTGCTGAGTTCAGCGCAGAGGCAGCACGCGTGAAGGATGCTTTCAACAAGAAGTTCCTAACCATAAACCGCAACACCAGCCAGGTGCCGGGCCTTATGCTCTATCCCGACAGCACGTTCTACGGCAACAACACCGTTACGGCTAACCTTCTTCCGCTGGCGTTCGGCATGATTGACGACGACTATGTGCGCGGTGAGGTTGAGAAGAACATCATACACAACATCATTACCCTTAACAAGGGGGCCATATCTTGCGGCGTGATAGGCGTGCAGTGGCTTATGCACGGACTAACCGACATGGGCCGCGGCGACATGGCATGGCTGCTGGCAACCAACAAGAAGTATCCGAGCTGGGGCTACATGGCCGAGAACGGAGCCACAACGATATGGGAACTGTGGAACGGCGACACTGCCAATCCGTGGATGAACAGCGGCAATCACGTTATGCTGCTTGGCGACCTTGTGTCGTGGATCTATGAGGATGTGGCAGGCATTAACTCTGACGAGAACAAGCCGGGCTTTAAGCATATCGTGATGAAGCCTGCGTTCAACGTCGACGAGATTGACGACATCAACGCGTCTTACAAGTCAATCTACGGCACAATAGTAAGCCGCTGGCACAAGAAGGCGGGCAAGCTGATATGGCACGTCGAGATTCCGGCAAACACCACTGCCGAACTGCACATGCCCGACGGCAGCATCAGGAACATCGGTTCGGGCAAATACGACATTACTGCCGACATGCCCATGACCGGCAAAGCCGTAGTTTCTGACGAGTTTCTGTATAAGTCGGCATCATTCCCCGAGTGCCATTCTGCCACGATAGCCGAGACAAGCAAGGGCGACCTTGTGGCAACTTACTTCGGCGGAACAAAGGAGCGCAACCCTGATGTGTGCATCTGGGTGAGCCGTAAGCCTAAAGGCTCTACAGAATGGCAGGCGCCTCAACTCGTTGCCGACGGCGTGTTCAAGACGGGAAGTGAAGAAGCTAAGTTGGCTGGTCTGTCAGGACTCGACAGCACCAACGCCCCGGCTGCCAAAGGACCTATACTCGACAAGAAGATAAGAAAGAATCCTGAGGGCTATCAGCGCAAGGCTTGCTGGAACCCGGTGATATATCAGATACCCGGAGGCGACCTTGTTATCTACTTCAAGATTGGCAACAAGGTGGCCGACTGGACAGGCTGGATGGTGCGCTCTAAGGACGGCGGCAAGACGTGGAGCGAGCGCGAGCCGCTGCAGGAGGGCTATCTCGGTCCGATAAAGAACAAGCCCATAATGAGCAAGGGCCGCATCATTGCGCCTACAAGTATTGAGGAAGGCGGATGGCGCCTGTATTTTGAATACTCTGACGACATGGGCAAGACATGGAAACGCACCGACTTTGTTAAGGCCGACGAGGGTGTTAAGGCCATTCAGCCGGCTGTGATGGTGCTCAACGACGGCCGTCTGGCTGCCGTGGCACGCACACGCAGCGAGCACATAGGCATAACCTACAGCTCTGACAACGGACTGACATGGAGCAAACTGCAGCTTATTGACACTCCAAACAATAACAGCGGTCTTGATGCCGTTACACTGAAAGACGGCTCTCATGTGCTTATCTGCAACGACCGCCCCATACCCAAGGGCATAAAGAACGGCAAGGGAGCGCGCACTCCGCTGTCGGTGATGAAGTCTGACAACGGCGCCGACTGGAAGCACTGGATAACGCTCGAGGAGTCGCCCGTAAGCCAGTATTCTTATCCTTCTATAATCCAGACATCCGACGGAAAGATTCACTGCATATACACATGGCGCCGCCAGCGCATCAAGCATGTGGTGATAGACCCAAAGGTGGCTAACGAATAAATACAGAACACCCGCAACCGCGAGCCGTAGGAATGTACACGAGGCAGATGGCCGCAGTGATATTGCACTATGCCCGGTGCGGGTTTTCTATTTAAAGAATAAAAATACAATCAGCTTAACATGAAAAAGATTTTTCTTCTTTTATTGTTGTTCGTCTCGCTGACGGCTGGAGCTTATAAAGGCTCTTCCGTGGCAGGGCTCTTCCCCCTGCAGGGCAGCGGACGTGTTATCTACAACTTCAACCAGGGCTGGCGCTTTCATCTTGGCGACGCCCAGGGTGCCGGAGCAGCCGACTTTGACGACAGCAGCTGGCAGGTGGTGTGCGTGCCTCACAGCGTAAGGCTCGAACCTGCCGAGGCAAGCGGCTGCCGCAACTATCAGGGCATTGCCTGGTATCGCAAGCATTTCACCGTGCCTGCCGACATGAAGGGCAAGGACATCACTCTGCACTTTGAGGCCATAATGGGCAAGCAGGAGGTGTATGTCAACGGAAAGAAGGTGAAAGAGCATCTGGGCGGATATCTGCCCATAACCATAAACCTGACCGAACAGGGCGTAAAGGCGGGCGACAAGTGCGTCGTGGCGGTGAAGGCCGACAACAGCGACGACAAGACTTATCCGCCGGGAAAGAAGCAGACGGCTCTCGACTTCTGCTATCATGGCGGAATGTACCGCGACGTGTGGCTCATAGGCAAGTCGCCTCTGGCAATAACCGACGCGCTCGAGGCCAACAAGGTGGCTGGCGGCGGCGTTTTCCTTCATTACGACAACATATCTGAAAAGAGCGCCGACGTGTTTGTCAATGTCGAAGTGGGCAACACATCTGCCTCAGCGGCTCAGCCTACGGTGGCCGTGGTGGTGAAAGACAAGAGCGGAAAGCGCATCAAGTCGGTTACAAAGAAGATTAAGGTTGGCGCCAAGTCGAGCGCTACGGCATATCTCTCAATGAAACTGAAAGACCCTGAGCTGTGGTCGCCTGAGTCGCCCTATCTCTACAACGTTGAGATAAGCGTCATGCAGGGCGGCAAGAGCGTAGACGGCGGCATGGTGCGCATGGGCATCCGCAAGGCCGAGTTCCGCGGAAAGGACGGCTTCTGGCTCAACGGCAAGCCTTATCATCAGCTTGTCGGCGGCAACCGTCATCAGGATTTTGCCTACGTTGGCAACGCTCTGCCCAACAGTCAGCAGTGGCGCGACGCCAAGCGTCTGCGCAAGGCCGGCATGGTGATTGTACGTTGTGCCCACTACCCCATGGACCCTGCCTTCATGGATGCCTGCGACGAGCTTGGATTGTTTGTCATTGTGCCCACTCCGGGCTGGCAGTATTGGAACAAGGATCCGCACTTTGGCGAGCTTGTGCATGAAAACACGCGCAACATCATACGCCGCGACCGCAACCACACCTGTGTGCTGATGTGGGAGCCTATACTCAACGAGACGCGCTATCCCGAAGACTTCGCCATCAAGGCGCTCCAGATAACCAAAGACGAGTTTCCTTATCCCGGCCGTCCTGCTGCCGTGGCTGATGTGCAGTCGGCAGGAGTGAGAGACAACTACGACGTGGTGTACGACTGGGCCGACAACATAGGCAAGGGCAACTGGCCCGAGGACAAGTGTGTCTTCACCCGCGAGTTTGGCGAGATGGTAGACGACTGGTATGCACACAACAACATCAACCGCGCTGCGCGCTCATGGGGCGAGCGTCCTATGCTCATGGCAGCCCTCTCGCTCTGCGACACCTACGGTGAGATGTACCACGGCCAGCGCCAGTTTATAGGCGGTTGCCAGTGGCATCCGTTCGACCATCAGCGCGGCTATCATCCTGACACTTACTACGGAGGCATATACGACGCTTTCCGTCAGAAGAAATACGCCTTCGAGATGTTCCGTTCGCAAGACCGCAACGCCGAGCCTATGGTGTTCATAGCCAACGAGATGACTCAGTTCTCCGACAACGACGTTACGGTGTTCTCCAACTGCGACAGTGTGCGCCTTACGATGTTCGAGGGCGACAAGGTGATGACTCTGCCCGTTGTTCACAATGACAACGACAAGCCCTGCGCCCCTGTGGTGTTTAAAGACTTCTGGAACTTCTGGGCAGCGCGCGAATACAGCTACAAGCAGCGCAACTGGCAGCGCGTGTCGCTCCAGGCAGAAGGCATCAAGGACGGCAAGGTGGTTGCCGTACAGAAGAAGATGCCGTCGCGCCGCTCTACCAAGCTGCGCCTCTATGCCGACGACATGGGCCGCAAGCTCAACGCCGACGGCAGCGACTTCATTGTGGTTGTGGCTGAGGTTACCGACGACAACGGCAACGTGAAGCGCCTGGCCAAAGACAACATCTACTTCACCGTTGAGGGCGAAGGCCGTATAATAGGCGACGGCGAAAACATCATGGCAAACCCGCGCATCGTTGAATGGGGAACGGCTCCCGTACTGATACAGGCCACCGACAAACCGGGCAAGATAACCATAAAGGCGCGCTCATACTACGACGGCGTGTATGCTCCGGCAGCAGCCGAACTGACAATAGAGAGCGTAGCCCCCACTCTGCCGGCATGCTACACCGACAAGCCCACGGCAACCGTAAGCAAGCCCGTGCGCACAACAGGCGAGACAAAGCAGACGATGACCGACGAGGAGCGTCAGCGCACTCTCGAAGAGGTGAACAAGCAGCAGGCTGAGTTCGGCGTACAGTAAGATAAGAACCACAAGCATCCCGCACAGGGATACTTCTGTAAAGAAATTTATTTCAAGAATTATCCCGCCAACATCCCCAATCGGACGTTGGCGGGATTTTTATTTTATAGTCTGCCGACACACCGCCATGCACTCCTCTGCCCTACCGTCCGCAGCATAATTGTCCGTCAGCAGCCAACCGTTCACCAGTTCTGCTAATTCCTAAAAAAAACTCTATTGTTTTCGGTTAAAAACTCAGCCACTTTTAATGCAAAAGTGGCCCATTTACGGGTCGTAAACCTATCACTAACAGTTTGAAAGCTGCAAGACTGATTTTGCTTAATAAATAACTCCATTGCAGACACTTTTTAATGCGGACTATAAGGGAAACAACATAAAAATGTTTCAGATTTTCGAGGCATTTTCATCATGGCTGCATTTTGTGGATAAAAAACATTGGACGCACCTTGAAACTGTGCCGTTCCGAGGTGCGTCCAACATCAATATTATTATTTCTTCAATTATTCTTCTGAACCGATTTTTACATCAATACAGCAATGATATTTTTCAGTTCGCTGTCGATACCTTCAAGATACGACACCACATATTTATCTTCACCAAATCCCTTGTATTGCTGCCACGGGTCTTCATCAATATAAGCATCCATGTTTTCGTATGCATTAGGGTGTTTGGCATAATGAAAATTTGACGAATACTGCTCTATGAAATATATTAAGGCGTTGTTGTAACGTTATTATATCTCTTCAATGCCAATACTACGAAGATAATTATAAATACCATCATACCATTCAGGTTTTCTTGTTTCGTCAGGAGGAACTCCATTATCACCATTCGGTACAACTATAATCATACCTTGACGGGCTCTGGTTAATAGTACCCTGTATGCATTAATTTGGTACTGCTGGTTGATCGGTTTGTTTATATTCTGCCATTTCGTGCCAGAACGCAACTGGTAGTGTTGCCATGCTGTTTGATTTTCATTAAGACGAAGATCTGCATCCCATGCCACACATGCCCAGTCAATTTCTAAACCTTGGACTTTGAATTCCGTTAAAGTATCTTCAAGAGCATTTGATGAACGGATATCTGTATCATCTTCAAGAAACCAATGAACAAAATCTGGTTGATAACGGACATTAATGCTGATAGCTTTTAGACGCTCTGCCTTACTACTAGCCAACAATCCATAACGTTCACTTCCTCTGGCATGATCACGTAACCACTGTTTTGCTTTATCCAATGAACGTGTGATAACGATGGGATAGTTTTCAAGTTCCTTCAATGTCTCAGTTGCTTCATCTCTCTGCAACGCAAGAAGTTGATTTACAAAGATACTAACCTTCTCTGATCGAAACGAACGCATAGACATCTTCAAATGAAGATCTTCTCTCGGTTTGAGTTGTTGTTCTATTAATTCTAATTCTGCTTTCTTTATATCTCCGGATTCAAGTAGGTATTTAGACATATATACATCCCAATCCTTAAAGCTTCTACTAATTGATTCTATCCATTCCGTTAGTCCTGCTTCTCCCTTGTTTATAGCTTGTCCATTACCCACCAAGCAAATCACTACGCCCCAATCTAATTGCCTATTCATACAAGAAATCAAGTATTCTGGTTCGCTATATGGAAAATCTCGTATGCCCTTTTTCTCTCTCATGAAACGTTTCAACTCATCATCGGTCCATGCCCTTTGAGCTTCATCAAAGATTGCTACGTGTTCTGCAGGAATATATGCTTTGTCAGCATGACTCTGAAAATAACCTTCAATAGGTTTTATTTCATTATCAACTACTTCTGTTCCTTCTAGATAAAGATCACGATAGTGATGTATCATCTGAATAAAAGCCTTTACTCTACTCTTAGCTTCCTCTTTTGTACATGCTCTTCGGCTTTCTATTCTAGCCTTGATTCTGTCTCTTCTTATATAATCGCGTGTAAGAGCCTCTTGCAATACTTCTACAAGCGGGAAATTTCCTGAAAGGTACACAGCTTTTTCACCTCGATTAAATTGATCAATAGCCGTATTTAATCCTATAAGAGTTTTACCTGCCCCAGGAACACCAGTAATAAAACAAATAGCCTTCCGATTATTCTTTCTACAATAATTTATAATATTACATAATTCTGCAGAGGCCTTGTCTATATCACCACCATGCTTGGTTATATCTTCTACTGTGTTTTCTTCATAAAGCGCTATAGCAGCCTCAATAATTGTCGGAGTTGGCTCATATCCACTTTTGGCCCATTGGTCATCTCTGTCGTCAGAGTGTTCAATTTTTGGGTGAGGTATATTTTCTAATGAAATATAAAAGGCATCACAAAGTCTATTTGCATTAGTTCTTAATGGCTCATAAACATTATCCTTGAAAGGATTAAGACTAAAATCACAATTATTATTCCTCTCCAATGTAGCCACAAGAACTGGTACGATAATACGTTCCAGACTTCCTTCTTGAAAATTTTTCAGATCAAGAGCATAGTCCCAGACTTGTGTAATTGCATCATGAGTAAATTTGCTACCTGCTGTTTTGAATTCAAGAATAAAGACAATTTCATCTATTACAACTATAACGTCAGCACGTCTCCCCATACGCGGGATGTTATATTCAAAATACAAACTTCCTCTTTCATTATAAGGCGTCAATACATTTTTTAATATCTCAACTTCTTCAAGCCAAGAGTTTGACGTGTCATCATTAATATCATGCTGACTAGCAAGTGTAAGTTTTCCTATTATTTCCTCATTACTCCTGTTTAAGAAGTTTGAGATTGTGTCTGAATAGTAATATCTTTGTGCAGCCATACAAACCATTATTAAGGCATTATATATCCTTTATCTTCAACGTTGTGAACTATTTTCAACAGTCGCTTGCATTGTGACGCCGAAGGAAGAACATTTTTTGATATAATACGAGTTGCGATTGACTTAATGAAGTCTAAATCGCCGTATGAAAGAACATTTTCTTTTGAAAGATCGTTATAAACTTTCATCCAATAGTCTGTGCCTAGATTAAAAACCTCAACACTTACATCAATATTTGAATTAAACTTGTGAGCTCGTTTTGCTGTTGCTTCTGTTGCTTTCGTCTCCTCTTTAGAAATAAGTGACGCAATGAATGTATCAGACATTTCAAACGGTATTCTTTTATAGGAGTCCCAAACTGCAAGCGTTCTGGAAATAGTTCTGACAAGACCACCTCCAGCCTGCTCCGTTAAAAAATGTTGCGTGACAAAAGCTAAACGTATCAATTCATTTGCCAAAGCAGGGTACATCGTCTGTTTATTCCAAATCGTCTTCCAGTCAAGGTCAGCATCTTTTGGTAAGAGATACATCAACTTGGCAATTGTATATGGCACAATCTGAGCTTTGTCACCACCTTTCGGATACCATTCAGACTTGTTAACCATCACATCAAGTTCATCAAACATAATGACTGAACAAATTCCTTTTTTAAAAAACTCCTCGTTGATACTGTCTTTTGATTTATCGTAAAGGTCTTCAACGTAATCTGCAAAGCGATTGAAATTAATAGCTGAACTCTGACAAACTTGATGAGGATTCATCTTAATTGTATTCAAACACTTTGCCAACTTCTCCTTCTTAACAACCTGATTTTTCGGACTTTTTTCACAAAAAGTCTTGCGTTGTGCTTGTGTCAATTTCATCTGCTCCTGTTCCCACTTGCCACGCGAACGTTCATAAAACCAACGAGTCTGGTATGGTCTGCCTGCAACAGGCGGAGCGAGTACCTTTTGCGACAACTTTTCCATCATCACATGGAACGGATGATTAGAGAAGAAATCGGCATCCGAGACAGGATTCTGGCAGTTGGCACATTTTGAAATGGTCTTTGTGATGTCATTGTATCGCTCAACATCTTCCTCCGACATATCATTCTCCACATTCAGAACAGTTAACTTCATCGGCACAAACAGATTTTTCATTCCCTTTTTGTCCTCCTTACGAATAATTGCATTTGCCAATGAAGCAGTTGTCTGACCACCATTAATTATCTGCAAATCTTTAAAATGAGTAATTCGAGTTCTATCAGCAGAAAAATCTATCGAACGAGCTACAATAGCGATACCATTATTATAGGTAAAAAAATTCTCGGGATTATTGATAATTGTACTTCTAATTCCCTTGTTAACCTTTCCTCGAACACTAAGAAAAGCACGCACGTTACCTTGTAGTAACTTGCTTCCATATTTCAAATAAATATCAGCCAAGAATTTTCCTGGAACAATTCCAAGATATGCATCATATTCACTATTATCACCCAAATCTGCTTTCAGATACTTGATCCCGTCGCAATCAAAATCCTTCGTATCAAACTCCACGATCTCACTTGCATCGGAAGTAAACGTTTGGAACATCCGTTCAAGAGTCCAGATGTTAAGTTCAACAGGTCTCTCAAGAAAATCTTCCTGTGCAACATTCTTAACCTGTTTACTGAGAACCGAATTAGAAAGTATATAAAACTTAAATCGAAGAATTTCTGTGTCCAACATTCCTTTGCCAATTTTCTTCCGAAACTCTTTTGCCAAAATTATAGCAGGGTCAGAATCGTCACAATAATCGCCCATATTGCCATTAACAGCTTCATCAAGGAAATTGCGCATGCGAGTGTATAAATCCGTAATGCGAGTATTTGTCAGCGTGTTTGTCACATCACGTTTATTAGTAAAATCACTAGCAATCAGTATAAGCGCACTGTCTGCTTCATCATATGCATAAGCATCAAGAGCCATTATACGACCACGTTTGCCACGTATCTCAATAGACATAGGCATCGGATCGTTCAATTCTCCTATAGTTTCCAATTCTTCCAGAGTCTTTAAGATGAATTGTGTCTCAGGTTCCGTGCCTTCATGGTCTGCATCAAACCTAAGTTGATCTATGAATTGCTCTCTGTATTCTTCAATTTCCATAGTATTAAAAGTTTTAAAGTTTATATTCTTCTAATTCTGAAAGAAAAATCTCGTATTGAATTTTATTGATTGCGTTTGGTATATTTTTTCTGCAAAGACGAGGGAAATCATCACAGATACGATATATAGAGAATTCAACATTTGTAAATACGAAGTTGTCATATTCAACAGAGAAATCAAAGTCATACATACTTAATTTCGACATGAATATTTCTCTATTCTGAACCGTCCCCATTTTTGTTATAAGATTTTTAACTAGCTCGTTCAACTTTATTCCGCTGAAAGTCGGGCTCATTTTTTCCAAGCAATACACAGCGAGAAAACCTTCATCATCTCCATCCAGTTGTTCAAGAGATGAAATCTTTATTGACTCCTTACCAACACTTATGGTTTTTATTTCGTACCAAACGCTCCCAATAGAATAATCCTTATGATTTTTTTCTGGTCCCATCCAGCTATCCAAAGCCGTTTCAACATCATAATGCGGAATCATGTAATCCTGCATAAATAGTAGCTCTCCGATTAATCCCATAACCTCGTTGTCATTCATTCTGCTTTTATTCGGACGGAACAATTTCTTCCAAGAAAAATATCTTGAACAAAGAGTCTTATAGGCATCCGCATCACTCTTAGTATATTCGGTAGAATCTATTAAATCTTGGCAGAACGTGCTGAAATACTCCAGCAATTCATTGTTACAAAGCGAAAAACGAAGAATACAGTACTCTCCACTTTTACCTTGTTGCACAGTAATGACATCTGACTGGGCTATTCTGACAGGAACATATGAACCTCTAAAGTCAAAGGCATAGTTTCCTTTCTCATCCTTCCCTACAAAAAGACTAAGGTCACGATTTTCTCCAACACGGATAAACTCTCCACTTTGGAAACCTTGTGAGAAAGTTGCTGATAGTTTATTCTTCATCGTCTTCTATTTCATCTGGCTCATCAAGCATGTTAAGCTGATAATATGTTTTGTTAACCTTATATTTCTTTGTTTTTCCAGTCTCTTTTAATCCAGGAAATCCAATAGCGAATGCTATCATCTTGTTACCATTAAGATTCTTAATGTATTCAATGGCTTTCTTATTTACCTCTTTATTTTCCGGTTCAATTGGTTCAATTAGCATTATTATTAATACGGGTTTTCTATACGGAAGATGTTCAAAATAAGCTTTAAGAGGAATATTTCTACCTTGCACATTTGAACCTTCCTTTTCCCAGACTTCTCTGCATCGCTTTTCAGCCAATTCAATATCTTTTTGAGTCAAGCAGAATTTACCTTCTCGCAAACCTAGAATTCTACGGCGACTCGAAATCTGAATGACATGGTCATGCTCTTCTATTTGACGTTTCGGGCAACGAATCATCTCAAGTCCTTGTATGTCATAAAAGCTTTGTCCATCACCGCCTTCAAATACAATATCCCACTTATCTACACCTTCTGTTTCTTTATCACAAATGAAATCTATTAAGTTCTGCTTATTAAATTTCATATTGACTAAAGAACATTTTATCTTGGTCAAAAAATCAACGACTAATTCTTTTGGTACATCTGCAAAATATCTAGACTTATCGATATTTGAATAAACATCTTTATCTTTGTATTTATTGATGTTTGCAAAACTAAATTTATACCCATCTTTAAATAGATGTGCAACAAAAGATTTTACCTGTTCCCAGTTATCCTTATTGTGTTCTGCCTTTACACTAAGATAAGGGGTATCAAAGATATTGCCATAGTAAGACTCCATCATCAATAGTTCGTATGCAGTTCGCATCTTATTGTTAGCAGTTATCTGTAACTCATCACAATAGTCACGTACCTTAATTCCAAAATCTTTCGGAGTAAGGTGTTGCTCGAACATTTTCTTAATATCCGTCTTCAGTTCGGAAGCAGCTATAGCAACCTCTCTATACCATGTCGCACTTGCTTGACTTATCCATATTTGGAATAAATCATCATAATGCGGTCTATAGCCGAACCAGCGTCCCATCTGCATCAATACATCAAATGTTGCGGTATTACGATAGAAATAGCTAACAAGCAAACCTTCTAATGTCAGACCTCTTGAAAGTGCAAGTCCACCAATAGCTATTACCCTTAACGATGGGTTAGATTTATAATCCAGCTTACTAGAACTGCTACCATTGACGACAATTATTTCCATTTTTGGTATTTTTGCCTCAATGTCATAAACTGCTCCTAACAAATTTTTTTTCTTTATTACATCCGTAAAGCAAACATCAGTAACATTATTAAAATGCTTATTCCAAAGTTGTTCCAACTTTTTATATAAAGACAATTTAACGTTCTTAGAACTATCATCGTCAAAATCGAATTTTATTGTTCTGATAAACTCATTCTGTATCTTATCTACATGTTCCTTAATAACACTTTGCACCTTTACAAAACGAGACATGTTAATCAACATACTTCTTGGTTTAGCACCATGTCCTCTTAAATCTCTAACCACATTTGCAAGATAATAGCAATATATGGATTCTTTCAATGAATCCGGCAATACGCCATTCCATTCTTTTGTATGACGATAGTAGAATGTCCCTCTATTTAGTTCATCAATATTTTTTAAATATTCTCTGTATTCGTCAGATGTGTAATCTGGCTCCTCTATATCTGTTATAAATCGTAGATTACGGTAGTACTTCTTATCCTTATAGAAAATTTTATCAGCTCCAATGTATGAAGAAGGTGTTGGCAATGTGTAAATAAAATGTTCTGGAAACAAATCTGCATTTTTCATGCTGTCCACAGAATCCGGGTCAATAAAGACGTTCGCAAATGGAGTAGCCGTAAAGCCAACATAGTTAGCTGTTTGGAAAAGATTACAAATCTTACGAATTATCGCATTTGTCTTTGTTGGATCTGTATTGTCTTTCTTTGTATTTACAGATGCATTATCTGCTTCATCGTCAATGAGGAGCATAGGGTGGTTTATGCTATTTGTGCGAACATCCATATTTTGATTCTTTAACCAATCATGCAATTTTGTCAGTACAGATACGTTTTTCTTAACAACAAACAATACGAGAGAGTTATGGTCAGATAATGTCGTTGATATCAAGTTGCTACCTCTGACAAAGTCTTTAACGCATGTTGTGAAAGAACTTGCTCTACGTTGTTTATTATCCTTACCGACACCAACCCGTCCTTCGCGAATTTGTTTATTAACCTTGCGAATAGTATAACCAACAATTCCCTCGTCAATACGTTCTTGTGTTTGCTGACGAAGACTTTCTGTTATACCTGCCAAAAGAATTACGACTTTATATCCTGCATCTGCAGCCTTGCAAATCAAGCCAGAATATGTTGCCGTTTTACCGGACTGTACATCACCAATTATCAAACCTCTCTTTAAACGTTTGCCATCAAAATCTTCTTTAGGATTATAAAGACAATTCATAATATCTGGCAAAGTTTTTTCATGCAAAAGATTGATACTTTTGTCGTCTATGGAACCTTGTTCTTTTAAGTATCGATAATATCTTTCCCAAAAATAATTATCCTCAATATTTTCATTGAAGTACCATTTTTTCAATTCATAGTCATCGTATATAACATCACCCAATACGTGAGTGATTTTTTCTCTATACTCTATTTCTTCCAGTAGTTTCTTTTTATCATCTTCATCACACTCAATTCCCAAAAATGTTATAATGTTTTCAATTTTGGGTTTGATGTTTTCCAGTGTTGGGACAAAGCCTGATGTCTCCTTCATGATTTCCAAATTAGCGGAAATCATGAGTAACATGTTATTATATTGTTCGTTATTTAATTTCATCCTTATAGTTTTCTAAAAGTTGCTTTTCAATGACTTTATATTTGCAGAAAGGTTCTGTCTTCATCAGGTCTGATACAATTTCTGGTATTGACTTCTTACCAAATGATTTCGCCAAGCTTACCATATAAGCACCAAGTTGGTAAACCTCATTCAAACGATTATCTGGTTCCTCTTGGCTTATCACATCATTAGATTTGTCAATGTAAATTTGTTGAGTTGGCACATTTTGTTCTATCTCTTTCACAAGTATCTCAAGCAAAGTATAATCATCTTCCGACATTCGTTCTCTAACCATTTGAAACACTTTGTTCTCACGATTGATTTGGTAATAGAAAGTTTTATCACGACCTTCTATTCTATCCCAAATATAATCAATATCGTCAACGTTTTCTCGTCGACCACGATGTGTCTGCTTTTTAACAGAAATTTCCATTGCCTCAAACACTGTCTGTCTTAGCTGACGTTGGATTTGCTTAGGGATAGATGCTATTTGTTTCTTAATGTCAATACTCCATATGTCATCAAGGGAATTTGGTATATCAACTCTAACTCGCGCATTCTTTGTAAGTTCACTACGAGGTTTCATACCAAACCACGTTCCCCAAATTATTAATCTATTGTTTCTGTAGACATAGAAACCTTGTTTTACTCTCAATGTCTCTATTCCGCCTATCAGTCTGCGGTGTTCTGCGTTCAAATCAGTTGCAAATGGCAAAATATATGGCTTTACCCAAATTTGACGTTCATTCCCTTTGCTATCTCTAATTGCTATAGAACGTTCTTTCTTTGTTGTTGTTTTAGGGTGTGATTCAAGAAAAGGATCCATTGGTTTTATCTTTTCTTTATTCACGTACATTTTAACTTTATCTCTCCCTCTTGCTGATAAAAAGTTATGAAATATAAGAGCCAGGTTGTTAGCAACAATATCTTTCAAATCAACAAGTGCATCATATACAAGTCCGCCACTTGATTTCTCCAACACATCAAAATCCTGCCAAAGCACTAATGTGCCATGTGGAAATTCCAGAAGCGAATCAACATGAGGAAGCGCTTTTATTTCTTCTTGTGATAGTTCCTTTACAATCCACTTTTTACTCTTTTGTATACAATTAAAATCCCATGAATAACTACAAAGCAATCCTTCGTGTAAACTTACAACTGTTAAGATTCTACACTGAGACAGAGAGGCAGCCTTCATTCCTAAACCAAATCGGCCTAAATCATTTGCTTGCCTTTCAAGTTCAGAATCAGTACTTCCATATCGCATCGCTTCAAAAAGTTCATCAGCAGACATACCGTCTCCATCATCTAAAATTCCAACTACAAGCTCATCTGTTGGCTCTAACGGGAAAAATAGTTTGACCACGCTGCAATTTGCACTAATACTATTATCTATGACATCTGCAACAGCAGCTTCAAAAGAATAACCCATTGAACGCATAGAACCCATAAGGGCATCTGCCTGTGGAATACTTTGCTTATATGTGCTCATAGTTTAGATCTCGTAAGTTAAAATTTGTTGCATGACAGCTTTTGACAACAGTGGAGGAACTGCATTCCCAATTTGTTGCTGAATATGTGACAAACATCCTTCAAAAACAAAGCAATCTGGAAAACTTTGAAGTCGTGCAGCTTCTCGAACAGAAATGCCTCGATGTTCAAAAGGATGTATTAGCATACTCTTACGATAATTCGAAATAACTACAGATGGAGCATCTGAAATTAAACGTTTATATATTCCACTATGACATCTTTTTTTATCTGCATAATTTTGCATTAAATATTCTGGAATAGACCTCCAATTTTCTCCTTGTTTAATATGCTTGTATCTTTCTATAACCAAATCGTTATTTCTTGATACATAATTTTGTGTTGCAAAAATAGATTCTCCCCTCATAAGTTTTATATAATCACTAGTTTCAGAGAGTGGTTTTGTATATGGAGCTTTATCCAACATTTCACCATTATTTAATGATGGTAAATCTGATATTGCATCATTTACTGATACTTTTATATCTGTTTTTTCAGGAAAATTAAAATCAATATTTAGGCAATTCCCAACCATAAAAAAACGATGTCGATTTTGAGGAACCCCATAATCAGATGCACATAACACTTTTGATTTAACCGTGTATCCAAGCTCTCTAAAACAATCTTCAATAAGAAGCTGAGTATTACCATGGTTGATACTTGTAATACCTTTAACATTCTCAAGAACGAACCAAATAGGCTTTAATACCTTGACGAATCTGACAAACTCTTTAAATAAGAAATTTTTAGGATTCTCCATATTTCTTGAAATCGTGTTAGATAGCGAAAATCCTTGACAAGGAGGCCCCCCCATAATTATAAAAAATGGATGGTCTTCTTTTAAATCTATTGGATTAATCTTTTGAATATCCTCACAAATTACTTCTGCGTCAGGATGATTTTTTTTATATGTTTTAGCTGCGTCTGAATCTATTTCTATAGCATATCTTACAGATATACCTGCCATCTCTGCCCCGAGACTAAGCCCCCCTGCACCAGAAAAAATATCTATCCCTATTTTTTTATCTATAGTTTTCATATTAGATGCTTTTATTTAATGGACCATAGTAGATCTTTAATATTTACATCAAGAATTTTAGCTATTAAAATGCATCAAGATTCGGTTATCGAATTCATATACCATTTAGAAATAGTCCCTGGGCATTCCGTAGTTGTTCTGCAAACCATTTTTGAGGACGTTTTTTCAACAAGAACTATTTTTAATCGATTAATATCATTATTCATATTTATTATCTTTGAATACCGCTTACAAAAGTACGTAAAATAGATAAGATAAGAGATATATTTAGAGATCAAATTTGACATATTATTGAAATATATTTCAATTCCAATTAAATTATCCAATTGAAATAATTAGTTGATAAGTTTTATACATTCTTCAATAAAGAAAAAAATTCATATTTCTAATTTTAAGTTCCTATAAGTTGAATAATTACATTACTTAAATCCATGCACCATATGAATTCTTAATATTTACAGTTCAATAACTGTATTGTCTTAAATTCAAACGACACAATATAAATATCGAAATAACAAATCATCCATTCTTTATTTATTATTCACCATCAAAAGATATAAATTTCACTCCATAAATCCGTTCGTTTCACTTTCCATCAATAATTCCAAATAATCTCCCAAATATTCACTACCTTTGTCTCCCAAAGACAATATTTGCGGAAAGATGTATAGCGTTCACGACACGTTTTTTGACGAGGTAAGGCATGAGGGATATGAAACCGTGATGCCATACGATGAAGTTACATTAAAACGACACATTGTGGCATAAAAAAGAGCGACCGAAGCCGCCCTATGTATTTTTATTCTATTTAAGATTATCGTCTCTTGATTCCAAAACGTTTCTTTTCCTTTGTAGAGAGAATATCCGTGGTTTCAAGAATGTCAAAAACACCATTCATATCTTGCTCGTTCAGAAGACCATAATACTCTCCAGAATACAATTTGCTCACAGGTATAGAGAATAACTCACCGCAATCAGCATAACTATCATATCTAAGAAACTCTGGATAATCAACAGCTTTGAGTAAATATTGGGCTGACAAATATTCCTGTGACCAGGTGGCCTGTAAATTCATGTTGGTATTTACCAACACAGAGCCGTAACATATATTATTCTTTCTGTCAACACCAATGATTATCAGTCGTTTGGGCTTTGATGTCCTATTCTTAAGCACCAATCCGTCATCAGTAGAAAGTATTGTCAAGATTAATGCGCCAGGTACAATCTTCTCGTCAGTCACCGCACGCTCGTTGCGAAGATAACTGTCTTGTAGTTCCCTTAAATCCATAAAACACCACTAACATAGTTCAAGCGCACGCTTGTTGGTCTGACGCTCTCTGATAACATTCAACATTCCGACAGTAGCACCACCGGCTTTCGCCATGTCCCACATAGTGATTTTGGTATCCTCGCCTGTCTTCTCCGACTGTGCCTTTGCCTTGCTCCAAGCCTTGTCGTGGGACATGTCGCTCAAATCAAATGCTTTAACATCCTTACATCTTGCTATCCACTTGTCAAGTATCTTTATGTTGGATCCGGACAACTCATCCAAGTCGCACGACTGGCGTGCTGTCACTATCTGATGGCCATCCACAATATTTACATTCAGTGCATCTGTAAACGACTTCATTTCATCAGACTCAACAGCCACTTTGCCTTCCAAAGCCCGCAGAGCCTTGTATGTAAAGGCCGGCACTGGACCATGCTTTCTAGCAAGAAACGAATCCTCCATAATCGGAGAACCATAGACCACCAAGTGTTCCTGTTGTGCAAAATACATCACCTTGAAGAGATGGATATAATCAACCCCATTCTTCATATGCTCCAGCACATACAGCACGGTCGCCTTTATCTTGTCTATCTGTTCAATCGTCTTCATTTCTTTTGTTGTTAAGCACAACTTGCGAACACTCGCAGTCGTTCCGACTGCAAAGTTAGTGCTTTTCAGGAATTTTTCCGAGTAACGGTGTTGACAAAACATCATTTTTATGAAAGTTTATGTATTAAGGCTATAAATATCTTCGAACTTAAAAATAAAAATCAAATCAATTCTCTTTGTTTTATAACAACAAAAATCCCAAATATTTCTTACCTTTGTCTCCCAAAGACAATATTTGCGGAAAGATGTATGGCGTTCACGACACGTTTTTTGACGAGGTAAGGCATGAGGGATATGAAACCGTGATGCCATGCGATGAGGTTGCGGTGTTCAGCACTAAAGACGGCATGGGCACGGGATATAAGGTTGCGCCCATGCTCAGCGACTCGTTCAGCATAATGCTGGTGAAGAGCGGAACGGTAAAGCTCTCGGTAAACTACAGCACGGAGACACTAAAGAAGAACTCTATGGCTTTTCTGACGCCAAACATGGTGGTGTCGCTGAGCGATGCCGACGAAGACTTCATGATGGAAGGCGTAAGCTTTATGCCGGCATACTTTGACGACCTGTCGGCCTATGCGCCCGTGTATAACCAGATGATTTCGTTTGCCAACGAGAACGCGCTGCCGATAAGGAGTCTGAACGAAAGCGAAATGGAATGTATGCAGACGATGCTGGGGCTTTATTCTGACATCAACACGGAGCAGCTGCACTACAACGGCCTGATGCTGCATCTGTCAAACCTGCTGCTGTTGCGCTTTGCCGAGATACTGCGTACTGCCTGCATGACCGACACGGGCAAAGTGTCACATTCCGTTGAAATATACAGGGCATTCAGAAAGCTGCTTATAAGCAATTATCTTAAAGAACACTATATATTTTTTTATGCTTCAGAGCTGAATATATCGCCAACTTATCTCTCACGCATTGTGCGCAAGATTTCGGGACGTTCGGTGAACGAACATATAGCGCACATGCTGATAACCGAAGCCCGACGGCTGCTCGACTGCACCGACATGCCCGTGAAACAGATTGCCGACAAACTGGGCTTTGCAGACCAGGCTTCATTCGGCAAATTCTTCAGAACACAATTCGGCGTTGCGCCAACGGCATACAGGAAAAGTGAAGAGTGAAGAATGAAGAGTGAAGAGCGAAAAGTGAAAAGTGAAAAGTGAAAAACGAAGAATAAATTATGCCTCACAAACAGTGGCGTTTGTCTTTTTGTATGCTAATGACACATAAACTGACGAAATAATTGCCAAAACATCGCCAGATGTTTCGTATATGACGAATTTAGGGCTGAAATAGAATAGTCTTAATCAAAGTTAAATCCGTAATTTTGCACACCAAAAAGTGACATATAGTATGAAATTACGGAGATTAGCCGTGTTATGGTTACTTGCAGGAGGCTGTTTTATGCTTTGCCGGATGTCCGCTCAGAAACCGTTGAGGATGACAATTGACGAATTGTTTAGAAGAGTGGAACTATCGAATGTAGAAGTTAAAGCGGCACAAAAGGATGTGAACATTTCCAGACAACTAGAAAAGAACGCAAGGGCAAAGCGACTGCCCGACATCGGTCTGGAAGCAGGAGTAAATTATCTGGGGGATGCAACAATTCTGGAACGTGACTTTTCGAACCCTACACGTTCGGCAATGCCCCATCTGGGCAACTTGCTTTCTCTTTCGCTCTATCAGCCTCTATACTCCGGAGGTGAGATAACGGCAGGAATACAGAAGACGAGATATCAGACACAGATGGCATCTACCGACCTGAAGATTGTTACGGATAACATTAAAATGGAGGTGCTCGACTGCTATCTCTGTCTTCTGAAAAACCGCAACCTGCTGAGTGTGTACGACGAGAACATCAAGCTGACAAAACAACTGATTGAGGAGATGAAGGTGCGCTCTGAACAGGGGCTGGCACTGGCAAACGACGTTACGCGCTACGAACTGACCCTGTCGAATCTTACTTACGACAGAAGCACCGTGGCCAACGCCGTGGAGCATCTTAACTACAGTCTGCTGGTGTATCTCGGACTTGACGAAGGCACGATGATAGAGCCATGGCTCGGCACGGACGAGATGAATCTGCCCGACCTTGGAGCAAGCCACTGGAGACAGGAGGCCGAGATGTCGCCCAAGCTGAAACGGCTCGACCTGGCCTACTCGCAGGCTAAGACTGAAGAGAAGATTGTGCGCAGCCGCATGCTGCCCATGATAGGACTGACGGCAGGCAACAGTCTCGAAGGCCCGATAACCAACTGCGCTCCCGTGAAGAACAACAACATAAACACATGGTGGGTGGGCGTGAAGCTGTCGATGAACCTGTCGGCCTTCTATAAAGACAACACCTCGCTCAACGCCGCAAGGATGCAGACGGCAAAGCTGGTGGACAACCGCCAGGCAGAAAAGGAAACGATAGACCGAAAGGTGGACCAGATGTACAAATACTACACCGAGGCATGCCGTCAGGTGGAGACGCAGAAAAAGAACGTGGAACTGGCCAACGAGAACTACAGGATTGTGGAGCAGCGCTATTCGGCCGACCTGTCGCTGCTGACTGACATGCTCGACGCATCGACGTCAAAGCTCGACGCCGAGGTAAGACTGGTTAACGCACGCGTGAATGTGGTGTACTATTATTATCAACTAAAATATATTTCAGGAAACTTTTAAACATGAACCGCAAGACAAGACGAATGATCCAGAACATCGTGGTTCTGGCTGTGCTGGCAATAGGTATATGGTGGATATGTGTACAGTTTATAAAATTCAACGTTTCAACCTTCACTGACAACGCTCAGGTGCGCCGACACATCGTGCCGGTGAACGCACGCGTGCAGGGCTACATCAAGAAGGTGTGCGTTGAGGAATATTCCTTCGTGCATAAAGGCGACACGCTGGTGATACTCGAAGACAGAGAATACAGGCTGAAACTGGCAGAGGCCGAAGCCGAACTGCAGAACGCCGTGTCGGGCAAGACGGTGATGAGCTCGGCGATAAGCACCACGGAAAGCAACATAGGCGTGAACGAGGCGTCGATACTGGGCACAAAGGCCGAACTGGAGAACGCCGAACGCGACCTGCAACGCTACTCGGTGCTGCTGAAAAACAAGGCCGTTACGCAGAAACAGTATGACGACGTTAAGACAAAATATGAAAGCACAAAGGCCGAATATGACATGCTGTGCAGGCAGAAGCGCTCAACGTCGCTGACCAAGAACGAACAGACAAAGAAGCTGGGACAGCAGGACGCAAGCATAAAACTGGCCAAGGCGCGCAAGGACTATGCCGCACTGGACGTGTCGTACACCGTGATAACGGCACCTGCAGACGGATATACATCGAAGATAACGCTGCAGGAGGGACAGCTCGTGCAGCCCGGACAGACGCTGATGTCGGTGGTTGACGAAAACGATGTGTGGGTTGTGGCCAACTATAAGGAGACACAGACGGCAAAGATGAAGCCAGGCGACCGCGTGAGGATAACCGTAGACGCCATACCGGGCATTGAATATGTGGGCGTGATAGAGGCCATGTCGAACGCCACAGGGGCACAATATTCCATAGTGCCGCAGGACAACGCCACGGGCAACTTTGTGAAAGTGGAACAGAGGCTGCCGGTGAAGATACGCTTCACGAAGGAGAACAGCAAAGAGAACATAAGGCGGCTGCGTGCAGGCCTGAACGTTGAATGTGAAATGATCGACTGATAATGGCCAAGCTATATCATACGACAAACACCGTGATACGCACGCGGCAGCTCCTGATGTATAAAGACTGGGTGCCGCCACGGCTGCGCTTTTGGCTGTATATGGCGTTCGGCTTTCTGTATCAGTATGTGGGAAGCATCAACACGTCGTACTCAAACCAAATTGTAAGCGAGATAGCGCTGCTCAACGAGGACATACAGATGGCAGGCTACTGCACCCTGGGCGGCATAACGGTGTGCTTCCCGGTGATGTACAGGCTGAAATTCTATATGTACACGCGGCAGCTGTTTTTCGTTTCTGCCATCGGAATAATAATATGCAACGCGCTTACCATGTCGGTAACCGAGCCGTGGATGATATGGGGACTGGCCTTCATTGCGGGCTTCTGCAAGATGCTGGGCATGTTTGGCTGCACGAGCGTGTTCCGTCTATGCGTAACGCCGTCGCGCAACTATGCCGTGTTCTTCCCTGTTGTCTACATCATGGTGTGCGGCGGAACATATCTTTCTGGCATAACGACGGCATATCTTACATACTACGGCAACTGGCGACTGATGAACCTGTTTGTCATAGCGCTGATGATGATTCATTGCGGCATAGTATATTTCATGATGAAACCCGACCATCGTCCGGGTCCGTTCCTGTCGCTAAAGGGTGTCGACTTCGTAGGTCTGTTCCTCTGGAGCGCGTTTCTGATATCAGGCATGTGGCTGTTCACCTACGGCGAGCATTACGACTGGTGGACGAGCAGCACTATATGGCAGGCCACGGGCATAACGCTGGCGTTTTTTGCCGCAGCCCTGTGCCGGTCGAAGTTTCACGAGAAGCCGTATCTGCCGCTATCTATATTCAAGTTCAGGTCAGTGCAGCACCTCATGCTGCTTCTGCTCGGCGTTGGCATTCTTCAGGCTGCGCCCAAGCTGTTGCAGTCGATATATCTGTCATCTGTGCTGAAATACGACTCGCTCAACACGATATCGCTCAACTGGCCCATACTCTACGGCGTGATGGTAGGCTCGCTGCTGGCCTTTGCCACATTCGTAAAGTGGCACTGGGGATTCAAGAAATACTTTATTGTGGCGCTTATGCTGCTCACCTTTTACGAAGTGTCGATGTATTTTCTCATCGACGGCGACACCAACAGAGAGGCATTCTTCATCCCGCTGTTTGCCTTTGGCGTGTCTGAGGTGATGATAGGCTCGGCGTCTAACGTATATCTGTCGCAGTCGCTCCCCTTCTCTCACTTTTTCTTCGGCCTCAACTCCATAGGATACATACGCTGTGGCATAGGAACGGCCTTAGGTTCGGCCACGGTGCAGCGCCTATACAACTGGTCGATATCAAAGAACAGCCTCAACGCGTCCGACAACATGGACGGCACGGTGATGCCGTTCGACCTGCCGTCGTGGAGCGACACGATGGCTGTGATATCCAAGCAGGCCGTGATGATATCCATAAAAGAGTGCTACGGCTACATGACGGCCATAGGCATACTGATGATGATGCTCATCATTATTCACCACTACCGTCTGCCCGTAATCCGCCTGCTGCCCAGAATGGCAGCCATACGCCAATGGATGAACACAGAGAAGACCAACGACCCGAAAGGCTCCGTTATTCCGAACAAAGCGGAAGAGGACGACAAAGATGAAGAAGATGACGCTGACTGTCTGGAATATAAAAAAGAAAAAGAGAACTGACGGAATACAAACACCCCAAAAAACTTCACCTTTAGCCTGCTCCTCAGAATGAAGAGCAAATAGAAGGCTAAAGCACTAAGACGGCATAAAAGTTGTAAAATTTTGAACAGTTAAGTATGTTTTATATATATTACTGTTCAAAATTTTACAACTTTTCTTTTTCTCACCTTTACATAAGCCTCAGGCACCAACCTCACATATAACATGGTTTGCTTGCATTTCTCACGTTTTATCCGTAAATTTGTGCGTAAATATAAAAACTCGATGATATGAAAGAAATAAGATGTCCTAAATGTCAGAGCGTGTTTCAGGTAGACGAGGCCGACTATGCTTCTATCGTCAGTCAGGTTAAGAACGCCGAGTTTAACGACGAACTCAACCGCAGACTTGAAGAGGTGAGGAAACAATATGCGGCAGAACTGAAGGCCGACGTGATGAAGTCGGAACAGACGTTCGGGCAGAGGCTGTCGGCAAAGGACCTTGAAATAGGAGAAAAGAATACTGAGATAGAACGGCTGAAAGCGCAGATAGACAACATGGCGCAGGCTAAGGCGCTCGAACTGGCCGGGGAGATGAACAAAAAGAATCAGGAGATATCTGAACTGAAAGCCAAGATTGAGAGCATGGTACAGACCAATGCGCTCGAACTTGCCGGTGAGTTGGCAAAGAAGGACAAGGAGATATCTGAACTGAAATCCACCATTTCGCAGAGTAAGGATGCCTGTCAGATAGCCGTGCTTGAGGAACAACGCAAGGCGCAGGACGCACTGAAGGAGAAAGACAACAGGATTGTTGAGCTTACGGGCATGGTGAGCCTGCAGAAAAACGAGGCCGCATTGCGTGAGAACAGCATAAAGGAGACTTACGAAATGCAGCTGAAACAGAAGCAGGAAGAGGTTGACTACTACAAAGACATGAAGACTAGGATGTCGACAAAGATGGTCGGCGAGACGCTCGAAATACACTGCAGCACAGAGTTCAACCGCATGCGCCCACTATTCCCCAACGCCTACTTTGAGAAAGACAACGACGCATCGGGCGGCAGCAAGGGCGACTTCATATTCCGCGACTATGAAGACGGCTTTGAATATATCTCCATTATGTTTGAGATGAAGAACGAGATGGACCAGACTGCGACGAAGCACAAGAACGAGGACTTCCTGAAGAAGCTCGACGAGGACCGCAGAGCCAAGAAATGCGAGTTTGCCGTACTTGTGTCGCTGCTCGAACCTGAAAGTGAGCTGTACAACACGGGCATCGTTGACATGTCGCACCGCTATCCTAAGATGTATGTCATCCGTCCGCAGTTCTTCCTCCCGTTGATAACGCTGCTTGTGCAGACCTCAAAAAAAAGCATAGAGTATCAGCGCCAACTGGCCATTGCGCGCAGCCAGTCGGTAGACGTAACCAACTTTGAGAGCCGCCTCAACGACTTCAAGGAGAAGTTTGCCAACAACTACCGCCTTGCGAGCGAAAAGTTCAAGACGGCAATCGACGAGATAGACAAGTCGATAACTCACCTGCAAAAGATAAAAGAGGCCCTTGTAGGCTCCGAGCGCAACCTCCGCCTGGCCAACGACAAGGCAGACGGACTGACGATAAAGAAACTTACATACAACAACCCGACTATGAAAGAGAAATTTAAGGAAGCACGGGCTGTTGAGGAGGATGAGGACGAATAAATTAGCGGCACGTTCTGCTAATTCGATGATGCTTGATTTAACTTTTTACCGCCATGCCGCTCCGGCATAGTTAGCAGAGCTAGCCCTATTGATTACGCAAAAAATACAAATGTGGTGTACTAAACAAATTGTCAATTCTCTCCAATAAAAGAAAATATGTCAAGTACACCGCTATTGACTAAAATTAGTGGTCCGGTAACGAATAAAAACCGGGCCACTTTCGGTTAAAAAGTGGCCCACTTACGATGCGTAAACGATAGGTTAATGATTTAAAAGCTAAACATCATTATTTGCTTACACATTTGCTTGCAAAAACATTTTTCCTGCTTACCTTTTAACCATAAACACTTTTTTTCCTTTCAATTTTCAGCACTTAAAATCTGATATGCCAAAGACAGTGCAGGCATTATACGCCTAAAGCAGCAAAACAGACATATAACATTTTACATTTTTATCAAAGCTACGACAATCAACCTTCCCTACCCTCTCTGTTTCTGTTTGAACAACTGAAGAGGTTTGCCGTAGTTGAGCATGCGCCAGATCCACTCTAAGGGGCCGAACTGGCAGTAATGGAGCCACAGACGGCTTAGCAACATCTGAAGGAGAAACACGCCGAGGGCTATAATCTCCGTAAGCGAAAGGCCCACGCCGGCACCAAGACCGAAGCCTATGCCGTAGAAAAGGAACATGCCTGCTATAGACTGACAGATGTAATTGGTCAAAGCCATGCGGCCGGGAGCGGCAAGGGCGCGCCATACCGCCGAACGGCTGCTGCGGAGATAAAGCAGGCAGAGGGACGACATATAGGCGAAGCCGAGCGGATAGACGCTGACGGCGTAAAGCAATGAGTGGGCAGCGTTACCAAAAGGATGACCGCCAACAGCGCTCCATGCATAGACAACAGACAAAGGAATACCGACACTGAAGCCTATAACCGACACGTGGCGCAGCAAGTGCCTGTGGACTGAAAGGTCGGCATATATCTTCTGACGCCCTATGTAATAGCCTATCAGAAACAGGCCAAGGACCTTAAAGTAGCGGTTGCCGTCGACAAACTCCTGCACTCTCACCAACGCTCCCTGAATAAGAAACTGGAACACCTGAGCATAACTGTCAGCATCGCGCAGCCAATAGCCGAAGTTTTCTTCTGTTATGCCGTACTTGCGGCAGTAATGCCATTGAGCCTCAACGGCAGGAGCCGAGAGACTGACGTCGAAAATCTGTGTCAGTGTGTCGACAGCCACGGGCAACACAAGGAAGAAGGCAGCCCACGAAAGCATCTTCCGGTTGCTCACGTTTCTGAACAACGGCAGCACCATGCCCATAAGGGCATAAAGCATAAGTATGTCGCCGCTCCAGATGAACATAAGATGCAGGAATCCTATAGCAAGCAACACGGCCATACGCCTATAGAACAGCCTGAAAGCTCCGTTGCCTTTCTGCTCAGCATGACTTATTATTATCGAGAAGCCCATGCCGAAGAGCAGCGAGAATAGGGTGTAGAACTTGCCGTCGATGAACACATACTGCAAAAATCGCACAATCCTGTCCACACCGGCTGAAGGCATTGACGCGGCAACGTCGGCCGGCTGAAACGTATAGAGCGAAAACTCGGGATAGTTGGCAAGACAGATGCCAAGCAAGGCGAAGCCTCTAAGTGCGTCGAGAATGACATAGCGTTCCGACGGCTTTACTGGGGAAAAGTTGGTTTTGGACATGAGTATTTTTAGGAGTTTATGTTTTTAGGAGTTAAGGAGTTATGAAGTTAAGGAGTTAAGGAGTTAAGGAGTTAAGACAAATGCTTTGAGGTTTCTTATCCAAAGACTTATAGCTACAAGACATATGGATTTTTCACTCTTCGTTCTTCACTTTCGTAAGACAGGAGTTATAGTAGTTAAAGGAGTAGCTCCTTGAGCATAGCGAAAAAAGTCAATAGCCAACGCAGTGCTTGTGAGAAGAAGCTACAAGGCATTTGGAGACTCCAAGTTGTGCAATGTAGGGACGCACCCAAGGTGCGTCCACCTATTATCAAACATTCCATTTTATCATAAACAATTTATAATACAAAGGTTATCAGTTGGACGCACCTGGGGTGCGTCCCTACAATGATTATCGAGAAACGCTGTTTAATTAGCTAACACCGAACTTGTTTGCGCTCCGTGTCTGCTCTTTACTTTCACAAGACAAATCATAATTTTCCATTCTCAACTCTCAATTTTCAATTTACTTTCTGTTCACCATCATCACGCTTATCAGTATCACGGCAAGGCCTGCGAGCTGTATCAGCGTTACGTCCTCATGACCAAGGCCGGCACCGATGACTACGGCAACAACGGGATTTACGTAAGCATGAGTGGCAACTTCGGTGGCAGGACGCACACGCAGCAGCCAGATGTAGGCCGTGTATGCCATCATTGAACCGAATACTATAAGATATGCCAACGAAATCCATGAAACGGCTGATACTGCGGAGAGCTGCAAACTGCTGAAATCGCCCGACAATCCTGCGCACAAGGCAAACACGACGCCCGCACCGAGCATCTGCCAAGCCGACGACGACAGTCCGCCGTCATCACTGCCGCGGATGTGATATTTTGAATAGAGCGTGCCACATGCCCATGATATGCATCCGCCTATAAGCAGAAGGACACCATACTCATAATGACTGCCGCCGGGACGCTGCATGTTGAGTTGTTCGAGATAAAGCATGGCCACACCAAGAAAGCCAAGCACGATGCCTGCCACGGTGGACACACTTCTGAAATTGCGACGCCACTGCGGAACATCGAGCAACATTATCCACAAAGCCGTTGACGAAGCTATTATTGCGACAAGACTGCTGCTGACATAGCGCTGGGCAAACATGATTACGCCCTGGTCGACAAACAGAAGAATGATGCCGCACACGACCGACTTAAAGATAAGTACACGGCGCAACAGCCGCTCGCCACGCAACCGGCATACAGCAAGCAAGGCCAGTCCTGCCACGGCGAAGCGCACCGTGCCGAGCACGAACGGCGGAAAGTCGTGAAGACAAACCCCGATAAAATAATATGTTGAGCCCCATACAACGTATATGAGGAAATAGGCTGCAACTACCGCAAGGCGGCCGGGTGGCTGTGGCATAGGCAGTTTGTTTGGTAAATAGTAATAATTGTCAGGCCGAAAGCAGCGCACCAGCCCTTTGGCCGGCACGTTGCCCTATATACGTAAGCACCATAAGCAATGATGTCAGCCTCTGGTCTTTATCTCGCAGTTGGCTGGTGCCTTGATGTTCTCATCGATAGTTACCGAACCTATTGAGTCGGCCACAATAACGCCCGATGTCGGATTCTTGATGTTGGTGATGGCTCCGCGTATGTCGGCGTTGAGCGTAGAATACTCGAAGGCCCTGTCACACTCACTGTCGAACGTGCAGTTTTCCAGCACCAAATCGTGAGCGTAGCACAACGGCTGCTCGCCTGAGATATGGCAGTTTACAAGGCGCAGGTTGCGCGAATGCCAGCCCAGATACTCGCCGTTAAGCTCTGAGTCGTATATAGTAACGTTCTCCACCTCCCAGAACGCGTCCTTCGTGGTTATCTTGGCATTGTGTATCTCTACGTTCTTTACATACTGGAACACGTATTTGCTGTCGCTCTCAAAGCCGTCTATGCGTATGTCGTTGCTGAACATGAAGGGATAAGTGCCGCCATGCAGCTTCAGGTTCTTCACGTTGATGCGGTTGCAGCGCCAGAATATCTCGTCGGCGTCGTTTATCTCAACGTTCTCGATGTCGATGTCGTTCATCTCGCGGAACATCTTCGGCGCATCTATCACAGTGTTCTTCATCGTCAGATGGTCTGAATACCACAATGCAGAACGTCCGCCTACGGCAAAATAGCAGTTGTCTATCGTGAATCCGTGGACATGCCAGAACGGATAGTTGCCTTCAAATCGGCAGTTGGTGGCCACAATGTTGCTACATTCCTTTATGGCCGACTCGCCTTCGCGTATGGTTACGTTGTTGATGTGCAGGTCGTGCGACGCGAACAACGGGCGTTCGCCGCCAAATTCGGTGTTCTCAATAAGTTTCATAATATGTCAGATTTATTTTGTTTTTATTATTTTACCCAAATACGCCGTACCATATTTCATTGTCTTTTACGCGTGCATTTTACGTTCCGGCATAATGATTATTTATTTTTTCTTTTGCAAAAGTACATATTACCGAAACAAAACGCTGTATCTAATTTACTGATTAGATTAAACAATTCACGGAAAATAATATTTAACACGCCCCACTCCGCAGATGTCTGCCCATAACAAAATTCAAAACACGGCATAACGCGGCTAAAATCCGCCCTGCTCTATGCACCTTACAATACCGAGGTCGGCCTCTGCCCAGTCGACTGAGCGCAGCTCTTTAGCGCCGAGCCACACATAGTCTACATGCTCCGAGAGTACGAAACTATCCGCCAATGGCTCACAAAGATATGCGTTGAGCGTTATCGAGAAGTCGGGATAATCATGGCATACCGAAACAAGAAGTTTGCCTACAGATATGTCATAATCAAGCTCCTCGGCAAGTTCGCGCTTCAAGGCCTCCTGCGGCGTTTCGCCCGGCTCAATCTTTCCGCCCGGAAACTCGTATTTATAGCTTGTATAACTGTATTTTGTGCGGCCCTTTTTCACGCAGAAATATTTTCCGTCCTTGCGTATCACTGCCGCCACTACGTTATAATGTTTAGCGTTCATATTCAGCCTTTCTCCTTTTACAGTCTTTCGTGTTCATGCCGCAAACGGTCATTCGCCCTGCCCTTCTGCCGCCTTTCGTCTCTCAGCCAGTTCGGCCTGCATTTTCTCGTTGAAGCGTTTGGTTATGGGATAAAACACTACCGACGCCAAAGCTATGCCAAACACCACAGCCGGCACTATGCTCGACACGAGGCGTATGCCCTCAACGGCCCCGCTACTCTGCACGGCCGTGCCTCCAGACACGTAGCCGAAAGCAGACAGCAGTATGCCCGACAAGGCTCCGCCAAAGCCGAGTCCCATCTTCAGCGCGAACATTATGCCCGAGAAACAGAAACCTGTTGCGCGGCGGCGGTTGAGATATTCCATATAGTCGGCCACATCTGCCACCATTGCCCACATGAGAGGTATCGTCGGGGCATAGGCCAGGCTCTTCAGTACACACAGCAGATAAACAAGCACAACGTCGTCGGGCGAAGGCAGATAGAACAGAACCTGAAACAATACGGTGAGCGACAGGCACACTATATATACGGTCTTCTTACCCAACTTGCCTGCAAGCCAGCCCGAAAGGAACACCACACCAACAAACTGCATTATGGCGTTGAGAATATTAAACAGCGAGAAGCCTGCCGAATAAGCCTCGCGCTCCGTGCCGGCAAGCCCGAAGTTATGCAAAAACTCATAAAGCGAACGCTGGTCGAGATAGCTTTGGAAATAGAAGTTCATCGACGAGCCGAACATGGCCAGTGAGGTATATACGGCAAGGCACAGCACAAACATTACGCGCCACGACACGTTGCCGAAGGTTTCCTTTACGTCTTCCTTAACGCTCGCTTTCTGTTGCGGCGGCTGGGCTATGCGCTCCCTGGTGGTGAAGAATGTTATGAGCAGACACACAAAGGCAATGAAGGCAAACAGCAGAATGGTGCGGCTCCATCCGCGACTCGCATCCGAACCGCCAAGGCGGTCAATCAGCGGCAACGTAAAGCCCTGCACGGCAAACTGAGCTATGGTGCTTGCCACAAACCTCACTGTGTTGATGCTTGTGCGCTCCTTAATGTTGGCCGTCATCACTCCGCCGAGCGAGGCATAAGGCGTGTTGTTGAACGAATACATCATCAGCAGGAGCACATACGACACGGCGGCATAAACGGCCAGCAGTGTCTTGTCCTGAATGTCGGGCCTGTGGAAGGCAAGGATGTAGAACAGGCAGAACGGCAGGGCCGACGCCAGTATCCACGGACGATATTTGCCCCAGCGCGTGCTGGTGCGGTCGGTAAGTATGCCCACTATCGGGTCGGCAAAGGCACTCACCATAGGTGCCACAAGCAACACAGAACCGGCAATGGCTCCGTTGAGTCCGAACACGTCGGTGTAAAACTTCAGCTGATATACCATTATCATCTGAAACACCAGATTGGCAGCCAGGTCGCCCAACGAATAACCGACCTTCTCGCCGAAAGAAATTTTACCGTTATATGAGTTGTCTGCTGACATTGTTCTTATTTAGCTTTTCGTTTACATGGCGTATGCCTGTGACAGGCTCACGCCCATTGCTCCGGCTCATAACCATGAGGCCGGCACACGCCCCTCTCAGGGGCATGTTCTTTGCAGGAACAAAAGTAATAAAAATTCCTGACAGGAATAACAAAACAGCGAAATAATACAATAATTTATATTGCCGTCAGCAATTCAAATTCCGTCCGTATATCTTTATCCTCTTCATTCGTCCATATTCAGTGCCACGTTCAATATTCTGTCGTAGCCATTCATATAGTCTGTGGCATAAACGGAAATTGTGATGTCGGGCTTAATGCCTTTTGCGTGATGTTGTTCCCCGTCCATACAACGCATGAGCATTCCTGTCATAGAGAAAGGAAACAGGGGCAGCAAAAACTGCGTCATGTCACCCGTTGTGCCGGCGGTGTTCTGCCCTACAATCCTACCCAATTTATAATGACGCACCATCATCAATATTGTCTCGCCCCAGCTTACAGTTCCAGCATCGCACAAGAATGTTGCCGGCAAGGCTATATGAGGCTGTTTCGCCTTTAGCGTTTCGCTATTTACACGCCATGTAATATTCTGCTGATATGGAAAATTGTTTATCGGAACTTCAGTGGCCGGAGCCGTTGCGTCGGATGCAATCAGATGAGCAAGGATGTCTTCAAACTGATAAGTGGGAAGTCCGCGCAAGTCGAAACACAACTCTCTGACATCGGGCGTCAGTGCCGACAGGAACAGTTTCTCGTTCAGCTCGCGCGACGTGGCGTCTACATACAATATTCCGTTCTCTAATTTCCTTACAGGCTGTTTTTCCTTCTCCATCTTCGGAATATTCTGGCTCTGTGCATATAGAGTGTCTTCCTGTGTTTGTCCCGAAGCATTGCCGGTCTGAATAACAAACGGCTTACCGTATTCGGCTGAAGACAGCATCTTTTCCACAGCCATCTTGTCGCGATGGACTTCTGTGGCGGCATTGGTTATCTGTCTGCAATACTGCAAACGCTCAGATGCCTGTTGACCGTTTACGGCATTGAGTATGCGCCACGGTTGTTTGCCGTCTGTCCTCTTTCGTACAAGCAGCGTGTCGTTCACAGCCTTTGTCTCGGCTTCAACGTAAAATTCGGGCAGATACGTTGACATGATACCTGAAACATTCATATCTCTGCGCACAAACATATGCCCGTCCTTAACAGGATTCATAAAGCGGCAAAGCGTATCATACCACTCCACAAGCGACTCAAAGGTATTTATGCCTGCCATTTGGACGGCTTTTTGCATATATCTTTCCAACCGGTTGTCCCAATCGAGACTGTCTTCTTCGTAATACGGATAAAAATGTCTTACTATATTCCAGCGTACTGTTATATCAGCCACTCTCACCGCCTTGTCCGACAGCAGTCCGAAAATGAATCGCCTTCTTTTTGACAAAGCCTTATCGTCAATCTGATGATTCTTCCAATAGTCCTTTGCGTCTGCAAGCAAACGGCGTGTTGCCTTACGGTCAAACTCGTCTTCGGGCAGCGCATGCTGTACGTTAAGGTATTTCCCTTTGCCAATAGGATAAGAGTAATATCTGCAAGCCAAAGGCACGGCTGCCGTATCGGTATTGTCGGAAACTGTTGAAAGCTTCTTGTAATATGGTATATAGTCGGCAAGTCCGGGCATAAGCAGCTTGGCAAGAAAAGGAACATTGAGCTCGCCCGAACCGCTATAGCTGTAATACATGGCACGGCCACCTGAGCATGTGTCATTTTCACCCGACGACGAAACAGGCACAGCAGTGAGCGACATTGTAGGGGCAAGCGGCTTGAACAATGTCTCCAGGGATTGCGTCTCTGCCCTGTCTGCAAGCAGCGCACACACTTTCATCCAGTCGCTTTCCGACCAGTCATGTGTATATGGATTGGGCGAAAAGTAACGGACTATGCCATACGTGCGGGCAAACTCCACATATCGTGATGTATCTGCAGCCACGACATCTGCCACAAACGCAAACATACCAAACAACAACAGAATTATTTTGTTTTTCATATTATATTCACATTAAAAGAATGTATAACGCGTAATATGTTATGGCGACAAATAGTTTTGGCATTGTTTCCATCATATTTATAAGTTTTTATAAGTTCTCCATATTTTATTTAAGGCATCTGCCTGAGTATGTTACGATTGTTGCCAGCCGACATCATGTCTGCAAATTTATAAAATTATTCGTATTGCCGCCCGTTAATCTGAAAAAATATATAGGCCATGGGGAAAAACAATATTTTCTGACAGCAGATTAATTCTTATTTTTTACGTTTATCTTTTTATTTCATAATTTATATGTATCTTTGCCGGCGGATATGACACAACGCTCACGAACGCTGACAAGGGCATGCGCCGCAATGCTGCTTACCGTGTTTATGGCTTATTATGCCATAATCTCGGTGTACGCCCACGTGCATGTGGTCAACGGCGTGATGGTGGTGCACTCACATCCCTTTAAAGACAAGCACAGCCACCCTACGGGGCAGACGCTCGTGCTGCATTACCTCACACATTTTAATTCGCTCGAAGCCGGGCCTGCCGTCGAGATTGAGGCACCCGACGTGAAACTTGTACACACAAGCTACAGCGAATATGTAGTGGCACACGCCACGCCCGACTACAATTCGGGCATATACCTGCGCGCGCCTCCCGTTTCTTCATTTTCATAAATCATTTTTTACCCCAACATTTTTTATTAATGCTGTGACGACACAGGCGTGCCGTTACGGCCTTACGTTACGTATCATTTTGTAATAACAGGAATGAAGAAACAAATATTACTATTTCTGGCAGGCCTTCTGTGCCCGCTGGCAGGGGTTGCCGGCCCCGTTGAATCTAACACGGTGAAAGAGGGAAACATAATAAAAGGACACGTCATAGAGAAAGGAACGGAGGAGAGCTTAGCCTACGCCACGATAATAATTGTGGAGAACGGCATGGGCACCGTTACGGGCGACGACGGACACTTCCGACTGAAGAACGTGCCGGCAGGCAAATACACGCTGAAGGTGCAGCTGATGGGCTACGCCACGCAGACCAAGACTGTTGTGGTGAGCAATGAATACACCGTAGACCTGCACTTTGTGATGGAGAAAGAGGACATAATGATGGACGAGGTGGTTGTCTCGGCCAACAGGAACGAGACAAACCGCAAGCTGGCCCCGGTGGTGGTGAACGTGATGAACAGCAAGCTGTTCGAGACGGTAAACTCTACCGACCTTGCCAAGTCGCTCAGCTACCAGTCGGGACTGCGCGTGGAAAACAACTGCCAGAACTGCGGCTTTCCGCAGGTAAGGATAAACGGTCTTGAGGGTCCTTACTCGCAGCTGCTCATAAACAGCCGCCCCGTGATGAGCGCGCTGTCAGGCGTGTACGGTCTGGAACAGATACCCGTAAGCATGATTGAGCGCGTAGAAGTGGTGCGCGGCGGAGGGTCGGCGCTGTTTGGTGCCAACGCCGTGGGCGGCACCATCAACATAATAACCAAGGACCCGATAAACAACTCGTTCCAGGTAAACTCAACTATGTCAAACCTCGGCGGAAAGACATGGGAGCAGTATTTCGGCGCAAATGCCTCGCTCGTGTCGAAAGACCGCACCTACGGCGTGGCCTTCTACCAGGCTTACAGGAACCGCAATCCGTATGATGCCGACGGCGACGGCTTCTCCGAGCTGGGCAAGCTCAACATGAACACCTTCGGACTGAGGGGATATTACCGCCCAACGCAGTTCAGCCGCCTCAGCGTTGAATACCACACCACCAACGAATTCCGCCGCGGAGGCAACAAGTTTGACCTGCAGCCGCACGAAACCGACATAACCGAGCAGACGCGCCACGTGATAAACAGCGGCGGACTGACCTACGACATTTTCCTGAACGAATACAAGCACAAGCTGTCCGTGTACGGCTCGGTGCAGCACACCGACCGCAACAGCTACTACGGCGCGGGCATGGACGCCAACGCCTACGGCACAACCGACGACCTTACGGCCGTGGGCGGAGCCATGTACTCGGGCAACTTCGACCGCATGCTGTTCTCGCCTGCCACGCTGACGGGTGGCTTTGAATACCAGTTTAACGGGCTTCACGACGTGATGACGGGCTACGGCCGCGACCTGAAACAGTATGTGAGGATTGCCGGCGCGTACCTGCAAAACGAATGGAAGATGAGATATCTGACGCTGCTTGCCGGATTCAGGCTCGACAAGCACAACCTTGTTGACAACGTGATATTCAGTCCGCGCGTCAACCTGCTGTGGAAACCCACCGACAGACTGCAGGGACGGCTCACATGGTCTACCGGATTCAGGGCGCCGCAGGCCTACGACGAAGACCTGCACGTGGCTGCCGTTGGCGGCGAGGCCATGATGATAAAGCTGGCCGACGGACTGAAGCCCGAACGCTCAAACAGCTTCAGCGGCTCGGTTGACTGGGCTTTCAATTTGGGGCACTTCAGCTCTAACCTGCTCATAGAGGGCTTCTACACCATGCTCAACGACGTGTTCTATCTCGAAGAGACGGGCTACGACCAGACTACCGGCGCAAAGATACAGGAGCGACGCAACGGCCATGGGGCACGCGTGTACGGAGCCAACATAGACTACAAGATAGCCCACGGCAAGGAGGCGCAGCTGCAGCTGGGCTTCACCGTGCAGCAGAGCCGCTACACCGAGGCGCTGGCATGGAGCAGCGACCCCGACGTGGCGCCCACAAAGCGCATGACGCGCACGCCCGACTGCTACGGTTACTTCACCTTCACGTCGGCTCCGCTCCGCAACTTCGACTTCTCCGTGTCGGGTGTCTACACGGGAAGCATGCTTGTGCCCCACTTCGCGGGATACATAGAAAAAGACAGGATGGAGAAGACGCCCGACTTCATGGACCTGAACCTGAAGCTCAACTACACCTTCGTGCTGAACGACCACCTGAAACTGCAGCTCAACGGCGGAGTGAACAACATATTCAACGCCTTTCAGACAGACCTTGACAAGGGTGCCGACCGCGACTCAAAATATTTCTACGGCCCCACTCAGCCGCGCACGCTGTTTGTCGGCGTGAAGATATTTAACTGACACTGACGGCCACAACAAGCGGCCATAACGAGGCAACGGCCCGCCTCACGCGCCATAAACCGCAGCTGTAATGCGGCAACGGCATGCGTGCGGCGGGCCTCTTTCTTAAACAAAAGCCGGCAGTCGGTATTCTGCCTTATCCTTGCTTTACGCTTAGTGGATGCCGTCAGCCATTTTTTCGGACATGGCGTGCTATGCCAAGAAAAGAAGAAACGGCAGGACAACAATAGAAAACAAAAATATAACTGAAATAATGAATACACTGACAGAACAAGCCTCAACGCAGCAGAGGACTATCCGGGTCAAGCACCGGCATAAAGGCCGGCACATAAAGCCAGAAAAACATTGACACGCGAAAGAAAAGTCTTTACATTTTCTTGCACAGAGTTTTCTGTAAAATAGAAAACGAACATAAAATTAATGTTAAACAACAGCACATCTGCGCACTCAAAAATTAGCTTTTATTCACAAAACAAGTCGTCTAACACCAAAAAATCCACATTTTTCATGCCCAAAACGGGGCTGTTTCGCCTCCGAAGCGGGCACTTTTACGACCGTAAACCTATCGTTTTTCACCCAAAAGTGGCCGAGTAATGTTTTTTAACATTCATGCTTTTGCAGACAGACTTACATAACTGACACGATATCAACAACTTAACAAAAAACGCAAAAATTAGCGTTTTTTCAGTCCAAAAGCCACATTTGCTCAGAAGACAGCCATTCTGAGAACGTCAAAATCAAAAAGTTTTCTGTTTATTTATTCCTTTTTTTACGTTTCACTGCCACAAAAAACTTAGCATATTGCGTCAAACAGTGTTGTCCTTACCCAACAGCCACCGCGAAACTCCTACAATATCGAGCAGACGTGCAAGGGCGAAACATCCGCAGAGCACAAACACCACAGAAACAAACATAAAGAGAAAAGCTGTAGGGTCGAACGCAAAAACAGGGATTAAAGCTTTGGCAAAAAAAGTAAATATTGGCGAAAAAAGCAATATAACAAGAGTATGACGACCAATATAAAGAACTATCCTTCCCGGCTTGATGTATCGGCACACAAAAAGTAAAAAACTTATTACAAGCCAGGTTATGGCCATACCGGCAAAACTTGCCCTGTCAAAATTAGAGCTGTCAAAACAAAGCAACACAAGCGGCAAAGCCGTGAGTGGAGTCCTTGAAGCAAAGACCGAGAGAATGTTCAACCCGGAACGCCTGACTGCTGCTCCGGCAATAAAATATATTGCGTTTGAAAATGATATAAGCCCCACACCGTCTGTCGACAGCAACCAGCATGCAAAGGCAAAAATCAATATCGCCTCTGCCGAAGGTCTGGCAAACCGCATTATTGCATAACAAAGCGTCTCAAGCAAAATAAGAGTATGTATAAACCAATAAGGACCTATAGGATGCAGCACCAGCTTGTCGACAAACACAGCCAAAGTAAGATTGTCTATGTGTTCCCGTATAGGCAGCAGCGATGCCATTACAGTATATCCAGCCTCCATGACAGCATATGGCACCACAAGCCACAAAAGATAACTGCCAAAACGCCTTAACGGCTTGGACGTATTGGCAAGATAACCAGACAAGAGCAGGAAAGCAGGCATGTGGAACGTATAGACAAATTTTTTAGCAACAGGATACATGTCACCAAAATATGCAAGATGAAAGACAATCATCAGCACTATGAAAACACATTTCAGATAATCAAGTTCGTCTATACGACCACGTTCCGTATTCATGTCCACCATAAAAAAATCAATGACTGTTAAATAGCAAATGCAAAGATACAAATTTATCGATAAAACGCCCTTAAAAACACCCATTTACTCAACAATTACAATGTAAAGGCGTAAACAGACAATATAATCCGTACTAAAATACAGCAACAGCCCTCTACAATACAAGTCCCAAAGAACAGTAAAAACAGTCTAAGCCAATTAAGTGCTTATTAAAATAAAAAATGTATCTTTGCAAAACAACATGCATTTAAGCGTAAAAGCATGGCCGGCATACTGCCACAAAAGCAGGATTTATAACGGAAACATTTTATATTATAACCTTTTGACAATTAAATTTATGACGGTAAAAAGATTTTTTTTATTATTGGCACTGACATGTGCCGCCGGCACCGCCCTGCCGCAGACAGGCAACAACAACGTCGTACAAGGAGCCGGCTATGAGCTGCGTTTAGGCAAGGCTGACAGAAAATCGGTGCTGAAGTCGGACAGCTACTACACATGGGGAGCGTCGCCGGTGAAAGGCGACGACGGAAAATATCATCTTTTCTATTCGCGCTGGAAAAAAGAATACGGCTTTCTGGCCTGGGTAACACACTCTGAGATAGCCCATGCCGTGGCCGACCGGCCTGAAGGCCCTTACACGTTCAGCGACCTGACGCTGCCGGCACGCGGAGCGCAATACTGGGACGGACTTAACACACACAACCCTACGATACACCGCTTTAACGGCAAATACTATCTGTATTACACGGGCAACACCGGCGACGGCCGCAACATGAAGAAAAGCCTCAACCCGACACACCGCAACAACCAGCGCATAGGCGTGGCCGTGGCCGACAGCCCCTATGGCCCGTGGAAGCGCTATGACAAGCCACTGATAGACGTATCGGCAGACACAACGGCATACGACGCGCTGATGACGGCCGATCCGTCGGTAACACAAATGGCAGACGGCAAGTATCTGATGGTATACAAGGCTGTGGGCAAAAAGAAGAAAGGCACATGGGGCGGCCCGGTGGTGCATCTGTGCGCCATATCCGACTCGCCCACCGGCCCGTTTATAAAAAATCCCAAACCGATATTCACGGCAGAAGGCTCAAGCTTCCCGGCAGAAGACCCATACATCTGGCAGCAGGACGGCATGTATTATGCCATAGTGAAAGACATGCACGGAAGCTTCACGCAGAAAGGCCGCTCGCTGGCCCTGTTCTGCTCGGCCGACGGCGAGAACTGGAGCCCGGCAAAAAAACCGCTCGTCTCTGTTCCGGAAATAACATGGAGCGACGGAGAGACAACTAAGCTGGTGCATCTTGAGCGGCCGCAGCTGCTGATTGAGGACGGCAGGCCCGTGATGCTGTTTCTGGCGGCCGACGCCATGAGCGACTATACAGAAGACGGCAACACGTTCAACGTTCACATACCCGTTGACAACAAACGGTAACAATACTACACCCGACTGACAGGTAAAGGAAAAAACTTTTACCATTTTATTCGGAATTATAAAAATAAAACGTATCTTTGCACATGAACGCGCCGGAGCAAAGAGACGCTCCGCCAACGTGCAGGCACGGTTACGGGTCTTACTATTTACGCCTAAAGGCCTCCGGCTCCTCACGGCGCAGCAAACAAACATTCTGAGTCTATTGTATTTTACTGAATTATGAAAAACTTTTTGCGCCTGATACTTATTCTTATATTATATACGTCAGCAGCAGCGGCACAGCCCGGCATGATAGTTGAACACTACACGAAGGAGAACGGGCTGCCGAGCAACACCGTATATTGCGCACAGAAAGACAGCGACGGATTTGTGTGGTTCGGCACATGGCACGGCCTGTGCTCGTTCGACGGCACTACATTCACACCCTTCATAACGCGCACCAACCACAGGTCGGACATGCCTCCGCGCAAAGTGCGCAACATAATAAGCGACAAGGACGGCTATCTGTGGATACGCAACACGGACAACCATCTGTATATGTTCAACAAATACGACGAAACATACCACGACATATACAACGAGCTTAAAAAACAGGCCCGCAACGTGCAGGTGATAAAGATACAGGCCATGGACAACGGCCACATGCTGGTGCTTACACGCAACAAAGACGTGTTTGAGGCATACGTTAACGGCGACAAGAAGATAGATGTAAGAAAGATATTCGACTCAAGCCGCCACATAGACCCAAGCACCATGAAGCTGAAGACCAACATACTGGGCGAGAACAAAGACTATGTTTACTGGATAAGCCGAAGTCTGGTTTTAAACATCGTTACAAAGAAAAACGGCGGCGCGCTGCTGAGCCGGATTAACAGCGACAGAAACTTTACGTGCTTCAAGAAGAAAAAGCAATATATATGCGCAGGAACGGCCAACGGCGGCATGTACATAATAAACACCGACAACGGAAAAACCGACTACTACAGGTTTAACGGTATGCGGTCGCCCGTGTCGAGCATAAACATAATGGACGGCAAGGTGTTCTTCACCACACAATCAGGCCTCTTCTCATTTGCTCGGAACACATCGCCGAAGCTGATAACATCACAGGCGTCAGGCATAACACAGTCCTTCACCGACAAATACAACAAGCTGTGGCTGTGTTCAGACAGAGGACTCCTTATATGCCACGACCCCAAGACGGCAGCGTCGCAGACGTTCACCATGCCGTCTGACAGCCTGTTTGCCGAAATGAAATTCAGAGACACCGGCATAAACGGCCTGTTCATACTGATGCGCAACGGCGAGGTGTGGCGATACAACCACCAGACCAGGATGATACAGAACATAAACCGCCAGAAAGAGTTCAGCAACTATGTTGCCGAGCCCCACTTCTTTGACATAGACATCGACCCCAACGGCATCTTATGGCTGTCGTCAACGAGCAGCGGAGTGTATAAGGTGTGTTTTCCCCGATACAACTTTAAGTTTATGTTTCCAAACATGCTGATGAGCGGAAACGACAACAACGGCATACGTGCCGTCTATCAGGCGCGCAACGGCGACCTGTGGATAGGCACGCGTAAGGGCGAGCTGTTCTGCATGGACCTGAAGACAAAGAACATTAAGCGCAAATTCAGCAACAACGAGATAGGCCCCGTTTACCACATAATGGAAGACAAGAACGGCAACTACTGGTTCTCCACCAAAGGTGCCGGACTGATAAAGGCCACGCCCGACGCCATGGCGCCGCAGGGACTGCGCATAACACGCTACACCAACAGGTGCGGCGACCGCAACTCGCTGAGCAGCAACCGGGTGTACTACACATATCAGGACAGCCGCGGACGCATCTGGGTATGCACGTTCTACGGCGGACTTAACCTCATAGAGGAAAGGGGCGGAAAGGTTGTGTTCAGAAACAAGCGCAACGGCTTTAGCCAATATCCGCGCTACGAGCTATACACCGACGTGCGCTCTATTACAGAAGACCGCAACGGACGGATGTGGGTAGGCACAACGGACGGACTGATGTCGTTCGACGGAAAATTCAAAAAGCCGTCGGACATAAAGTTTGAAACCTACCGCGAAAGCCATAAGTCGGGAGTAACCGACAACGATATCTTCACGATGTATAAAGACCACAAGGGATATATCTGGATGGGCATATTCGGCAGCGGCCTCAACAAGATAGAATATTATGACGAAAAGAAACGGAAGCCGGTGCTGAAGACATACATGATAAACGAGAAACAGGGCGGCGACGTAATTTCGTCTATCGTTGAGGATAAGAGCCACTGCCTGTGGGTGTGCACCGAAAACGGACTGGCAAGCATGAAGCAAGGCTCGTCGTTCCTGAAGAGCTACGACAGGTTTGCAGGATTTCCTGACGTGAACATAGAAGACAACACGTCGATATGCCTGCACAACGGCACAATACTTATAGGCAGCCGTCAGGGCCTGCTGTCGTTCGACCCGGAGGCGGTGAGAAACGACAACGACATAAAATACAACACCTTCATAACCGACTTTAAGGTGGTTAACCGCGAGCTGTGGGACTTCAACCCGCCAATATTCGAAGGTTCGCTGAAATATGCCGACAAGATTGTACTCGACTACGACCAGTCGACATTCACCATAGAGTTTTCAGCACCGTATTATGCCGACAACACCCTCATACCATACACCTACATCCTTGACGGATACGAAGATCAATGGCACAACAACGGCACAAACCGCATTGCATCGTATGCCAACGTGCCACCGGGACACTACAAGTTCAGGGTGAAGGTTAACGACAACAACTCGCCCGAACGCGTGATAGAGATAATAATCAGTCCGCCGTGGTGGGCAACATGGTGGGCCTACACAATATACACAATACTGGCGCTGCTGGCCCTCTACGGAGCGCTGCGCCTGGTGATGTACATGATAAAGATGCGCAACGAGGTGTATATCAACGACCGCCTGGCCGAACTGAAGATTCGCTTCTTCACCAACGTGAGCCACGAGCTGCGCACGCCGCTGTCGCTGATAAAAGGCCCGATAGACGAGCTGAAGAACACCGAGAAGCTTAGCCCCACGGGCAAGGAATATATAAGCCTGATCGACCGCAACGCGCGCAAGATGCTGCAGCTGGTAAACCAGATTCTTGACTTCCGCAAGATTCAGAACGGCAAAATGAAGATGCACGTGTCGTATGTCGACCTCAACAGCATGATAGAGCAGCTGATGCAGGAGTTCAGGATGCATGCCGAAGAGCGCGACATAGCCTTCGTGTTCGAGAAGGCCGAAGAGCATGTGATGATATGGTGCGACGCCGAGAAAATAGCCATCGTGCTGAACAATCTGCTGAGCAACGCATTTAAATACACCAACGAGGGCGGCAAGATATGCATTGCGCTGGAACACGACTACGACAGGCACATGTGCACGATAAGAGTGGAAGACGACGGAGCCGGCATACCTAAATCGCAGCTTGAGGTGATATTTGAGCGATTCTCGCAGGCCAGCAACAAGACATCAGACGACGGCGTGTATGCCGGAACAGGCATAGGGCTGTCACTGTCGAGGGAATACGTTAACATGCATCACGGCCGCATATGGGCCGAAAACATCGACGGCGGCAAAGGCGTGGTGTTCTCGGTTGAGCTGCCTACCGGACGCGAGCACTTCGACGAGAAAGACATAGAGATATACTTCGACGACAATACAGCAGGCAGCAACTCCTCTGACGAAGGCGAAACGGAACAGAGCGTACAGGAACAGAAACCGGAGGAGCCACAGGGCGACCTGCCGACGATAATGCTCATAGAGGACAACATAGACATGTGCCGCATGCTCCAGCTACAGCTGCGCAGCAACAAATACAACGTGTTTACGGCACACGACGGCGAGGAAGGGCTGAAAAAAATTTATCAGCACCACCCCGACATAATTATAACAGACCTGATGATGCCGGGCATGGACGGCATGGAGCTGCTGAGAGCCGTTAGACAAGACTTTAACATAAGCCACATACCCGTGATAGTGCTTACGGCAAAGAACACCGAGGAAGACAAGCTGACATCTATAAAGAGCGGTGCCAACGCCTTTATAACAAAGCCTTTCAGCAGCAGTCATCTCATGGCAAGGATAAACCAGCTGCTTGAGGAGCAGCGCATATTCCAGCGTAAAATGGTGGTGCAGACCACCGTGGAGAGCACGACGGAAGGAGGAAACGACGAATATGAGCAGCATCTGGTGAAGAAAGACATCGAGTTTGTGCACAAGATTCATGAGATTATTGAGGAAAACCTCAACGCCAACGACTTCAACATCGACACCATAGCCGGCACAATAGGACTTAGCCGCTCGGCTTTCTTCAAGAAGCTGAAGAGCCTCACAGGCTTTGCCCCCGTAGACCTCGTAAAGGAAATAAGGCTCAACAAGGCTGCGCGCCTCATAGAGACAACCGACGACAGCATAACAGAGATAGCCTACTCGGTAGGCTTCCGCGACGCCGGCTACTTCGGTAAGTGCTTCCGCAAGAAATACGACATGACACCAAAGGAATACAGGGCCGAAAAAAGGCAGGGATAAAGAACACCGCACAGGCCGAAACGCGTGGTCAAACAGCCGCAAATACGCTGTTTACATTCTGCGGCCCGCGACGTCTTTGCAACACCCAGATTAAGGCGCAGCGCGGCATATACATATTTGCACGGTCAGCGTAACACCTCATTATATATATCAGTTCAGCACGCAATGCGGTGGAACAGAAACAAAAAGAACGGGACATAGGCTAAGCCCCAAACCCATAACCCCAAATCGGGCATCAGACCGCATATAGTTTTATCAATTTTGTGTATTCATGCTTTCATCCGTCTTTTTATTTCCTATTGGCACAAGGTGCTAAGATCAATTAAAAATTAAAAGTTAAAAGCTAAAAACGCCTCCGGAAGTGAAAAGCAGGTGCAGAGAGCAATGAAAAATTAAAAACGAAATCCAAATGCTGATTAAGGGAAGAGTGAAGAAACGTTGTTCGGCGTAGCCAATTATGAATTATCAAATGTGGTTTAGCGTTAACCAATTATGAATTATGAATTATGAATTAAAATCAGACGAAAATCCGCTCTATATAAAGCAAAAATCCAAGCTGAATAGTAATGCGATTTAGTATAATTACATTCGAGTTAAAATTAGTTAACATCATTTTCACTTTTGATTACAAAACAGATTAAGAAACGTTTAAATAAAAAACATCAGAAAATATATTAACTTAATAAAAATAGCTTATGAAGAAAATTTTTACTTTAGCTGCAGTAGCAGTTGCTGCAATCAGCGCAAACGCACAGACAGAATCATGGTATGTGAACAACAGCGACGGAACGCTCAAAGCTGAATACGTTGCAAATTCAGACCCAAATGCAATGTCTGTCGTAACATTCTCTACTGAAAACGTTGAGGGAACTCATACATCAGGCCCTATCGCAGGATATGTTGACGGTGAGACAACTCCGCTTGAGGCAAAAGTAGACAACTCTTGGGGTGGAATACAGAAAAAAGCCCTCAGCTCTGACGGTTCTGTTGCAGAATTCTACTATGTTCAGGGTAAAGGAAACCCTGTTAATATAGATAAGGTTACATGGGAAGAAATCGTTACAGACGATGTACCTACTGGTGTTTACAGAGCATATTGGAATGATGCATATTATAACCCGGACGGAACAGCCGGACTTCCTACAAACGGTACATATGTAACACTTACTCCGAAAGCCGAAGGCCAGTTAAAAGTTGCAGTCTGGATTAACAAGGGCAACAGAGATGTATATGTTGTAAAGAAAAGCGATGCCAAGGCTTTGGCACTTGGAACAGACGTTGTAATATCTGGATATGTAAACGGAACAAACTGGGATGTAGAAGAAGAAAGCCCGCTGAAAGGCTACCCAATGTATCAGGAATCAATCGCAACAAAGGGAACTGAAGGCACTGACGCTTACGTAATTGGCGGAGGCAACCAGGCTTGCTGGGTATATCTTACATTCACAGCTGCAGCAAACGAGACATATTATGTTTTCAACAAGAACACACAGATAGGTTTCGGCGGTTTCGAGTTTACAAGCGGCTCAACAGGCATCAGCGAAATCACAACAACTGTTGACAATGCCAACGCTCCTGTTTACAACCTCGCCGGCCAGCGCGTAAGCAAAGACGCAAAAGGCATACTGATACAGAACGGCAAGAAGTTCATCAGAAAATAATAATCAGCAAGAAATCTTATAACGTACAAACGTACGTAAAGAAATAAACATCTTTTATACATAACACGATAATCCCCCTCCAAACATCGGATTTGTAGGGGGATTTTAAATATACTTCAGTTAACCGTTTAACACAAATCTTTTGTCAGGCTTTAATACATAACCTATTTTTATTTCATACAGGCAATTAAGCAGAACACCTGAACACTGAACGTTTGCAAGTGTTTGCCGACAGGACAAAGCATGACAACGACAATGCAAGCGATAAGGTTGGCCTAACGGCTTTTGGGGATTAAGCATAATAATAACACACTACGCAATATAACTAAACCGACCGGAAAACATTATATACACAAATAAACAGTAAATACCAGAAAAACAATAATCAGTTTTGTCCTGACTGAAAATATACCAGCCATTATAAAATAGAATTTCTACAACAAGATTAAGCCCAGAATCCTAATGCTATTTGGGTTAAACACGACGGATCGATAATTTAAAATAGAAAAATAATATAGCCATAGGTTTAATCAGAAGCTTTGTTTTTATTTTTTATTATATTTTGATTACATTTTTCTAATGTCTACGTCAAACATTTATAAAGGAGAAAATGTGCCCTTTAGGCAACAGGGCAAAATCATACTTGAAAAAACATTTAATTCAATAATTGTATAACATTTAACAAAAGTCATTTTATGAAGAAAAATTATTTTTCACTACGAAGAAAGGCATACTCGCTTATGTCGCTTGCGGCAGGCGTATTGCTCTTTGCTTCATGCGCACAGGATGGCTTCGATGAGGAGAACTTCGACAGCGGCGTCTACAACACGCAGCTTGAATCTCCGTCTATAGAAGACATATCCATTACTGCATCAGCAGACGGTTCACAAACTATCATCAAATGGCCTGTAATATATGGTGCAGGAGGATATTATTGCACCGTATATGATGTAAGCATTCCAGATGAACCTGTTGCCGTAGATGGCATTGAAAACAAACTAATAGACGGTTGTTCTTTAGTTGTTACACGTACCGAAGACACAAACTTCAAGTTCATAATCAGAACTGCCGGCAATGATAGGCAAAATAACAAAGAGGCTAAAACTTCTACTGAAGTAACTTTCACTTCATTCTTGGAAGCATATGCGTCCATACCATCAGGTACAGATCTTTACGAGTATTTTCAAAACAATCCTCTTCCAGACACATCTGAAGAGTTGGCAATAGACTTAATTGAAGGTGGCCAATATACTGTTTCAAATATACTTGACTTTGGTGCAAACAAAATACAAATCCGTTGTACAAACAAAATAAATAAGGCAACCATTACTTACGGTCAAAATGGAACGATTCGCACTTCTGCACCCTTAACACTCAAGAATCTTAATTTTTACTGTAGTGCATCGTCTAGCGAGGCTATTGGCTTAAGTCAAAAGCCTGATGAAAGTATAATTGGTGCCACCGGACAAGGTGATTACTACAACATAACTGGAGCTCTATACATTACAAATTGCAATTTTGATGGTGTAAACGCACAATTCATAAACGATAACAATGTAAAATATTGCCTTGAAACATGTATCATTGATAATTCTGTAGTAAAACTCACATCCACAAGCGAAAGCGGAGTAAACAGCAACGCAATAATATATTTTAAAAGTGGTTTTATCAACACACTTACCGTAAGGAACTCTACTTTCTGGCAAGCAAGTACAACTGCTGATTCAAAGTATTTTATACAATACAACAATTCAGGACGCAGTACACGTGCAGGTTATGCAATGAACTATATAAACTTTACGAACAGCACATTCTATAACATAGCAGGAGATGGACAGTGGGGAAATTATAGTGGTTTTGCAGGACAAAAAACATCTACATTCGTAATGACTAATTGTATTTTTGTTGACTGTGCAAAAGAAATTGCCCGTCGCTTTATTGGTGGAAACTTCAGCGCAAGCCCCCAATATACATTTTTAAATAATACATATCTGCAGGATGCAAGTACTGGAACTTATGACAATGAAGAAAATTATGATAAGAGTGGCACTGCAATAAAAAGCGATCCTCAATTCTCGAATCCCGCAAACGGTGACTTCACCGTAAACGGAAGCGAACAATTGTCAAAAAGAACAGGCGATCCACGCTGGCTTCCTGAAACAGAATAATAATCGATAACAAAAGAAAACATAGATATGAAAAGAAAACTTATAACAGCTCTATGCATCAGTTTCATGGCTTTTGCAGCCATACCGTTGTTAGCACAGAACCAAACGATAAAGGGAACCGTGGTAGATGAAAACGGAGAGCCTATTATTGGTGCATCAATACGTTTGGTAGGTAAAGAAGGTACTGGTGTGATAACCGATCTCGATGGCAACTATACGATCTCTGCCCCAAAAGGAAGCAAAGTTATAATATCTTACATCGGATATATCTCACAGACTGTTGCTCCCGGCGGAAGAGTTCAAATGAAAGAAGACGCACAGAACCTTGAAGAGGTTGTTGTCGTTGGTTACGGTGTGCAAAAGAAAGCACATTTAACAGGTGCAATATCTACCGTCCCAGTAGACGAAATACAAGACTTAGCATCAGGTGATCTTGCCAGTTCTTTGTCTGGACTCGTTAACGGACTTAGCGTTTCATCACCGAATATAGACAGGCCTGGCGAGCCTTCCCGCTTGAGCATACGTGATGCCAGTTCTTTAGATGATGTTGGTGGTAGTTCACAGGAACCTCTTTATGTAATTGACGGCTTTATATATCCAAATTCACTTAAAGTCGGTTCTACAGAAACGAATCCCGGATCTGACGCATTCAACAACCTAGACCCTTCAACAATAGAAAGCATTACAGTATTAAAAGATGCTGCTGCTGCTGTTTATGGTGCTCGCGCTGCAAATGGTGTAATTCTTGTAACTACGAAAAAAGGAAAACTCGGAGCACCAAAAATTTCATATTCAGGACAATTTGGTGTAACGGATGCTGTCTCGCATCCCAAAATGCTGAGTGCATATGACTATGGCAGGCTATATAATGTAATTGCAGCTGCAGATCCATTGAATACGACATTAAATATAAGAACTGATTTATTTCAGGCAGATGAATTGGAAGCAATGAAAAGCTTAAATTATAATTTGCTTGATAAATATTGGGAAATCGGTTTCACACAGAAACACAGCGTGAATGTAAGTGGAGCAACAGAAAAAGCCAATTACTATGCCAGCATTGGTTATTTCAATCAAGATGGCAACCTAGGGAAAATGGATTATGACCGCTGGAACTATCGTGCTGGAGTTGATTTGCATATAAGTAAATGGCTCAAAGCATCGTTTCAGGTAAGTGGAGATTACGGACAAAAAAACAAACCAAACGTAAAAGTCGGTGGCACAAATGAGCAAAAGGACTACAACTTGTTGCTAACACGTCCATATTATATTCCTGAATATGTAAATGGTCTTCCCATAGCAGTGTATGGACCAAGCAATACGCAAGTAAATGCAAATCAGAACTATTCATTTGACGTTCTTCAAAATTCAGGTGATTATTCGAGGAATTCCAGTAACAACATGACAATAAATGCAGCTTTCGACTATGACTTTGGATGGTATAAGCCATTAAAAGGATTAAAAATGCGCTTCTCTTATTCTAAGAATATCAGTAACAACAAGGGTAATGAATATGGTTCATCCTATAACATCTACCAAATGACACAACGCGCTGGTAGTGGAGAGCATTTATACACACCAACTGGATATGAAGATTATGAATCGTTAATGACCAGTTCAAATTTTGTTTTGGCAAATGGGGGGGCTGTTGTTTTGAACGGCGGTTCCGGTACAGGATATCTTAGCCGTAGTATGCTTCGTAGCGACAACTACCAGATGAACTTTACTGTTAGTTATGGACGCGACTTTGGACAGCATCATGTATCAGGATTATTTTCAATAGAAAAAGGAGAATCAGAAAGCGAATATCTATACGGATATGTAACAAATCCATATAGTTTTACAACCGGACAATCAAACTCTGTTGGAACAGGATCTGAAATGTCAACAACATTTACACGTGCAGAATCAGGGACATTGTCATATATTGGAAGAATAAACTATTCATACGCTAACAAATATTTGATTGAGTTTCTCTTCCGTTCTGACGCATCAACAAAATTTGCTCCCGAAAACTATTGGGGTTATTTTCCTTCCTTATCAGCAGGTTGGGTAATGTCTGAGGAAACATGGTTCAAAAAAGCCTTGCCAAAAATAGATTTCTTTAAAATTCGTGGTTCTTTAGGCCTGACAGGACGAGACAACACAACCCCATGGATGTGGACCCAAACCTACGCTACAGATAAAGATAAAGGAGCTCCATTCGGAGAAGGAACGGATAATAACGCTGGAAGTCATATCACTTTGAATAAAAATAACCAAGCAATAAATCCGGATGCTCATTGGGATAAATCATACAAAAGCAACTTTGGTATAGATTTAAATATGCTTAAAAGTAGATTATCAATTAACCTTGATGCTTATTACGAGTGGAATCGTGAGATGCTATTGACATATTCAGCATCGATCCCTGGTACTGTCGGTGTGATATCAGCACCTATAAATTTTGGTAAAATGGATAACTATGGAGTTGAACTTTCACTTACTTGGCGTGATAAAATCGGAAAAGATTTTAAATATAAAATTGGCATCAATACTGGATACAGTGATAATAAAGTTCTCTTGATGGACTGGAACAGAACTACCGAGGTCTATCGCCAAATTCATAAAGGTGACCGTACAGACATGGGAACCTGGGGTATGCAATGTATTGGAATGTTCAGGAGTTTCCAAGAAATATATGAGTATTTTGATAAATACAATATTACAATGTACATGGGGAAAACTCGTGATCAAGTTCGTCCTGGAACACTTATTTATAAAGACATACGTGGAGCATATAATACAGAAACAGGAGAATACGAAGGACCTAATGGTATAGTATCAGAAGAGGAAGACAAAGTCTTGTTATCAAGTCGAAGTAATCCATATGGTTTGACAGCCAATATGAGTGCAGAATGGAAAGGATTCTCTCTTACGGCACAAATTGGAGCTTCATGGGGTGGATACAGTTTCGTTGACGCTGCTGCATTAAAGCCCGGTGATGGAATAGAATTCACAAACATGCCATCATTCTGGGATCCAGACAATATGTATGTATATGAAGATATATACGATGCAAGCGGTAACCTTCTTATGAAAGCAAACAAGAATGGAAATCTTCCTAACCTAAATTATTCTAGCATAAACTCTGTAAGTAGCTCTTTTTGGCGAGTAAGTGGCACCAATATAAGACTTAGCCGTCTGACATTGGCCTATTCTTTACCTAAAAATATTATAAAAGTATTAGGATTAGAATCTGTACGTTTCAATATTACAGGTCAGAATCTATTAAGTTTCTACAATCCATATCCAGATAATTACATAGATCCAATGTGTAAATACGGGAATTATCCCACATTGAGAAAATGGACAATTGGTGTTAATGTTTCATTCTAAAAATAAATAAGATGAATTACAAAAAAATAAAATCAATATGCATAACAGCTTTTGCTGCCATGACGATTACATCCTGCAGTGACCAGTTTCTTGAGGATAAAAAGAATTACGAGCAAGCTGGTCCTGAAATCTATGACGATTTCGAAGGAGCATCAGGACGCGTAAACGATGTATATTACTGGTCTTTGCCTACGGCCAACTCACGTACGATTTGGAAACAGCCGGCAAACGGATTAGGCGATGACGAAAGCAAATCAACAGAAGAATATAGTGGCTTTGGAGCATTCGTAAACCCACAAACTCCACTATTGACTGAAAACGTAAATGTACCCGACTATTTCCAAGGTCAAGCATCAAATATCCAAGCATCAGTTTGGGGACGCATACGCAATATCAATGATGTGATAGAAGGAATATCAAATGGTTCTTTAGAGCAAAATGAAAAAGAACAATTACTTGGTCAAGTGTATTTTTTCCGCGCATGGTGCTATTATCTTCTTTTTAAATGGTATGGTGGTGTACCTTTAATTTCAGAAGTTCAACTTGTTGATCCTAGTTCTTTCACACCACGTTCAACTTCAAAAGAAACTTATGAATTTATTTGTAATGATTTGGATAAAGCTGCAGATCTACTTAAGCCTTATACTACAAATGGAGGATGGACTGACCCTGCGACAAACTATGGAAGGGTTACAACTGGCACAGCAATGGCATTGAAAGGACGTATCATGCTGTTATGGGCAAGTCCGCTGTTCAATCGTACAAATGACTTAAGTCGCTGGAAAGCTGCATATGAATACATCAAAAACTCTGTTCCTGTCATGACACAATGCGGCTATGGATTATACGGTGAGGGAAACCCTGGTATAAATGCATCAACATGGGCTAATATGTTTGTTACTACAAACGTAAATCCTGAAGCGGTATTTGTTTCTATATACAATAATATCGCATCAGGAGGAACACCTGACTATAGTAGAAACAATAACTGGGAACACAGTGTACGTCCATCAAACGCAATGGGTGGTGGCGGAATAACTCCATCTGCGATGTTGGTTGACCTTTTCCCAATGAAAGATGGCAAACGCCCTGCAAACACAATAACATACACTAATCTAGAGCCATCATCATATTTATATAATTCAGAATTACCATTTATGGATCGTGATCCACGCTTCTACCGAACATTTGCATTTCCTGGTGTACGTTGGGCATTTAATGGAGACCCTACAAATGAAAGTAATCACAATCCGTATATAGGCAGTGCTTATATTTTGTGGAATTATATGTGGTACGAGAATGAAGAAGACTTGAATAATGTTGAAGGTAATGCATACGCTGCAGATGGACTACTAAGAAATGGAAAAGGGTTTTATGTTCGCAAACGCTCTGATGATGCAGACGTAAATAGTTCTTCTTATACATTTGAAAATACCGGTAATGGCTTTAAACGCAGTGCTGCTCCCTATATGGAAATACGATTTGCAGAAGTATTACTTAACCTTGCTGAAGCTGCTTGCGGTGCAGGGAATATGCCTGAAGCTGTAGAACAATTGAAAAAGATACGTCAACGAGTTGGCTATACCGGTGATTGTGGACTTCAGGCAAATTTGAATAGCGATCAAGCCGCCTGTATGTCAGCAATACTTTATGAACGCCAGATTGAATTTGCATACGAAGGTAAACGATTCGACGATCTTCGTCGCTGGATGTTGTTTGATGGAGGTACAGGCAAAGTAGACGGAGCTCCTTCAAGCTGGAATCTTACAGGCTGGGGCGGAAATACATGCACATGGTTAGGAGTTAAACCTCTAAATGACCAACGCCGTGAGAATTTAGAATTTCGATTGAAAGATCCATACGGAATCGGAAAGACAAGCTATGACGCAGAAGGAAACAGTCCAGATCCAATACTTGGAGGTAATAATCCTGTAATCACACAAGAAATACGTGACAGCTATGCCATGGATTTACGTAATGATCTTACAACTGAACAAGAAAAATTAAAAACATTCTATCAAACTTATCTTCAGCGCAAATTAAAAAAAGGTGATGGACGTACCTCAGACAAAGTTGATTTGTACATAAGTTTCAAGCCATATTATTATTTCATGGGCTTCAGTTATGGTGCTTTAAATAACAATGAAAACATAGAACAAACCATAGGTTGGAATAATACAAATAAAGGCAATGCCCCTGGCACTTTTGACCCTCTTGCAGAATAATATAATATTATTACAGTCCGGTAAACAATCCGATAACATATTACAATTAAGGGCTGACATCAGTTGTGGTGTCAGCCCTTTTAGGTTATCTTTGAAGTCGCCAAACAAAAAAGATTTAACCAACCATGGAAAAGTACACATTTTTTCGGACAGCCGATATATACGCGAGTTCGGGATAAAATACCACATATAAAAATTGGTAATCTCTCAAACATTTTGTATCTTTATAGGTGAAAATCAAATAGTTACAAATAATATTAGCGATGATTACCAAGGACAAAGTTATAGAAATTTTCTGTATTATCGATGAATTTGAGAAGAATTTGAGTGTCGAACTTTCAAAAAATCTGCATTTGCCATCACCATGTAATGATGGCATAAGGCACAGGAACCGTAAGGGCCGCATGTCAGAAAGCGAGATAATGACAATACTTGTATGCTATCATTTCGGTACTTACCGCAACTTCAAGGAATATTATCTCAACTGTATCCTGGGCCAGCTTAGAAGTTATTTTCCGCAGGCAGTTTCCTACAATCGCTTTGTTGAGCTTATGCCACGCGTATTCTATGAACTGATGCTGTTCATGT
>CAJMMQ010000014.1 GCA_905214625.1 uncultured bacterium
TAGATTCTGGAAAAAAGTCAGGAAGAAGGGCCTTGAAATCAGATACGTCGCCACCGATCTGTCTGCGGCTTTCATCTCATCCGTATCCGAGAACTGTCCTAAAGCGACACATGTGTTCGATCATTTCCATGTGATGAAGTTGATGAATGACAAGCTCGATGAAATCCGCAGGGTTCAGTATAATATGGAGAAGAACGTCAACAAGCGGAAAGTGCTGAAGGGTACACGTTATCTGCTGTTGAAGAACGGGGCTGACATTTGTGATAAGGAATACAGGACCAGACTTGAGAATGCCCTGGCTATGAACAGACCCTTGTCGGAAGGCTACTATCTCAAGGAACAGCTCAGGGAGATATGGATGCAGCCTGACAGGAAAGAAGCCGAACCGGTTCTGCTCGACTGGGTAAACCAGGCCAGGGAAAGCAAAGTTCCACAACTGATGAAGATGGCTTCCACCGTTATGGCCTATCGGACAGGAATACTTGCCTGGTATGACTGCCATATCTCAACAGGTAAAGTGGAAGGTATAAACAACAAAATAAAGGTATTGAAGAGAACTGCGTATGGATTCAGGGATGAACGATATTTTGAACTTAGGCTATTCGCACTACATGATTGCCGTATCACTCGAAATGTAGGATGAACCGAATTTAAAATATATCCACACTAAATTTCCACTATCTCAATATACAGTTTCGGATATTTCCAGACTATTTGCCACCTCTACCAATGCTTTTCATGGACAAGGCTGTACTTGATGCGGTTATTGAACCGGCAAGCTACATAAAAACACTTATTTAATTGTTACCCTAAAAAAACGACAAAAGGAATTCAGACAAAAGGAACATTTTTTATTCAATGTATTTGCACTTTTGTTTTCATGTACATGCCTATTAATGAGATATAATTATTAAAAAAAATATATATAAATCATTTTAGTGATAAAATATGTAAAAATTTCACTCTCAAAGCAAAAACATAAATGAATAAATTTTGACATATAAAGAATATGATGTAATTTTACACCCATAACAACCTAAATAATATAATTATGAAGAACAAAAAATTAAACATTTTAAGTGTTGGCATAGCATGTTTTATAATGTCTGCATGTGGAATGAAAAATGGCAACAGTTCAACTACCGTTTCAGGATTATCAACCGCAGCATTTGACACAACGATAAACAAAAAAACTGTAAAACTTTACACCATAAGTAATAAGAATGGCATGGAAGTTTGTATAACAAATTTTGGTGGCCGTATAGTATCACTTGTTGTTCCAGATAAAAATGGTAAACAGACTGACGTCGTGCTTGGATACGATAATATTGCACAATATGCAGATTCAGTAAACAGTCCTAGCGACTTTGGAGCAGCAATAGGCCGATATGCTAACAGAATAAATAAAGGTCAACTTAAAATTGCAGGAGAAAACATACAATTGCCCATAAATAATTTTGGGCACTGTCTACACGGCGGACCATCAGGATGGCAATATCAAGTATATGATGCAAAACAGCCTAACGACTCAACCTTGGAACTCACAATGTTGTCAAAAGACGGCGACAACAATTTCCCGGGAAATGTCAAGGCTATAGTTACATATATTGTAAAAAGCAATAACAGCCTAGATATTACATATAAGGCAAACACAGACAAAGAAACAGTTATAAACATGACTAACCATTCATATTTCAACTTGAATGGCGACCCGACAAAAGATGTGGAGAACTGCATTCTTTATATCAATGCAGATAATTATACTCCAACCGACTCTACTTACATGACAACCGGCGAGATAGCTAAAGTAGAAAATACCCCCATGGATTTCAGAACTCCTACAGCTATTGGTAAAAACGTCAACAATTTTAACTTCGAACAAATAAAAAATGCAAATGGATTTGACCATAATTGGTGTTTAAACACATATAAGGATGGTAAAGGAGACGACAGTAAAGTTGCAGCAAGTTTATACTCTCCAACAACTGGAATAATGTTAGAAGTATACACCAACGAGCCTGGTATTCAAGTATATACAGGTAACTTCTTAAATGGAAAAGTTAAAGGAAAGAATGGCATAGCATACAACAAGCATGCGTCATGCTGCCTTGAAACTCAGAAATATCCAGATGCCCCCAATAAAAAAGAATGGCCATCAGCAAATTTAAAACCTGGAGAGGAATATTATTCACACTGTGTATTTAAATTTAGCATAAAATAAAAGTCAAAATACTATTAACCTACTTTAAAATCTTAATAAAAAATGGAATTATTAGACTGGATTGTAATTGGTGTTTTCTGTTTAGCACTGATTGGTATCGTTGTATGGGTCGTAAGTCAAAAGAACAAAGACTCAGCAGACTATTTTCTTGGAGGACGTGATGCAACATGGATTGCCATAGGAGCATCTATTTTCGCCTCAAATATTGGCTCAGAACACCTCATTGGACTTGCCGGTGCAGGAGCTTCTTCTGGAATGGCTATGGCTCATTGGGAAATCCAAGGCTGGATGATTTTAATTTTAGGCTGGGTATTCGTTCCCTTTTATACAAGAAGTATGGTATACACAATGCCCGAGTTCCTAGAAAAGCGCTATAATAAAGAAAGCCGTACCATTTTGTCGGTAATTTCGCTTATTAGCTATGTTCTCACAAAAGTAGCAGTTACTGTTTATGCAGGAGGTCTGGTTTTCCAACAAGTATTTGGAATTAAAGAACTTTGGGGTATCGACTTCTTCTGGATTGCTGCTATCGGCTTAGTCTTAATCACTGCTTTGTATACTGTCTTCGGCGGAATGAAGAGCGTATTATACACGTCTGTGCTTCAGACCCCAATACTTCTGTTAGGTTCATTAATCATTTTAGTATTAGGTTTAAAGGCTGTAGGCGGTTGGGACCAAGTATTGCAAATATGCTCTATTCAACCAGTAAATGAGTACGGCGACCACATGACAGACCTTATGCGCAATCTGAAAGACCCTGATTATCCTTGGCTCGGAGCATTAATCGGCTCTGCCGTTATTGGTTTTTGGTATTGGTGTACAGACCAGTATATCGTACAGCGTGTTCTTTCTGGAAAGAATGAAAAGGAAGCCCGCCGTGGTACAATATTTGGTGCATACTTAAAGCTACTCCCTGTATTTATTTTCCTTATCCCCGGTATGATTGCATATGCTTTAAATGTTAAATTAGGAGGAACATTCTTACCTGTTGACGCTAACGGTGTCGCCATTAGTGACGCAGCTTTCCCTACCTTAGTGGCCAAAATCTTACCTGCAGGAGTAAAAGGATTAGTTGTTTGTGGTATTCTTGCTGCACTCATGAGTTCTCTCGCATCACTATTTAACTCATCTGCAATGTTGTTTACTATAGATTTTTATAAGCGCCTGCGTCCTAATACATCAGAAAAATCACTTGTAAGAATTGGACAAATTGCAACAATAGTAATAGTAATATTAGGAATACTCTGGATACCTATCATGCGCAGCGTAGGTAATGTCTTGTATAATTATTTGCAAGATGTTCAAAGCGTACTCGCCCCAGGTATTGCTGCAGCATTCTTACTTGGAATATGCTGGAAAAGAGCAACCGCTAAAGGTGGTATGTGGGGACTTCTCTCAGGAATAATAATAGGATTAACCAGATTAGGGGCAAAAGTTTATTACAGTAATGCCACTGATACCACAGACAATTGGTTTAAAGCAGTTTTCTACGATTTTAACTGGCTATATTTCTGCGGTGTAATGCTGATTTTCTGTTGTCTTGTTGTTATAGTCGTAAGCCTTTGCACAAAAGCTCCATCAGAAGAGAAGATTAAAGGACTCGTATTTGGAACTGCAACCCCTGAGCAAAAAGCTGCAACCCGCGCAAGCTGGAATCATTGGGATGTGATAAACAGTGTTATCATATTGGCAATAACTGTTGCTTTCTATATTTATTTCTGGTAAAAAACATAACTACATAACCCTGAAAATATGACTGTTTACTATAACGAACATTCAAAATTTTACGTTTCGGTAGACTGTATAGTCTTCGGTTTTGAAAGCAACAAGCTAAAATTGCTGATAGGAAAACGCCAGATGGATCCGGGAAGAAATGAATGGTCTTTATATGGCGGATTTGTTGAAGAAAACGAAACCTTGGATGAAGCAGCCAACAGAGTTCTACATGAACTCACCGGCTTAACGGGATTATATATGAAACAGGTTGGAGCATTTGGTGCAATTGACCGTGATCCAGGTGAAAGAGTCATATCTATTGCCTATTGTGCTCTAATAAACGTTAAAGACTATGACAAGGGCCTTCAAGAAAGCCATCAGGCTGAATGGGTAAATCTTGAAGAATTGCCAAAGCTGTATTCCGACCATAATGACATGGTAAAAAAAGCAATAGCCTTGCTTAGAAGAAGAATCTCGTCAGAGCCTTTAAGTTTCAATCTTCTGCCTGAATTATTTACGCTAACTCAATTACAGCATGTATATGAGGCAATTTTAGGAGAAGATATAGACAAACGTAATTTCAGAAAACGTATTAAGACAATAGATTTTATCGAAAAGACAGATTTAATTGACAAAATAACATCTAAACGAGGAGCTGCTTTGTATCGTTTCAATAATGACGCATACATGGAAGATCCTACATTTAAATTATAATAATATGCTTGAAGAATTAAAAGAAAAAGTATTCAAGGCCAATTTGGACCTTGTTAAACATAACTTAGTGATATTTACATGGGGCAACGTCTCTGGCATTGACCGCGAAAAAGGTCTTGTGGTTATAAAACCCTCAGGTGTGAGCTACGACAAAATGAAAGCCACAGACATGGTTGTTGTAGACCTTAATACAGGAAAAGTAGTTGAAGGAGATCTCAATCCGTCGTCAGACACCCCAACACATTTGGTTCTGTATCGTGCATTCCCTGAGATTGGAGGCATTGTACACACCCACTCTACTTATGCAACCGCATGGGCACAAGCCGGCAAGGATATTCCAAACATAGGCACTACACATGCTGATTATTTTCATGATGCAATTCCATGTACAGCAGACATGACAGAAAGTCAAATGGCTGAATATGAAAAAGAAACAGGCACGGTTATAGTTGAACGGTTTAAAAATATAAACTATGTACATACACCGGGAGTTTTAGTAAAGAACCACGGCCCTTTCTCATGGGGTACAGATCCAGACAATGCTGTATACAATGCCGTCGTAATGGAGGAAGTTGCAAAAATGGCATTTATATCATTCTCAGTAAATCCAGACACAACAATGAATCCCCTGCTTGTTGAAAAACATTTCAGCCGCAAACATGGTCCAAACGCATATTACGGACAAAAGAAATAATAAATTTAATAACATAAAAAAATTACAACTATGATAAAAGCATTTGAAAATTATGAGATTTGGTTTGTCACAGGTGCACAACTTCTTTATGGAGGCGATGCAGTTAAACAAGTTGACGGACATTCAAAAGAAATGGTTAACGGTCTTAACGAATCAGAAAGACTACCAATAAAAGTAATATACAAAGGAACTGCGAACAGCAGCAAAGAAGTCTCCGATATCTTTACTGCAGCCAACAACGAGCAGAAATGTATTGGTGTGATAACATGGATGCACACATTCTCACCGGCCAAGATGTGGATACACGGACTACAGATTCTTAATAAGCCTTTACTTCATTTACACACACAATACAACGCTGAAATTCCATGGGATACAATTGACATGGATTTCATGAACCTCAACCAAAGCGCTCATGGTGACCGTGAATTCGGACACATCATATCACGCATGCGCATCAGACGTAAATTGGTTGTCGGATATTGGAAAGACCAAAAGACTCAGGAACATATCGCTGTGTGGGAACGCGTATGTGCAGCTTGGGCCGATGCACAGGACATGCTTATTTTGCGTTTTGGAGACCAGATGAATAATGTAGCCGTTACTGACGGTGACAAGGTCGCTGCCGAGCAAGTGCTTGGTTACCATGTTGATTACTGCCCATTCAGCGAAGTGTTAAGCTATTTCAAAGAAATAAAGGATGCAGACGTTGATAATTTAGTTGCAACCTACTTTAAGGAATATGAACATGAAAATGCGCTTGAAGACAAAACAAGCGAGGGCTATAAAAAGGTATGGAATGCAGCAAAAGCAGAATTGGCCTTGCGTGCAATTTTAAAGGCTAAAGGAGCAAAAGGCTTTACAACCAACTTTGACGACCTTGGAGACGTTAATGTAGAGGAGACAGGTATGGGATTTGACCAAATTCCCGGTCTTGCCTCACAACGTCTTATGGCAGACGGATATGGCTTCGGTGCAGAAGGCGACTGGAAGTCAGCTGCATTGTACAGAAGCATTTGGGTAATGACACAAGGCATGCCTAACGGATGCTCATTCCTTGAAGATTATACACTTAACTTTAACGGTGAACAAAGTTCAATTCTTCAGTCACACATGTTGGAGGTTTCTCCGCTTATTGCTGCTTCAAGACCACGTCTGGAGGTTCATTTCCTAGGTATTGGCGTAAGAAAGAGCCAAACAGCGCGTCTGGTTTTCACATCAAAGGTAGGTACAGGTGTTACAGCTACAGTTGTTGACCTGGGCAATCGCTTCAGAATGATTGTAAATGATGTGAAATGTATTGAACCTAAACCACTACCGAAATTACCGGTTGCTTCGGCACTTTGGATTCCTCAGCCAAACTTTGAGGTTGGAGCAGGATGCTGGATTTATGCAGGTGGTACACACCACAGTTGCTTCTCTTATGACCTTACTGAAGAATACTGGCAAGATTATGCTGAAATTGCAGGTATCGAATGCGTATTCATCAACGAAAACACTAAAGTGGACGAATTCCGCAAAGAACTACGCTTCAATGAAGTATATTACATGTTAAACAAAGCTCTGATGTAAATATATGGCAAAATATGTAATCGGACTAGATTATGGCAGCGACTCGGCAAGAGCTTTAGTCGTCAATGCTGAGACTGGCCAAATTCTGGCAACAAGTGTAAAATATTATCCGCGCTGGAAAGAAGGCTTATATTGCAATCCCAAAATAAACCAATGGCGCCAGCACCCCAAGGATTACCTTGAGGTGCTTGAAGCCACGGTTAAAGACGCATTAAGCCAATGTAAACCAGATATTGCCGAAAATGTTGTAGGCATAGCTTTCGACACAACAGGTTCTACCCCCGCATTCACAGACGAGACGGGAACGCCCTTAGCCATGCTTCCGGAGTTTGAAGACAATCCTAACGCAATGTTTGTATTGTGGAAAGACCACACTGCCGTAAAAGAAGCAGAGGAAATTAACGAGGCTTGTTCTAAATCAGAAATAAACTACGCCAAATATGAAGGCGGTATTTATTCTGCTGAATGGTTCTGGGCCAAGGCAATGCATATCTTGCGTGAGGATGAAGAAATAGCACAGAAAGCTTATTCAATAGTTGAATATTGCGAATGGCTCCCGGCTGTACTGACCGGTGTAAAGACATCAAAAGATATCGTCCGCAGCCGTTGTGCATGCGGACATAAAGCAATGTGGCACAAAGAATGGGGAGGTCTTCCGGCTGAAGATTTCCTTGTATCACTTGAGCCAAAGCTTGCCGGATTCAGAGAGCGGCTGTTTGAAGAAACGGAAACAGCAGACAAGCCTGTTGGCCATCTCTGCAAAGAATGGGCAGACCGTTTGGGGCTAAATGAGAACGTTGTTGTTGCAGGAGGAGCATACGATTGCCACATGGGAGCCGTAGGAGCAGGTGTAACTCCACATACATTAGTACGCGTCATCGGAACTTCCACATGTGATGTGATGGTAGCATCCTATGAAGAAATAGGCGAAAAATGTATCAAAGGAATATGTGGGCAAGTTGACGGCAGCGTAATTCCTGGAATGGTCGGTCTTGAAGCCGGTCAATCGAGCTTCGGTGATGTTTATGCCATGTTTAGAAGAATTCTTGAATTCCCCGTACGGGAAATCTTGCCACAGACAATAGGCGACAAACTCAAGAAAGAAGACATTAACAATATTGTTGAAAAAACATGCGACAAGATTATTGTCAAACTGACAGAAGAAGCTGAAAAAATTCCGGTAAGCGAAAGTACTATGATTGCTACCGACTGGATAAACGGCCGCCGCACTCCAGATGCTAACCAGCTGCTTAAAGGTACAATTGCAGGATTTACCTTAGGCTCAAACGCTCCACAGGTGTTCCGTGCCTTAGTCGAGGCAACCGCATTTGGAACAAAAGCAATTGTTGACAGATTTGAAAGCGAAGGAATTGTCATCGACGATGTCATCGGCATTGGTGGCATAGCGCTCAAGTCTCCGTTTGTAATGCAGACAATGTGCGATGTCATCAACAAACCTATAAAAGTCTGCAACACAGATCAAGCATGTGCATTGGGAGCAGCAATGTTTGCTGCCACGGCTGCCGGAGTATACGAAAAAGTTGAAGACGCTATAAAGAATATGAACAGCGGCTTCTCGAACGAATATATTCCTCAACCCGAGAATGTCAAAGCATACGATGAGATATATAATAAATATCTTAAGCTTGGGCAATTTACAGAAAAAGAGTTATTCTAAATAATTGTGGCGTTAGTACCTGATTTTCAGGCACTAACGCATTTTTCGTAATATAAATCAAATACAGTTTCGAAAGGCGTCATTTTAGCAGCCAAAACACCGTCTTTTAGGCGGCAAAAGGTATCATATCATAAGACAATATGCCACCTTTTACAAGAAGGCTGCAAAGTTTACACAAAGTCAACAAATTTAGATAAGGTATTTAGATTACTAAGATGCAACTTAGCAGACAATAGTTATCAACAACAAACCTCACAGGAGCAAATCACAACAAATTAAGATTAAATAGACCAATGCTCAACTTTTTATAAGTTTAAATATCTTTTTCTTTTGTTTTATCACAAATTTAACTATCTTTGCATGGAGCAAGTAAGATAAATTTAAATATTTATATACAACTAGAGAATCAACAAATTTAATACTAAAATATAATGAACGATAAAAAATTAATGAACAAGGCAGCAGATAACATTCGTATACTTGCTGCGTCTATGGTAGAAAAAGCAAACTCAGGACATCCAGGTGGTGCAATGGGTGGATCAGACTTTATCAATGTATTGTTCTCAGAATTCTTGGTATATGATCCGGAAAATCCGTCATGGGAAGGCAGAGACCGTTTCTATCTCGATCCCGGGCACATGTCTCCGATGTTATACAGCGCACTTTGTCTGCAAGGAAAATTTACACTGGAAGAATTGGCAATGTTTCGTCAGTGGGAATCTCCCACGCCAGGACACCCAGAAAGAGATGTTAAACGCGGCATTGAAAACACATCCGGCCCACTTGGACAAGGACATACTTTCGCTGCAGGTGCAGCCGTAGCTGAGAAATTCTTGGAAGCACGTCTTGGAAAGGAAATTATGAAGCATAAGATTTATGCATACATATCAGACGGTGGAATTGAAGAAGAAATTTCTCAAGGAACAGGACGCCTGGCCGGAACACTAGGCCTGAACAACCTCATCATGTTTTATGATTCTAACGATATCCAGCTTTCTACTGAATGTGGTGTCGTGATGAACGAAGATACAGAAGCCAAATATAAGTCATGGGGATGGAACGTAATTAAAATCAACGGAAATGACGTTGACGAAATACGCGAAGCTTTAAATCAAGCACAAAAAGAAGAAAATCGCCCTACACTTATCATAGGTAAGACAGTTATGGGAAAAGGTGCTCTTAAAGAAGATGGTTCAAGCTATGAACACAGCATAAAAACACACGGAGCTCCCCTTGGCGGCAATGCTTATGTTAATACAATCAAAAATCTTGGAGGTGATCCGGAAAACCCATTCCAGATATTCCCGGAAGTTCAGGAATTATATGCCAAGAGAAAGGAAGAACTGAAACAGATTGTAGCAAAACGCCACGAAGAAGAGGCAGAATGGGCTAAAGCAAATCCAGAAAAGGCTGCACAAATGAAAGAGTGGTTTAGCGGTAAAGCACCTAAGGTTGACTGGAACGCAGTTGTTCAGAAAGAAGGCTCAGCTACACGTGCTGCATCAGCTGCCTGCCTTAGTGTTCTTGCAGAACAAGTTCCAAATATGATTTGCTCGTCTGCAGACCTGTCTAACAGTGACAAAACTGATGGTTTCTTGAAGAAAACGACATCATTGGTAAAAGATGATTTCAGCGGAGCATTCTTCCAGGCTGGTGTAAGCGAGTTGACCATGGCATGTATGTGTATAGGAATGTATCTTCACGGAGGTGTAATTCCAGCATGCGGCACATTCTTTGTTTTCTCTGACTACATGAAACCAGCAGTAAGAATGGCTGCTTTGATGGAAGTTCCTATAAAGTTTATTTGGACACACGATGCGTTTAGAGTTGGCGAAGACGGACCTACACATGAGCCTGTTGAGCAAGAAGCTCAGATAAGACTGATGGAAAAACTCAAAAATCATCATGGAAAAGACAGCGTAAGAGTATTCCGTCCGGCTGATGCTGATGAGACTACTGTATGTTGGGCAATGGCAATGGAAAATATGGAAACACCAACCGCACTCATATTCTCACGCCAGAACATAGCCAAACTACCAGCTGGCACAGATTATGAGCAGGCACGAAAAGGAGCATACATTGTTGCCGGATCGGATGAGAACTTTGACGTAATACTTTTGGCAGACGGTTCTGAAGTTTCAACTTTAGTTGCAGGAGCTGAACTATTGCGCAAAGACGGCATAAAGATTCGTATAGTAAGTGTGCCTAGTGAAGGACTGTTCCGTAGCCAAAGCAAAGAATACCAAGAAAGCATACTTCCTAAAGGTGCAAAGATATTCGGAATGACAGCAGGTTTACCTGTAACTCTTGAAGGACTGGTTGGCGCAAACGGAAAAGTATTTGGTATGCCTAGCTTCGGATTCTCTGCCCCATATAAAGTATTGGACGAAAAGCTCGGTTACACAGCCGAGAATGTATACAAGCAGGTTAAATCATTTATGGAGGAATAAATATGGACATAAAGACTGTCGGAATCGCATGCGACCACGCAGGCTTTCCATTAAAAAAATTTGTCATTCAATACTTAGAAGAGCGCGGTTACCAATATAAAGATTATGGTACATATAGTGACATAAGCTGCGATTATCCAGACTTTGCCCATTCATTGGCAGAAGGTATTGAAAGTGGAGAGGTCTATCCTGGTATCGGAATTTGTGGCAGCGGAGAAGGAATGGCCATAACATTAAACAAACACCAAGGTGTACGCGCCGGTCTTGTATGGTCACCTGAAATTAGCGAACTCATAAGGCAACATAATGATGCCAACGTCATAGTTCTTCCGGGTAGATTCATCGATAACAAAACAGCAGAAAAAATTCTTGATGTATTCTTCAAAACATCATTTGAAGGAGGGCGCCATCAAAGACGAATAGAAAAGATTCCGGTAAAATAAAAGGAATAATAATACCAACAAAAAGACTGTCTCAATTATATATTTTGAGGCAGTCTTTTTGTCTGTATATATTATTATAATTAAAGTATAACTTAGAAATTCATTTTAATATTCACATAAAAAGCTTTCTTTAAACTATGCTGAACTTTTCATATCTGCCACGGATAATACAAAAGCGTTTACCACTATCAGCTGTATAAATCAAATATACTAAAATAACCAGTTACAAATTGCAAATTATCTTTATCGCCATGATGTTAAGATACTAACAAATTTAAATAAAAGTAAGCCTAAAGATGGTTAATCGCTCTCTTTTATCTGTAAGCTGAGATATAAATCCGTTGCTCACGCGCATTATCTGTCGGGATATTGAAAGACCAATACCGCTGCCGTCCTTTTTCGTCGTAAAGAACGGGACAAATATGTGTGATGCCACATCATCTGGTATCATTGGCCCGTCGTCAACTACGTCTATCACCACAGTGTCTTTCTCTCCAGTGTAAGCCTTCAGCCATATATGGCCGCCAGTAGGAACGGCTTCGGCAGCGTTTTTCAGCAGATTAGAAACCACCCTACCGATAAGTCCTTCGTCGGCATAAACTAAAATGTCCTTAGGCTGCACGTCAATCACCACCGTACACCCGTCTTTCAGAATTTGTCCGGCAAGCCGTGACATCCTTTCAAGAAACGGCTTCACATAAAAAAGCGTTGGCTGCGGCGTGGGAACATGAGTGAAACGACGGTAATTCTCAACAAACTTAACAAGCTCCTTACCGGTACGGTTAATCACGGAAAGTCCCTCGCGCTGCTCACCTTCAGACTGGCGCAGCAGCGTATCGCTCAACGAAACAATAGGCGTAACCGTGTTCATTATCTCGTGCGTAAGCACCCTGATTAGCTTTACCCACGAATCTATCTCCTGGTTTGCCAACTCGCCCTTGATGTCGCTGAAGGCAACAATCCTCACCCTACGGCCTTTCAGCACGGTGTTTGTCTCACGCAACGAAAAGCTTTTCATGCTTTCCTTTATCTGGTCAACATGCGTTATCACCTCACGCTGCAGAAGTTTCTGTGCCGCACGGTTGTATCGCAACACCACCCCACGGCTTTCCTCAACCACGATAATGCCCGTATCGACTGAATCAAGTATAAGCTCAAAGTATTTCTCACGCTCCATCTGCTCGTCGCGCGCATGCGTCAGTATGCCCTTCACCCTGTTGAGCGACCTGTTAAGCACCCTGTCGCCTGTCACCTTGTCGCCCTCGGCAAAACGGAAGTTGTAGTCGCCGTTGTCGATAGCGTTGAAAAGGAAGGCGACCTTTTTCACGGTCGACCTGTAACGCCGCCAGAAATAAAGGCAGCCTGCAGCCGCAACGACGGCAATGACGAACAGCAAAACAACCTCAAAGTCCATACTTCTTTATTTTGTTATACAATGTCTGGCGCGACACGCCAAGCCTCGCAGCCACCTGCGACAGGTTGCCGTCACACTCGCGTATGGTTTTCTCTATCAAGCGGCACTCCATCTCGTCTATTGTCTGCACGCCGTCCATAGGCTTGCCAGCCACCGACGCGCTCGAACTTATGTCCTGCTCGCCTATTTCCCTGCCGTCGCCCAATATCACGGCCTTCTCTATTGCGTGCTGCAACTCTCTTATGTTGCCATACCACGGCATGTCCTTTATCTTCTGTTCGGCAGCCGGCGTAAGCTCCATTGCAGGCTTGTTATACATGGCCGCATAACGGTCGAGAAAGAGGCGCGCCAACGCCGGAATGTCCTCCCTGCGCTCACGCAGTGCCGGCAGGTGCAGGTGTATGGTGTTGATGCGGTAGAGCAAGTCCTCGCGAAACCCTCCTTCTGCCACCATCCGGCGCAGGTCGCGGTTGGTGGCGCATATCAGCCTGACGTCGATAGGTATCGACTTGCTACCACCCACGCGCACAATGCTGCGGCGCTGAAGCGCCGTAAGCAGCTTGGCTTGCAGGGCATAGCCCAGGTTACCAATCTCGTCGAGAAACAGCGTGCCGCCCTCAGCCATTTCAAACTTGCCGGCCTTGTCGGCCTTTGCGTCGGTGAACGCCCCTTTGACATGGCCGAACAGCTCGCTCTCAAACAGCGTCTCGCTCACGGCTCCCATGTCTATCGTCATCAGGCTCTTGCCGCTTCGTCGTGACAGACGGTGAATCTCGTTGGTCAGCACCTCCTTGCCCGTGCCGTTCTCGCCGGTTATCAGTATGTTGGCATCGGTCGCCGCCACCTTCGCAACCATATTCCTGAGTTCCTGCATGCACGGAGCCACGCCCCAGTACATACGGCCTTCACCTCTGTTGTCGTTTGCCTTTTCCATCCTTTTGCGGCAAGCGTCCTTAAGCGTGGATACCAGTTTGTCGTTGTCAAACGGCTTCACGATAAAGTCAGTCGCACCGGCTTTTATTCCGTTCACGGCAAGCTCGATGTCGGCGTATGCCGTAAACAGCACTACCGGGGTATCGGGACTCATCTTCTTTATCTGCGCCAGCCAGTACAGTCCCTCGTTGCCGCTGTTTATTCCGCTCTGGAAGTTCATGTCGAGCAGCACCACGTCGGGCTTGTCATCACGCATGTGCGCCGGAATATTATTAGGATTGGCAATAGTGACAATATGCTCAAAAGTGTTTTCGAGCAGCATCTTTACGGTGGTAAGGATGTTGCGGTTATCGTCTGCAATAAGTATTGTTCCCTGTTTCATTTAAATGCAAAGATAGATTGTATAACCGACAAAAACAAGAGCCTGTAAAGTTTTTAGACACTAAAATTTTCAGATACCGACAAATAATGCTGCTCCTGCGTGCTTCCATGTGTCCCGCCAGGCTTTATCAGCCTGCATCCTGCACTTCATGCAGCCACAAAACCGGCGGCAATAACAGGTTTTACGGCCTTAATCATGCCAGCTGTCCATTTTTTATATACCACTGTCTAATTTTTAGACACTTCCCCAAACGGCAATTATGCGTATCTTCCTGATAATCAAACACATACATATTTTGGCACAGTTTTGGCAATTATTATGGCGTATGAAGATGAAAATTGCCATAATTACATTTGCCCTTGCCTGCACCGGAACCGCAGGCGCGCAACAGGAATGGTCGCTCGACCGCTGCATCAGCTATGCAATCGAGCATGCCACGGAAGTAGGCCGCGAGCGCATAGAGCAGAAGCAGGCTATGACGGAATACCGCACCTCGCTGCTCGACTTCCTGCCAAGCGTCTCAGCCCAGGTGGGCGGGCAATACAACTGGGGACGAAACATCGACCCGGAGACCAACACGTACAACAACGTCACCACCTTCAACAACGGCTACCAGATATTCGCCTCAATGCCTGTTGTCGACTGGGGGCGGACGTGGAACGCATACCGCATGGCGCGCATAACCAAGAACACATCGGCCACGGCGCTGCAGAAGGCAAAGGACGACAAGGCAATAGACGTCATGCAGAAGTTTGTCGACGCCGTGTACGCCATAAAGTCGATAGAGATTACCGACAGAAAGCTGGCCGACTCGAAAGCCCTGCTGGCAAAGACGCGCAAGTTATACGAACTGGGCGAGAAGAGCCGCCCCGACGTGGCACAGATGGAGAGCCTTGTGGCCGAGGACGACTACAACCTGCTGCACCAGAAAAACCTGGCACGCACCGCCCTGCTTGCACTGAAGACGGCAATGAACTATCCGGCGGCCGACACACTACGCCCCGACTGCTCCATGGCCGGACTGACAGCACTGCTGCCCGACGGACTAACCTTGGACAGCATGGCACTTGACAGCAAGCCAGACATAATAATGGCCGACGCCGACGTGGAGAAGGCCAGGCTGGAATGGAAAATAAGGCGCGCAAGCTTGTTGCCGCAGCTGTCGCTTGGCGCAGGCGTGTCAACCAACTACAATATAACTCTCTCTCAACATCAGGACAGGCAGCCCTTCAGGTCGCAGTTCCGCAACAACTTGGGCGAATATGTCTATCTGACACTCTCTATCCCCATCTTCTCTCCTTCCACATGGAGCTCCGTAAAGCGCGCCAAGGCCGACTATCAGATAGCGAGACTCAACGCGCAGGACACAAGGCGCAAGCTGGGCGACGCCGCCATGCAGGCCGTAACCGACTATGAGGGCTACCGTAAGGAAGTGAGACAGATGGAGATAAAGGTGGCAGCCGACTCGCTGGCCTACCGCCTGTCGTACCGGAAATACGAGGAGGGCATGCTCTCTACGTTCGACATACACGAGGCGGCGCAGACCTATCTCGAAAGCAGCATAACGCTGCTGCAACTCAGGATGCTGCTCGCCATAAGGGGAAAACTCGTAAAATACTACATAAACAACGAACCGCTATGGACATCAAACTGAAACAGAGGAAATACTGGATTCCAAGGAAATACTGGCCGTGGGCAGGCGGAGGCGCATTTATAATAGCGCTGCTTGTATGGTTAGCTACAATGAACTTCACGTCGACGCTGCGTGTTGACCGCCGCGGCCTCAGCATAGGACAGGTAAGCAAGGCGCAGTTTGACGACTACGTGAGCGTAGACGGCAGCGTGGTGCCCATTCAGGTGGTGCAGATATCGTCTGAAGAAGGCGGCGTGGTGCTCGAAAAGGTGAAGGAGGAAGGCACCCACGTCAGCAAGGGCGACGTGATAATACGCCTGAACAACTCAAACCTCGACCTCGAAATACTCAACGCCGAGAGCGAACTGGCCGAAAAGCAGAACATGCTGCGCAGCACACGCCTGTCGATGGAGCAGGACCAGCTGAACAACAGCAACGAAGCGCTGCAGCTGAACATGGACGTAAAGACCAAGCACAGGGCTTACCGCCACCAAGAGGCGCTGCAGAAGGAGGAGCTGAACTCGCGCGAAGACTACCTGAAGGCCAAGGAGGAATATGAGCTGGCCGTGCAGAAGGAGAAGCTGATAAAGCAGAGGCTGAAGAAGACCAACGAGCTTAACCGCTCGCAGGTGGAGCAGATGACATCAGACCTGGCGTCGATGCGCAAGAACGTCGAGCTGGTGCGCGAGCGCAAGGCAAGGCTCAACGTGCGCTCGACCATAGACGGCGAGATAGGACTGCTCGACGTTGAACTCGGCCAGAGCATATCGCCGGGACAGAAAATCGGCGTCATCAACGACCTGAGCGACTACAAGGTGGAGGCGCAGGTAGACGAGCACTACATAGACCGCGTGCATGCCGGACTGTCGGCCACGTTCGAGCAGAACGGCAGGAAATACCGCCTGACCGTGCGCAAGGTGTATCCAGAGGTACGCGAGGGCCGCTTCAAGATAGACTTCACCTTCAGCGGCGCACGCCCCAAAAACATACGCACGGGACAGACCTACTACGTTGACCTGCAACTGGGCGAGTCTAAAAAGGCAATAATCATACCTAAAGGCACGTTTTACAGCGTGACGGGCGGCTCGTGGATATTCGTTCTCGACAAGGACGGGCGCAAGGCTTACAGGCGCAAGATACGCATAGGGCGGCAGAACCCGCAGTATTATGAGGTGCTTGAGGGTCTTGAGCCTGGCGAACAGGTAATAGTGAGCGGATATGAGGGCTATAAGAACAACGAAATACTCGTACTCGAACAGTAACCTTAAACGTCTGCGGCGGCATTGGGAAACGCCATCAATATGGCGACAGCCGCAAAGGCATAATGCAAAAGGTTGCCTTTTGCACTGCAAAACACGGTCTTTCAGGCTGTAAAAGGTAACCTTTCAGAGGCTAAAAGACGGCCTTTTGCAACGCATTGCGTAACCACCTGACAATAAAGCAGTTATAAAGCAACAGAACAAACGCGGCAAACAGCACGGGAAAGGGCTGCAAGGCGCATGAAAAACGAAACAAAACAACAACATAGGATATGGGCAAATTCAACCTTAAAAGCTATTTCACGTTTCTATCAAGAAACAAGGCATACACGGCGGTAAACGTGTTCGGACTGGCCGTAAGCCTTACGTTCGTCATCATAATCGGACTGTACACGTGGCAGGAGTTCAGCATCGACCGCCAGCACAGCAAGGCAAAGCGTATATACAACATAGGCCTCAACATGGACGAGGGCACATGGAAAACAGCCAACTGCCACCACGCTGTGCTGCGATACCTGCACTCCAAGTATCCTGAAATAGAACAGACGTGCGGCTTCACGGCAGGAAGCCTGAAACTGAAGGATAACGGCGACTTTGTCAATCTAAATGTTCTCGAGGCCGACTCGACGTTCTTCTCCATGTTCGATTTTCTCTTTGTGCAGGGCAACCGCACCAACAGTCTCAGCCAGAAAGGCAACATCGTGCTGACGGAGAGTGCCGCACGCCGCCTGTTCGGAAATACAGCGGTCATAGGACGCACCCTGACGACAGCCAACGACAATCACTTCCGCGTTACAGGCGTTGTTAAAGACTTCGACAACACTTTCATCGACAAGGACATACAGGGCGTGATCGACTTCTCATATACCATCAACATGGCCAACATGGACGAAAATTTTCCGCACATGGTCAACATAACCGGTGCGGCATCGTTCGTGCAAGTGCGTGAGGGCTGCGACTTTGCAGCAAAGCAGAAAGACGTAGACGCCTACTTCCAGACGTTCTGGGAAGACCACCACCCTATCATAACACGCCTCGACAAGCTGTATTTTTCAGGGCTTGATGCCTTTCTTATGCAAATGGGCAACCTTACATTGGTAAAGATACTGTTCGCCGTCGGCATTGCGATACTTCTATTTTCCATAATGAACTACGTCAACCTGACCGTGGCACAGAGCGGATACAGGGCACGCGAAATGGCCACCCGCCGCCTCTTCGGCTGCACCAGGGGCACCGTCGGCGTAAACATGTTCACCGAATCGTTGGTGATGTGCGTAATCTCTATGCTCATAGCCGTGGCGTTTACCTGCGTCTGCACGCCTTACGCAAGCCAGTTGTTAGACAAGAAGATCGACATCAGCCAGCTTGCAAGTCCGCAGGCGGTCGGCATAATGCTGGCCTTCATCCTGCTGGTGAGCCTCGCCGCCGGCGCGCTTCCGGCCACAATACTGTCACGGGTGAAACCTATCGAGGTGGTGCGCGGCACGTTCCGCACGCAAACCAAGATGATATTCTCACGCGTTTTCATAACTGTGCAGAACATAATAACCATAACCATGCTGGCATGCGCCATGATAATGTCGATGCAGATGTTGCATCTGATAAAGGCACCGCTGGGCTTCAATACAGAGAACATTATATGCATAGAATATCCTGACGATTATTCCAGCCGGCATTCAGGCGAATTTGAAGACCGTCTGCGCTCGCTGCCGTTCGTCAAGGCAGTGGCTCCGTCATGCGGAACTCCGGCCACTGGCGGCAACAATAGAACGGTAACGTTTGACGGAGAGAAACGCGAATGGTCGTTCCAGTTCATCAGCGGCACACCCGAAATGATGAAGATATATGGCCTCACGCTGAAAAACAACCTGTACGCCAAAGGCGACAGCATTGTATATCTTAACGACATGGCCATAAAGGCATTGCAGATGAAACCCACGGACAGACACCTGAGCAGCCGCTACGAACAGATAAGGTATGACTATTTCCGCAAGAATGCTGAATTCGGCGGCGTGCTCAACGAATTGCGCATACGCAACATTCTCGAAGAGCAGCACCCTCTGCTCGTACAGGTGTGCAACAACATACAAGAGCCGTGGAACATATCAATACTCGTCAGCGGCGACCCCGTGGAGGCATACGCCAAGATAAAGGATGTATATAAGGAAGTGTTCCACGAAGACATCGACGAGTCCAGTTCGCCATTCGTAGACAAGTTTGTACAGGCACGCTTCGAGCAGGAGTTGCGTACAACAAAAATCGTGTCGCTCTTCGCCGTCATCGCCATCATCATTTCGTTGCTCGGGCTTGTGGCAATGTCGACATACTTCATACAGCAGCGCGCAAGGGAGATAGCCATACGCAAGGTGTTCGGCTCTACTGGCAACCAGATACGCCTACGGCTGATACGCACGTTCATGCTCTACGTGGGCATAGCCTTCGTAATCGCAATGCCGATTGTGGTGCATTTCATGTCGAAATGGATCGAGCAATACAGCTACCGCATTGTATGGTGGCCGTGGATTGTGGCGGCAGGCGCAATCGTAATGCTCATCAGCTTTGCCTCCGTGGCCGTGCAGAGCTGGATGGCAAGCAACGAAAACCCGGTGAAGAACATAAAACAGGAGTAAATATCAGCAGCCTAAAATGATGCCTTTGACAAATGTACACATGGGCACGATAGGCACATAAGATATAAGATAAGACAAAATTTGTATAACATAACAAAGACAGTAATGAGCAGCTTCAATCTTAAAAGCTATTTCACGTTTCTCTCGAGGAACAAGACATACACGGCAGTAAACGTGTTCGGACTGGCCGTCAGCCTTACATTCGTAATCATCATCGGCCTGTACACATGGCAGGAGACAAGTATCAACCGGCAGCATACCAAGGCCGACAGAATATATAACATAGGACTTGAGTTTATGGATGACAGCAGCAGGGTGATGGGCTGTCACCATGCGTCGCTGCGGAACCTGCGCATGCACTATCCGGAGATTGAAAACACATGCGGCATGGTGAGAGGAAGCATCAAGGTTAGAGACCGCGACGACGTTCTGAACGTGAACACTATTAACACCGACTCGACGTTCTTCTCGATGTTCGACTTCAAGCTGCTGCGCGGCGACCGTGCCACCTGTCTTAGCAACAAGGGCAACATTGTGGTTACAGAACAGTTTGCGCACCGGTATTTCGGCACAGACGACGTACTGGGACGCACCATAATGACCACCGACTCGCTGCACTTCAGGGTTACGGGAGTGGTGCAAAACTTCGACAATACGATAATATCAAAGAACACAGATGCGCTTGTTGACTTTGCTTATGCCGAACGTGAAGGTGAAGGAAACATGGACAAATACTTTCCGGGACAGATAAACGTAACCAACTGTGCCTGCTTCGTGCAGGTGCGCAAAGGCTGCGACCTAATGCAAAAAGAAGCTGATATACAGAAATTCTGGCCGACATTTTGGCCTTATGAGCCGGCAATGCCCATACAGCCGTTCCTTACACCGCTCAACAAGCTCTACTTCAACGACACGCCAGAGGTAAACGTCATGCAGTTTGGCAATATTAATATGGTGAAAATCCTGCTTGCCGTAGGACTGGTGATACTGCTGTTTTCAATCATGAACTACATCAACCTGACCGTTGCACAATGCGGCTACCGCGCAAGAGAGACGGCCACACGCCGCCTTTTCGGATGCAGCAAGACAGGCATCAGCATCAACATGTTCAGCGAGTCGCTTATCATGTGTGCCTTTTCATGTGTGATAGCCGCTGCTATGACCATCGGTGTAGCCGGATTCACAGGCAGTATAATAGGCAAGGACATAGATACAGGAATGTTAGCCACGCCATGGGCAATAGCCGCCATACTGCTGTTTGTCGTCGTAGTCAGCCTGCTTGCAGGCGTCATTCCTGCCACGGTGCTGTCAAGGGTGAAACCTATTGAGGTTGTGAGAGGTACGCTGACCAAGCACACTAAAATGATTTTCTCGCGCATCTTCATAACAACCGAAAACCTGATTACGATAGTGCTGCTATCGTGCGCGCTGATAATGATGTTGCAGATGAACCATCTGATTAATGCGCCTATCGGCTTCAACAAGGACAATATAATAAGCATATTTGACCCGTGGAAGTTCAACGGCAACAACCTCACCATATTTCTAGACAAACTGCGTGCGCTGCCATGCATTGAGAAGACAACAAATTCGTGTGGAAGCGCTGTATACGGTGGAAACAGTACTGCCATAGCCTTTGAAGGAGACAAAACACAGACTCCTGTACATATATTCAATGTAACGCCGGAATTTATGGAGATATACGGCATAACACCCAAAAACGGCGGAAAGATACAGTCGGGCAACACGCTGTATCTTAACGATGAGGCCTTGGAACTGCTGCACATGAAACCTACGGACACACACCTCAGCCGCAGATACAAAAGTACAAACTCCAACATGCTGCCTGCCGACGTAAGATATGGAGGAATGATAAACAATTTTCATACGACAAATATTCTGCAGCCGATAAGTCCGTATTTCATCTTCATAAACGACCAGATTGAATATCCCTGGTATGTAACGATAAAGGTGAAAGGCGACCCCATAGACGCACTAAACGAGGTGAAGAAAGTTTATAAAGAAGTATTCAGGGAAGAAATGGACACCAGCAGGCCGGTATTCGTAACCGACCAGATAGCTGAAATATTTGAAAAAGACATCCGCACGTCTAAAATCGTATCGCTCTTCGCCTTCATAGCCATCATAATCTCACTGCTCGGGCTTGTGGCAATGTCGACATACTTCATTCAGCAGCGCGCAAGGGAGATAGCCATACGCAAGGTGTTCGGATCTACCGGCAACCAGATACGCCTGCGGCTGATACGCACGTTCATGCTCTACGTGAGCATCGCCTTCGTAATTGCAGTGCCGATTGTGGCGCATTTCATGTCCAAATGGATTGATCTATACAGCTACCGCATCGTATGGTGGCCGTGTATTGTGGCGGCAGGAGCAATCGTTATGCTTATAAGTCTGGCTGACGTAGCCGTGCAGAGCTGGATGGCGAGCAACGAAAACCCCGTGAAGAACATCAGGCAGGAATAGGCCGGGCACCATAAGACAAGGCTGCGGCAAGCAGACAACAAGAAAAATCATTAAACAACATATCAGAAGATGAACAACATAACGCAAGCATTAAAGAACCTGACACGCTGTGGACAGCACAACATAATAAAGATATTGTGCCTCGGCATTGGCTTTGCGCTGGCGTCGGTGCTGATAGCGAAACTGTGGTACGAGCACGAATACGACACGTGCTACCCCGACCATGACCGCATCTACCGCATAAGCGAAAAGATAAGTCGGGGATCTGATCCGGAAGCTACATACGGCAACACGCCCGGAGGCATAGCCACAACGCTGAAAAAATATATTCCCGAGATAGAAACGGCAACAAGAATAAACCCTGCATGCAATGATGAGGAAATGAAAATAAACGGAGAACGACGCGTCAAAGGAAACATATACGTTGTTGACTCGTGTTTCTTCAAAATGTTCCCGACCAGGATATTGGAGGGCAACGCCGACGAGGTGCTGGCAAAGCCGTATTACTGTCTTGTGTCACGGACAATGGCCGAGCGTATGGGTGGCAACGTGATAGGACGCAAGCTAGAGCTTACTTCTATTCCGGGACTGACGATGACCATAGGTGCCGTGTATGAAGACTATCCGTGGAACTCATCTTTTCACGACTATGACGTGATGCTCTCAATGACAACACAGCGCAGCTTCAGCTACGACGGACAGGACAACCAGGCGGGCAACGACCGCTACTACTCGTTCATAAAGGTGAGCAAGGGATGCCATCCTGAGCAGGGCGACTTTGACAATAAGGTGAACGGAATAGTAAGCAAATTTCTTGCCATACTTGAAAAGGAAGAGATAAAATTCTCGCTGAAGTTCACTCCCATATCAAAATATCACCAAGAGGACAGCTACTTCAGGCAGACATTCCTCATGATGATGATATTAGCGGCGGTGATTCTCGCGGCAAGTGTGCTCAACTATCTGCTGATAGTGATTGGCAACACGGTTACGAGAGGACGCGAAATGGCTGTAAGAAAATGCTACGGAGCCATGCCGCGTAACATATTAGGCATAACCATGGCCGAAACACTGGTACATGTCGTGCTGGCAATGGCACTGGCCGCGGCACTGATATACGCCTGCAAAGGCTCGATAGAGACGCTGCTGTCGGCACCGGTAAGTTCGCTTTTCACGGGTAAAGGCACACTGTTCCTCGCCGTATTGCTGATAATTGTGTTCGTTGTGAGCGCCCTGCTGCCGGGCAAAATATATAATACCGTGCCCGTAACAACGGCCTTCCGCAACTTCACCGAAAGCCGCAGACGGTGGAAGATTGCACTGCTGGCAGTGCAATTCGTATTCGTCAGCTTCCTGGTATGCCTGTTGCTGGTTGTCAACAGACAATATTCGAGGCTCGTAGACTTCGACCTCGGCTACTCATACGACCGCCTCGCGACAGTCAACGTAAGCCGGATAAAGGGCGAAAAGCGGAGCGCAATGGTGACCGAACTAAGCAAGATGCCTGAGATTGAAGACTGGACGGCTGTAACAGCGCCCTTGTTTTCAAACGGCGGAGGCAACAACATAGTTGACCCGGAAACAGGAGAGGAGATGTTTAATGCCAACGATCTGTACATGGCAGGCGCCAACTGTCTCGACATGTTGGGCATAAGGCTTAGGCAGGGGCGCGGATTCAACGCCAACAGCGACAGCCTGAAAGAGATGATGATAAGTCCTGACTTCGCACAGAAGCTGAAGAACGAGAAGGGATGGAAAGACGTGACCGGGCGCAAAATACTGATAACGGAGCACAGCCAGACGGGCAAAGACCTATTCACAATCGTAGGAATTTACGACAATTTTCACGCCAACACGGCGCTCGATGATGACGGCCGCCCCACAATGATGTTCTACTCAGACCCTTACGGAGGCTACATCAACTATTTTCTGCTGAAATTTCATGACCTAACGGCAGACAACATGCAGGCAGTGCAACAACGTCTGCAACGGCTGTATCCTGACGAAACAATCATCGTGGACAGCTACGCACGGCAGCTGAACACATGGTATGACGACGTAAAACATTTCCGCTCGGCTGTCATGATAGCTGGAATATGTGCTTTGCTCATAGCCCTGATGGGACTTATAGGCTACGTAAACGACGAGATGCAGAGGCGAAGCAAGGAAATAGCCATACGCAAGGTGAACGGCGCAACAACCATAAACGTGCTGCGCATGATGCTGGGCAACGTGCTGCTGACTGCCGCTCCGTCGGCAATAGCAGGCGCAATTCTTGCCGGGATTGCGGCAGGCAAATGGCTTGAGGATTTCAGCGTGAAGACAAGCATGAGCCTGTGGCTCTTTGCAGTCGGCATATTTGCGGTGCTGGCCGTGATTGCCTCGACCGTAGCCCTAAACGCTTATCGTACGGCAAATAGTAATCCTGTGAAATACCTGAAAAATGAATAGGCGCTACGGCCTTAAAAACAGACATTGAGAATAAAAATAGAAACAATTAAATAAACCAAGTTCCTGAATACGGTGAAAGCCACGCGGGAGCATAAAAAGAACAGAATATGATAAAAGTAGAAAATCTTAGCAAGTCATTCCGCACGGAAGAGGTGGAGACTATAGCGCTTGACAACGTAACATTTAGCGTGGAAGACGGTGAGTTTGTGGCAATAATGGGCCCTTCGGGATGCGGCAAGTCTACGTTGCTGAACATTCTCGGACTGCTGGACAACCCTACCTCGGGACAATACTGGCTCGACGGCCAAGAGGTGTCGCTACTGAAAGAGAAAGACCGCACTGGCATACGCAAGGGACAAATAGGCTTTGTGTTCCAGAGCTTCAACCTCATTGACGAACTCAACGTGGAGGAGAACATAGAGCTGCCCCTGACATATCTGAAGGTAGGCAGGGCTGAAAGAAAACAGAAGGTACAGGATGTGATGAAACGCATGGGCATTACTCACCGTGCAAAGCACTTTCCGCATCAGCTCTCTGGCGGTCAGCAGCAGAGAGTGGCAATAGCCCGTGCCGTTGTATTCGGCCCGAAACTGATATTGGCCGACGAGCCTACGGGTAACCTTGACTCAAAAAACGGCGCTGAAGTGATGCGCCTGCTGACCGAGCTTAACCAGGACGGCACGGCAATAGTGATGGTTACCCACAACGAGCACGACGCAAAGATAGCCCATAGGACAATACGTCTTTTTGACGGAAAGATTGTTGAGTAAATATAATACAAAAACAATATGAAGATACTGTAATAAAATGTGATTCTATGACAAATTAAAAAAAATTTCATTCACTATGTATTAAACCACGTCTTTACAGGAAATCCAAATTTACTCTATGATTTTAAATTCTAGATAATATTTAAATTAAAAGGAGACCATTTCATATTCAAAACGAAATGGTCTCTTTTATCCAATGAATAATTTTAAAATAAAATTCAGTAACTAATTAGCATTTTCAATTCTAAAAGAAAGGACATCCTTATCTGCTTCTTTTTCAATAATAATGATATCGTTCTCTTTTAACTTACCATCCAACAACAATTCGCAGATACCATCTTCTATGTAATTTTGTATTGCACGTTTTAATGGTCGCGCACCAAACTGCACATCATATCCTTTCAATGCCACAAATTCTTTAGCATCATCAGACAGCTTAACATTATAACCCAATTCCTTCGTGCGTTCAAAAAGTCCACGGAGTTCAATGTCAATAATCTTTTTGATGGCATTGAGATCTAGCTGATCGAATGTTATAATCTCATCAAGACGATTCAAGAATTCTGGACTAAACTGCTTGCTTAAACTTTTTTGTATAATGCTTCTGGCGTATTCCTTGTCAGTTTCATTTATATTTGTACTGTTTATGCCCCCGGCGTTAAATCCTACACCTCGGCCAAATTCTTTCAACTGACGCGTACCGGCATTGCTTGTCATTATAATTACCGTATTACGGAAATCTATCAACCTGCCATTTCCGTCAGTGAGCCGTCCCTCATCGAGCACCTGCAGCAACATATTAAATACGTTTCCATGCGCTTTCTCTATTTCATCAAGCAATACTATTGAATAAGGATGACGCCGCACTTTTTCTGTTAATTGTCCACCCTCTTCATATCCAACATACCCCGGAGGCGCACCTACGAGACGAGACGTATTGAAACTTTCACTGTATTCGCTCATGTCAATACGAATCAGTGCATCTGAACTGCCAAACATATACTCCGCAAGTTTCTTTGCCAAATATGTCTTACCTACTCCAGTTGGTCCAAGAAACATGAAAGCACCTATAGGATGATTTTTTTCTTTTAACCCCACACGGTTACGCTGTATGGCTTTTACCATTTTCTCTATAGCCTTGTCCTGTGCAATAACAGCAGCCTTAAGATCATCTCCCATATTTCTGAGCCTTACGCTTTCTGCCTCTGCCATCCTTTGTACAGGCACACCGGTTATCATTGAAACAACCTCTGTAACATCATTTTCGGTTATTTCATCACGACTTCCGATTTCATTATTAGCCCACTTTTCTTGCAATTCAGAAAGTTCTGCCTCCAGTTCCGTCTGTTTATCTCTATAGCTTGCAGCTAACTCAAAATTTTGGTTTCTAACAGCAGCCTGCTTCTTTCCTTTAATAAAGTTTATTTCTTTTTCCTTTTCACCTATTTCTGGAGGCATTTGCGCATGCTGTAAATGCACACGTGCCCCAACTTCATCAAGCACATCAATAGCCTTATCTGGGAAGAATCTGTCTGTTACGTATCTTTCTGTCAATTTGACACACGCCAATATGGCATCATCAGTGTAAGTTACATGATGGTGATTCTCATACCGTTCCTTTATATTATTTAGAATTACCGTGGTTTCTTCTGCCGTTGTCGGCTCAACAATAATCTTCTGGAACCTTCGTTCTAAAGCCCCATCTTTTTCAATAGAATTGCGATATTCATTCAAGGTTGTTGCACCAATACACTGTATTGTCCCTCGCGCCAATGCAGGTTTAAGTATATTTGCAGCATCCATCGACCCGGGCGTAGAACCAGCTCCAACAAGTGTATGTATCTCATCTATAAAGATGATTACATCAGGATTTTGTTCTATTTCCTTTATCAATGCCCGTATGCGTTCTTCAAACTGTCCACGATACTTGGTTCCTGCAACTATCGCTGTCATGTCAAGATTTATAATACGCTTATTAAACAAGACGGGAGATGTATGATGCTTATTGATAAGTTGTGCCAATCCTTCAACTATGGCACTCTTACCAACTCCAGGTTCACCTATTAATATAGGGTTATTTTTCTTTCTGCGACACAATATCTCTATTACACGCTGAATTTCACGTTCCCTTCCTACTACAGGATCAAGTTTACCTTCAGATGCGCATTTTGTAAGATCTGTACCAAAACTATCCAAAACAGGTGTCTTTCCTTGACTCCTATGTACACTTGTTGTGGTACCCTGCTGGTTAGACTTTTGCGAATTTCCACCGTTAATGCTAAGCATTCCGTCTTCATCTTCCTCCTTTTCAGGCATATCTATACCATCTTTTGTATAGCCTGCTTTCTGTTGGAAATAGGCTAATGCATCTTCGTAATTCATGTTGTTAAATTCTAATACCTCTTTTGCTCCATTATTTGCATGGTCATGCAAAATGGCCAATAATAAATGTTGTTCATCAACCATCTGTCGTGATTGAATACGAGCCTCAAGCACTGCCAGTTTAAGTATATTGCTTGCTTTTTCATTTAAAACAAGCTCACGCGTATTTAAAGGTTGCATAAAATCATCTTCACGAACTTTCTGTTCCAATTCGCTTTTTACTGATTGACAATTTATATCTAATTTTAAAAATAATTCATGCACGGGGCCTGTCTTGTCACGCAGTATTCCAAGCAACAAGTGCTCCGGCCCTACTGACCTGCTGGCAAGTCTGGCTGCTTCTTCTCTACTGAAGGCCAGAATCTGTGATACCTTTGGTGAAAACTGACTGGTCATGTGTTATTTTATTTATTGTAATAATTAATATGTGTGCAAAGATAAACATTTTATTTCATACAAATATTATGCCATGTCTCATTTTCACAATTATACATTAAATCAGCGTAATTTATATTAAGGAACCGCATAATAAGATAAACAATTATCAGTAAGTATTTTGCACATATTTATTCATCATCAAATTTATACAATAATCATAAATCAATAAAACCCTGTATTTCTTAAAAATATATAATACAAAATTTGTTTTTGTATGAATTTTTATTATCTTTGCGCCCATATTTCAAAAGAGTTATGGCAACAAAATTATTAACACCAGATTATATTTTTGAATCTAGTTGGGAAGTTTGCAATAAAGTCGGAGGTATATATACAGTTCTTTCTACAAGAGCAAAAACCTTGCAGAATCTGCTGAAAGACAGAATTATTTTCATCGGTCCAGATAATAATAATGAAAACCCTTATTTCATAGAAGACAATAAACTGTTTTCTGAATGGAACGCACAAACTAAAAAAGAAGGACTTGCTCTTAGGACAGGAAGATGGAATGTACCAGGACAGCCTATTGCAATATTAGTGAATTTCAACCAATATTATGAGGATAAAAACGCTATTTATACCTGGTTATGGGAACATTATCAAGTTGACAGTCTTCATGCTTATGGAGATTATGACGAAGCGTCAATGTTCTCATATGCTGCAGCTAAAACAGTAGAAAGTTTTTATAACTTCTACCTTAACGAATCAAAAAAGGTAATATATCATGGGAATGAATGGATGACAGGTTTAGGTCTTCTCTATTTAAACTATAAACTTCCACAAATCGCAACTGTCTTTACTACCCACGCTACAAGTATAGGAAGAAGCATTGCCGGAAACAACAAGCCATTATATGACTATCTTTTTGCTTACAATGGCGACCAAATGGCAGGTGAACTCAACATGCAGAGTAAACATTCTATAGAAAAACAAGCTGCAAAATACACGGATTGTTTCACTACAGTAAGTGAGATTACTGCAAACGAATGTAAAGAATTACTAGATAAGCCCGTTGATTTTATTTTGCCAAATGGTTTTGAGAATGATTTTGTACCAAAGGGAGCAGAATTTACTAAAAAAAGGAAGATTGCACGTAAACATGTCCTAGATGTAGCAAATGCACTTCTTGGAACAGACTTGGACGACTCAACGCTCATTGTTTCTACAAGCGGGCGATATGAATTTAGGAACAAAGGCGTAGATGTGTATATTGAAGCAATGAACAGACTGCTCAGAGACAATCGTCTTAAAAAGAATATTCTTGCCTTTATCGAAGTTCCCGGCTGGGTTGGCGAACCACGTGAAGACCTCAAGGAGCGCATAAAATCAGGAAACAAATATGACACGCCTCTGCCTGTACCGATGATAACACACTGGCTTCAGAACATGAGCCAAGACAACGTGTTGGGAATGTTGAAGTTCTTGGATATGCAAAACAGAAATGACGACAAAGTAAAACTTATATTCTTACCTTGCTATCTTAACGGCTCTGACGGTATTTTCAACATGAAATACTATGATTTAGTTCTTGGTAATGATCTTTGTATATATCCATCATATTATGAGCCTTGGGGGTATACACCTTTAGAGGCAATAGCATTCAAAGTGCCATGCATTACATCTGATTTAGCCGGTTTTGGCCTTTGGGCCAACTCTGAATTTGGCAGATATGGAGAAATAACAGACGGTGTAAAAGTTATTCATCGTACCGACTACAATTATTCAGAAGTTGCGGATAAAATAAAAGACACTGTTGCGGAATTTTCAAATATGCCAGATAGTGAAATAAAGAACGCACGTAATAATGCAGAAAAACTTTCAAAGAAAGCTCTTTGGAATAATTTTATAAAATATTATTATCAAGCATACGATTTTGCACTTAGACGTGCCGAATCAAGAAAGCATGAGAATATTAAAACAGGAAAAAATTTAAAATCAAATAAACAATGAAAATCAAAGCAGATTATGTAAACGCTCCTCAATGGAGAGAATTAACTGTAAAATCAAGATTACCAGAACAATTAAAATGTTTGGATGAACTTGCTCACAACATGTGGTGGGCTTGGAATTATGAAGCAAGAGACTTATGGCGCAGCTTGGACGAAAAGCTTTATGAGGAAGTTGGCCATAATCCTGTTGTATTACTTGAGCGTCTTAGCTATGACAGAAAAGAGGAAATTGTCAATAACAAGTCGATAATGAAACAAGTTAAAGACGTATATTCACAATTCCGCAAATATATGGACGTAAAGCCAAACTCAAAACGTCCATCTGTAGCATACTTCAGTATGGAATATGGTCTTAACCAAGTTTTAAAAATATATTCAGGCGGTTTAGGAATGCTTGCAGGCGACTATCTTAAAGAGGCATCTGACAGCAATGTAGACATGTGCGCAGTTGGTTTCCTTTATCGATACGGCTATTTCAAACAGTCCCTTAGCATGGACGGACAGCAAATAGCCAACTACGAAGCACAAAATTTCAATTCGTTACCTATTGTGCGTCAGCTTGATGCAAACGGCAATCCTCTGGTTGTTGATGTTCCATATATGAACTATCAGGTGCATGCATATGTATGGAGAGTTAACGTAGGACGAATCCCACTCTATTTGCTCGATACGGACAATGAAATGAACTCTGACTTTGATAAACCAATTACTCACTCATTATATGGAGGTGATTGGGAAAATCGTTTAAAACAAGAAATATTGTTAGGTATAGGTGGTATCTTAACATTAAAAAGACTTGGAATTAAGAAACAAATATACCATTGCAACGAGGGACATGCTGCTTTATGTAACCTGCAACGCTTATGCGATTATGTTCAAAGTGGCCTCACGTTTAATCAAGCAATAGAATTGGTTCGTGCATCATCACTATATACCGTCCACACTCCGGTTCCTGCAGGCCATGATTACTTTGACGAAGGTCTGTTTGGCAAATATATGGGTGGCTATCCTTCTATTCTCGGAATCACGTGGGACGAATTCATCGGTATGGGACGCACCAATCCTGATGACCACAGTGAAAAATTCTGTATGTCTACATTTGCCTGCAATACATGCCAAGAGGTTAACGGCGTAAGTAAACTTCATGGATGGGTTAGCCAAAAAATGTTCTCGGGCATATGGAAAGGCTATTATCCTGAAGAGAATCATGTTGGTTATGTTACTAACGGTGTTCATTTCCCGACATGGGCTGCAACAGAATGGCGTAAATTATACGCAAAGTATTTTGACTCATCTTTTATGTCAGACCAAAGCAACGAAAGTATCTGGCATGCAATATATAAAGTTCCCGATAATGTCATTTGGGATACACGTATGGCATTAAAGAAGAAACTTACAGACTACATACGTGATAAGTTCCGTGAAACGTGGCTTAAAAATCAAGGTGATCCGTCACGAGTTGTATCTTTGCTGGAAAAAATCAATCCAAATGCCTTAATGATAGGCTTCTGTCGCAGATTTGCCACATATAAGCGTGCACATCTTTTGTTTACAGACCTCGATCGTCTCGCAAAGATTGTCAACGACCCTGAGCATCCTGTTCAGTTCTTATTCTCTGGAAAAGCTCACCCTGCCGATGGTGCCGGACAAGGACTAATAAAGAAAATATTTGAAATCAGCCAGCGTCCTGAGTTCCTCGGCAAGATAATCTTCCTCGAGGATTACGACATGCAGCTTGCACGCCGTCTTGTTTCAGGTGTAGATATTTGGATGAACACGCCTACACGTCCGCTTGAAGCATCTGGCACATCTGGTGAAAAAGCTGAAATGAACGGTGTTGTCAATTTATCTGTTCTCGACGGATGGTGGCTCGAAGGATACCGCGAAGGAGCCGGTTGGGCACTTACAGAGAAACGTACATATAAGAATCAGGGATATCAAGATCAGCTTGACGCTGCAACAATTTACGGTCTGTTAGAAAATGAAATAATACCTTTGTACTATAACAAGAACGAAAATGGATATAGCGAAGGTTGGATTAAGGTGATAAAGAACTCTATCGCTACAATTGCTCCTCATTATACAATGAAAAGACAATTGGACGATTATTATGAAAAGTTCTATACAAAAGAGGCTATCCGTTTCAATAAACTTTCTGCAAATGACAACCGTTTGGCAAAAGATATTGCACAATGGAAAGAAAGTGTTGCAGAACGCTGGGACTCTATACACGTTGTATCAAAAGAATCTATGTTCCCCAATACGGGTCTTGAGACTGGCGTTACATACAAAATCAAATACGTAATTGACGAGCAAGGATTAAATGATGCAATAGGACTTGAATTTGTTTCATTATCAGTGGACAAGAATGGAGAAGACCGAATATCAAACGTGTTCCCATTCAAACTCATTGGTCACGAAGGTAACTTATATACATTTGAAGCCACTGTGGAAGCATCTGAAGCCGGAACATATAAAGCTGCAGTAAGAATGTATCCGAAAAATGCAGCTCTACCCCACCGTCAGGATTTCTGTTATGTAAAATGGCTTGATTAATAATCAGTTATTGAATAGAAAATAAATTTAAGGTTATCAGCTTAAATTTATATACAATGACAAATCTCCTTATTCTTGCCTTATTAAAATATTTGGCAGAATAAGGAGATTGTTATTTTTATATTACAGTCAAAAACCTGTTAATTTATCATGTGCATAAAGCATATAACCTTTATGCAAAATACGGCAAATTGCATCATAAAAGGTATCCTTTTACACCCACAAATGCCATCTTTTGCAAGACAAAATGCATACCTTTACATATAGTATAATCATATGTTTTCAAAGAAGTTGCCACTCATCATGCACATCCATAAATTCCTGATTAATAGTACCTTACAGTGTGATAAGTAAACATATCCATTCATAGCACAAGAATAAGTTTATCCTCTCCTTTTGGTAGACTTCAAACATTATCCAAAATTTGTAAAAGAAAAAGCCCTACGCATTCATAATCACTACGAAGCGAGGGCTAATACCTTAAAATAACCTACCGAATTTATCATTAAACATTATCATGCCAACATTTTACTCATATATTTTCTTATAACCTTACGTGCACTACCTAATTTATTTTCAACACTTTTATAATTCATTTTTAATGTTTTGGATATCTCTGAAACAGCCAAATCATCATATACGTTCATTCTATAAATTTTACGTTGATTCTCATTCAATTTCTGAATACCACAATCAAGAACTTCTATTATTTCTTCAAACGAGTAGCTTGAACATTCATTAAATGAATCCTTTCCAGTTTTCGATACAACATAATACGAATAGTCATCAACATATTTTTTATGTCTGTAATAATCATATATAAGATTTCTGGCTATCGTATAAACCAAATTTGACAAACTTTCCTCAGTTACAATCCGGTCTATTGACAACAACTTAATAAATACATTCTGTACGATGTCATCGGCATACTCAGTCTCTTTGATTCTGCTTACAACGAAAGCACGCAAATCATCAAAGTGTTCTGTATAATATTTGCCAATTGTAGTAAATTTAGTTTCGAGTTTTTCCATAGCTGCACATTAGCTTTATATTTGCAAAGATACATTTTTTCTGATTAGACTAAAAAAGAATTAATCTATTTATTCCCATCATACACAAATTCAAATTATTTTGAAACATCCACACAAGTTATAAACAAATAGCCGACATAATTATTTACTTATAGTAAACCAAAGCATAAAATACCATAACGTTCAACTTAAATAAATGTCATTTGATTATGTAAATATCAAACACACATGTGCCATTATTTTTATAAACGGCACAAAAATGTTTCATAAAACGTAAAATAAAAATATTTATATTATATGATACAGCCTAAACGTCTTTTTCGTATAGCGTAATAATTATATAGCATATTATGCCTGTCATTCATAATATCGTATTGTCCGAGAAAGTGATTAATAGGATTTTTCTCCCATAAAAGGTTGTCAATTCTATAATTTATCAATGCCGTAGAATCCAAATCAATAAAATCATCTTCCACTGCAATACTGTCAACATCTAAATAATTATCTTGAGAATCATTCTCGTTATTTTCAACTGGGTTTTCTTTATTTAAAACAGATTTCAAATCATTATACGACAATTCTATGCGCAAGGCTGTTTTGGTTGTACTTCCAACATACAAATACGCAATGCCATATCCCGCTTTTGTAATTATTTTTCCCTGCTGCATTGAAGCATGGTCGCTTCCTAAAAGCTGAATAAGGCTTTGTCTGATTCGTTCTTTTGCAATAATTAAATCATTAACATCAACAATTGTTTCATCAACATTAAAAATATATTCAACATAACCATCTTTTTTGCAAAGATCAACCATAGTCATACCTTGTCCCGTATCCAACGGAAGTGTCAAAGTCTGAGTACTGATTAACATGTCCAACTTTTCTTCAGGTGAGTATTTATCATTTATTATCCTATCCATATCATTTGACGTAAAACACAAATCTATCGTTTTACCTATTTGAGGAAATTCAAACACATATCTTAATTTTAGATTCAACGCCATGAGTGAACGCAAAAAGAGTTTCAATTCTTCTGACGGGGACGATAATGCTGCTATTACATTATTTTTAATCACTTCCTGTGAAATTTTCTGTACATCTTTTACTAAAGAATTACATGATGCGAAATAAGTCAGTTTTTCCCTGTCTATATCTGCAGAATTCATCTGCATGCTAAATCCCATTGACATAGGCATCTCTGCATTCATTGCAACTACTTCAGACTTAAGTTCTTCATAAGAAAGGAGTTCTCTTTGGGCTTTAACTTCAAGCCCTGCAATAACGACAAAAAATATTAATAACACAAACTTTTTCATATACAAATACATATTTAAAATATTTTACATTCCATCAAGCAATATGAATGATGCCCAATATTCAGGTCTGTTCCACCTGCCGTCTTCCACAGTTCTCAAATATTTTTGAGCATCAATAAGCGATTCTCTTTTAGTACGTCTGCCGGAAAGATAACTGTTATAAAACTCTTTCATGAAAAGCATTGTGGCATGGTCGTTTACTTTAACAAGACTCATCAGTAAACTTTTAGTTCCTGCTTTCTTAAATCCGCGCTGTAAACCGAACACCCCTTCACTGTCAATATCTCCTAATCCACTTTCACATGCTGAAAGAACAGCCATGTCAAGGCTATGTAAATCCAGTAAAGAAATGTCATAAGCCGTCAGAAATCCCCCGACATTATCGTTCTCTTCATTCTGCCATGTTCCTTGTATATATTTATTTGCACCGGCCATAACAAGAGCAGAACGAGACATTGACTCCTGCTCATAGTTTCCCCCTTCTCTCATAACAAAATCAAGATAGCCAAACCTCTGTTTATCATTTTTATTAATATAAAATCCATGCGTTGCCAAATGAAGTATGCGCAGGTCGGTCTCAGCCAACATATCCACAGATTCTTTAGAAGCCTTATATGAATCGAAAACCAAAGGATGTATTTTATGCGAATTAAAAATAGAGGCAATCGCGTCAATCTCCTCTCTTGTTCCGTAAAGCATGTCAAAACCTATAGCACCTCGCTCGGAAAATAAATTAACATCACGCATTGCCAAATAATTTTCAGTCTCTTGCCTTTGAATATTCAGCTCCGACTGAAGTGCCATATTGCTTTGCGCAATATCTTCAATACCGGCGTTATAGTCAATGTCTCCATATAAGGCTACAGTTCCCATTACAGATTTTTCGTGCTTTCTTTTTGCTAAAAAACGTGTAGACGATACCCTGTAACATTCATATTCTTCAATTATAGTTTTCCCACCCGGCTCCTTACAATACTCTATAGGTATATTATACAGCAAACCGTCAGCGGCAAAATATATTTTTCTAAGTTTATCAGCACCACAATCTTCAATTATAGGCTGCCATATTCTCGCATATATTTCAGAATTATCAGCATCAAGAACAGACAATCCGACAAAACGCTTTATCACATCATTATTAAAAAGCCTTATGATATGTGGATATTCATAATCACGCATAATTGTCAACGCCAAATATATTGTATCCGTATCATCGATGTTTGTTGACCTCAGAAACTCAATAGCCAACTCACCTTCACCAAGATTAGCCTTTATACTGTCTACATTAATCCCTAAATCATCCATAAAATTACCTAAAGATGCAACCTTTTTAAGAATACGCTTTTCAAGTTGCGTAACAAGGTGAGACTGATAGTCTATGTCATATTTATCATCAGCTTTTATGGCCCGTTGCAATCTGTCTTTACAATCTTGCCTTTGCCGCTGTAACGACAAAAGCATCTCACTATCAGAATTTTTCAATATTCTATCAATGTTTACAGTGCTGTTCAGCAAAATACCTTTTGACTGCAATATTCCATTATAACACAGTTCTGCCATTCTATCAGTCGGCGAGGTTAATGTCATCGTTGGCAGCAAACGCGAATACCATCCGCTAACCTTTAACCAATATGTTGCACGTTCAGGTTCCGTAAGCAAAGGGAAATTATCATACAGCTGCTGTTCAATATAACCTGCCATCTCAGCAGCACCTTTCTCAATAAGTCTGGCGTCATTAAAGGCTATAAGACAAAGCATCTTTGTGGACAATAAATCAAGATACAATTGCTGTCCGGCATATTTATTTCTGTCGATGCTGGCAAAAGCCTTATTTATAACATCCAAAGCTTTCTTCGGATTGTTCATCAGAATATAACAACAAGCTTGGTTTGACAGGCATATCGCATACATTTGGGCATCAGTCTTGCCTTCCGATTCATAATATTGTGCCAATTCATCATATATCTCGGAAGAAACTTTTGGATCATCATACATAAACAACGACGCTTTCGACGATAATATGTTTACAATAATTTCAGTTTCTTGTTCATTCAGACTGTCACTATACTCATTATACAGCCTTTCTGCATCATCAAATCTTTGCCATGCAAGTTCATTATCATTCTTTTTTGAAGCTATTACACCAAGCATGTTACACGTTAAAATACGATACTTTTTATATTTCTCAAAGTCAGTTAAAGCCGAATCTACCAACAAATACAGTTCCTCTGACGTATCAAAGTCTTCAAGTTCATAAAAACACTTTGCTATAAGCATTGCGTTCATCATAACATTCAGGTTATTCTTATTAAGCTGTCCCAGTTTTCTATAGCCGGAAATCGTCATGGCAAGATAATCCTTTGCCTGCGAGAAGTTATTATTATAATAATAAAACATCCCTAATTTGCACAAGTCGTCAACATATTCATCCGTAACATCAGCCATTACTCTTTTTTCCTGCTCAACCACAATGCTTCCCCATCGGATTGCTCCATCGTAATCTCCAATATGACCATAACAGCTGGCACATTCCCTTGCCATGTACAAAAAATCATCATCCGGAATGCCTACCATCTTTTTCCATATCAAATAAGCCTTTTCAAAATATTCAACAGCCTCATCGTATCGCTCTAAAGCCTTTAAATAAATACCTGCATTAATGTTTGCTTTCATATGATATACGGAGTTGCCCCCGTTGACATCCTTATACAAATCTATAATCTTGAACAATTCATTTATAGATTTATCATATTCTTTCTTCTGCCAATATTCATCTACAAGAGCCTGCAGAGAATCTCTTATACCATTTCGCTGACTCATAAGCATTTGCCCTTTTAACCCAAACGGAAAAAACAACAGTAGCATTAAGGTTAATATAAAATATGTAGCGTTTTTATTTTGTTTCATAGTAATTCATCGAATTAATAATTAACGTGTTGTAAAGTTAACAAACATCACAGGCACAACTAACAATGCCGATAATCAAATAAAAGAACAATAATAATGTTATTCCTCATTCTCAATGCAAATATAATATTTTTTCATGATTTCACGCATTTTCAAAATGACAAATAACCAAATTTCATATCAAATATCCAACAGCCAAAATCAACTTTAAGCCAATATCTCTATTAGGATTCATCCGGATTATATTTTTATATTGAGCGGATTGTCGCTTGCTCTTCCGCAGTCATAGCGGGCGATGTCAAAAAAAGCAAACGACAATTGGAAACAACAAGACGGATGAAAGCACCAATGTACTTGTTGTATTGAAACATATGCGGACTAATTACCGATTGGGGTTAAATTATGGCACAATATTTGCAGTCAGTTAAGCGATTATTTATTACAAAAATACAATTAAAATATATATAGCTATGCAAAAAGGTAATATCGGGGTTACAACGGAAAACATATTCCCCGTCATCAAAAAGTTTTTGTATTCAGACCATGAAATTTTCCTTCGTGAGATGGTAAGCAACGCCGTTGACGCCACACAGAAAATAAAAACACTCGCTGATAAAGGAATATTTAAAGGTGAGCTCGGTGATTTGACGGTACGTATCTCTCTTGACGAGAAAAACAACACGCTTACAATAAGCGACCGGGGCATTGGTATGACAGAAGAAGAAATTGACAAATATATTAACCAGATTGCATTTTCCGGTGTAAATGATTTCCTTAATAAATATAAAGACAATGCAAATGCAATAATCGGACACTTTGGACTTGGCTTCTATAGTTCATTTATGGTCAGCAATAAAGTGGAAATAATAACAAGAAGCTACAAAGACGACGCAAAAGCAGTAAAATGGAGTTGCGATGGAAGTCCTGCGTATGAAATAGAAGACGCAGAAAAAACCGACAGAGGTTCAGACATAATACTCCACATTGACGACGACTGCAAAGAGTTTCTTGAGAAAGCACGCATACAGGCTCTGTTAAACAAGTATTGCAAGTTTATGCCCGTTCCTGTGGCTTTCGGCAAAAAGACCGAATGGAAAGACGGAAAACAAGTTGAAACAGAAGAAGACAACATTATAAACAGTGTTGAACCACTGTGGACAAAGACACCAAGCACACTGAAGGACGAGGATTACAAAAACTTCTATAACGAACTGTATCCTATGCAGGACGAGCCTTTATTCTGGATTCATCTGAATGTGGATTACCCGTTCAACCTCACCGGTATATTGTATTTCCCTCGCATAAAGTCAAACATAGAGCTTCAGCGCAATAAGATACAACTATATTGCAATCAGGTTTTTGTAACTGATCAGGTAGAAGGTATTGTGCCTGAATTCCTCACACTGCTGCATGGTGTAATTGACTCGCCGGACATACCTCTGAACGTTAGCCGCAGCTACCTGCAAAGCGACAGAGACGTAAAGAAGATTTCTACATATATCACAAAGAAAGTTGCCGACAGGCTCAACAGCATATTTAAAGAAAACCGTAAAGATTATGAAAGCAAATGGGACGATTTGAAGCTCTTCATCAACTATGGTATGCTCTCTCAGGAAGACTTCTACGATCGTGCCAAAGACTTTGCCCTGCTAAAAGATGTTGACGGAAAGTATTTCACATTTGATGAATACAAGCAACTCATAAAAGACGGACAAACTGATAAAGACGGACAACTGATTTATCTTTACGCAAATAACAAAGAAGAAGAATATTCTTACATAGAGGCAGCCAAAGAAAAGGGTTACAGTGTGCTGTTGCTTGACGGCCAACTTGACGTTCCTGTTGTTTCAATGCTTGAGCAGAAGTTTGAAAAGAGCAGATTTATGCGTGTAGACAGCGACATCATTGACCGTCTGATTGTTAAAGACGATGTCAAAAAGACAGAGTTAAACAACGACCAGGCAGACAATCTGTCAGCTGCGTTCCGCTCTCAGATGCCTAAAATAAACAAAGTTGAATTCAATGTAGAAGTTCAGGCTCTTGGAGAAAACAGTATGCCGGTAATGATTACACAAAGCGAATATATGCGCAGAATGAAAGACATCAGCCGTTTCCAAAGCGGAATGAGCTTCTATGCGCAAATGCCTGACAGTTACAGTCTGGTACTGAACAGCGACCACCAGCTTATTAAGAACATTCTCGATGATGAAACGAGCAAATGCAGCGAAGCCCTTAATCCTGTAATCAGTGAAATTAAAGGTCAACAGGCACGCCTTGCCGCACTGCATCAGAATCAAAGCAAGAAAAAGCCTGAAGAGATTACGCAAGAAGAAAAAGACGACCTTGCCAATACGGAAAAGGCATTAAACGAGCAGAGAGAGAAAAAGAATCAAATAATTGCTGAATATGCAAAAGGCAACAAGATTGTACATCAGCTGATAGATTTGGCTTTGCTGCAAAACGGTATGCTGAAAGGCTCATCTCTCGATGCATTTATCAAACGCTCTGTATCATTAATAAAATAAGAACAGAATAATTGTTGCGAAATACAACATAAGATTTATTAATTAAATCATTAAAAAAGAACACCCAAGCTTGAGTAAAGTCTCAAATGCTTGGGTGTTTTTATGTCTGTATAATCCAATATTTATTTCGATTCATGCATGTGTTCAACCGCAACCTTGTGAAATCGTAAAATTATTACAGCGGGTTTTGCTAAACAAACCGCCGAGTTTTATGTCAAAAACCGCTGAGTTTTGACTCACAAACAGGCCGGTTTCAGTTTAAAACTTTACAATACATGTTTTATTCCAAACAGAAACCAATACCGGCATCACAAAACAATACTGCAACAAAACATGCGCTAAAACTTTCAATTTTCATCAGCTTTTATATCACCGACATAGATATGTTACAAGAAAATACTTTTATAACAATATCCGGCAATGAAGATTACGACTTAAGATTTTACGACACATACATAAATTCGTAACCGTAAGATAAACTATTAACCGAACATTTTAAGATAAAGATGAATTTCGTTGTATGTAACAGTTGGTCCAATACCTGAATAAATATCACCGACAGACCTGTTTTCCGGATTATTTAGAAGAAAAGCTCTAATCATTTTTAAATGTTCCTTCGGCACAATCTGTTCTATATCAAGCTCACCATTCTCAACATAACGGGATATATGGCCAAACACTGTACCGTAAACAAGTCCACGCTGTTTTGCAATCTGCTCTATAGACATACCCGACGAAAACATGTCAAAACTTATCTTATACGTTGGTATTCGCGGCTCTTTTGCAGGTTTGGGCTTTTTTACACGAGTGGGTTTCTGCCCTTCTCCATCAATACTCAACAGAATCCTTGATTTTGTCTGAAGATAATCAGAAATTGAAAACACAACATTATCATCTTCTGCATGTATAAGTTGCCGTTTTTTCAAGACAAGATCTCTGAAAAAAACACTATACCGGTCATCAAACTGTTTCTTAACCGTCTTATTCTCGGTCTCCACTTTTGTTTTATTGCATAGCAAAGTAAAAGCCTTAATCTCCTCTGAAAAATAAGCTGCCGCTTTATGTATCCGCTCCTGAATTTCTGGGTTGCCTATATCAGGATTAGCGTCTAACATTCTTGTATATTGCATTTTGAACCTATGCGCGACATCAACAATACGCTCAAACGACATTCCCACACGTTTATATTCAGCCAGCAACTTCGGGTATCTTTTATACAGATGCTCGTCAAGTGTCCTCAACAACATGCTAAATGATGAACGCAAGGAAGTAAAGTCAAACAGCTCGTCGAGCAACTGGATGATATAAGAGTGATGCAGAACAGACAAAGTTGAAGCCGACGGCACACGCGTCTCAATAGTGTTAATATAAGCGTCAAGCGTACTGTCGCATATTATGGCATCACGCTTTAAAGGCGCACTAAGCACCATACCGTCAAGAGTCCTGCAACGGCTTAATGCCACATAAGCCTGACCGTGTGCAAACGAATGAGAAACGTCTATAATTGCATGGTCAAAAGTTAATCCTTGGCTTTTGTGTATCGTGATAGCCCATGCAAGCCGCAATGGATATTGCCTGAAAACGCCTTCCACGGTTTCTTTTATCTCCTTTGTTACATCATCAATTGTATACTTTGAGTTTGTCCACTCTGCCCTATCAAGATTAAAACTTTCTCCACCATTCTTTCCCCGGACAATAATAGATGTTTCATTCAGCGACACCACCTCACCAATCATTCCGTTGAAGAACCGTTTTTCGGGGTCGTTTTTGATAAACATTACCTGCGCACCCTGTTTTAACACCAGATTTACATCAGCAGGAAAAGATGTTTCAGGAAATTCTCCTTCAACTTCGGCTTTAAATACATATTCTTTTGAAGGCAACAACGACAACTCTTCCTCATTAATCATCTGGGCAGGATAATTGTGTGTTGTCAAGCGTATATAGTCACTTTCTTTTTCCGGAACAAAATTCGGAATATAACGCCGGTTAAGAATCGCCAAGGTTTCGTCTGTCGCACGGTTTTCACGTATCTGATTCAGGACAGAAATAAAATTTTCATCCTGTTGCCTGTACACGGTATTCAGTTCAACTGTATGATATTCAGCAGAATTGAGAGCCTTGCTTGAAAAGAAATACGGTGTTGAATAGTATTTGCTCAACAGGGTCCATTCATCGTCTTTTATAACCGGAGCAAGTTGCTGCAAATCACCAATCATAAGCAACTGCACTCCTCCAAAAGGTTTGTTATGTTCGCGATAGCGTCTCATAACAGAATCGATTGCGTCAAGAAGGTCAGCACGTACCATACTTATTTCGTCAATAACAAGCAAATCCATGGTACGTATGATATTCCGCTTTACCTTACTGAAGCGATAATATTTTTGCTCTTCGCCGCCGAATGTCGCACCGGGAACATAAGGAGACAATGGAAGTTGAAAAAAAGAATGGATGGTAACCCCTCCGGCATTTATCGCTGCAATACCCGTTGGAGCAAGCACCACCAGACGTTTAGTCGATTTATTTCTTAATTCTTTAAGAAAAGTTGTCTTGCCTGTACCGGCTTTACCGGTCAAAAAAAGATTTGCTCCTGTATTTTCTATTATATCCCAAGCCATTGCCTGCTCGGAGCCTGTATTCATCATAGTATATCAATAAAACGAATAACTTATATTCAAATTAAGTTGTAAGAATGCTTAAACATCACCACGCTTCACGATATTTTCCTTCTTCTTTGTCTTTAAGCATACTTAGATAAGAGTTATAACGGCTTTCTGAAATATAATGTTCCTCAACCGCTCTTCTCACAGCGCATCCCGGCTCATGCGTATGCGTACAGTTATTAAAACGGCAGTCTTTAGAAAACTTGAATATTTCTTTAAAATATCCGCAAATCTCTTCCGGCTCCATATCAAAAGTGCCAAATCCCTTTATGCCCGGAGTATCAATCACCCAACCTCCATCAGGCAAAGAAAGCATCTCGCTGAATGTTGTGGTATGCATTCCCGTGTTGTGCGCTTCACTAATTTCAGCCGTACGCAAATTTAATCCCGGTATAAGATGATTAAGCAAAGTACTCTTTCCCACACCGCTATTACCACTAAAAAGCGTTATCTTATCCTGTAACACAGGTCTGAGGCAATCCAGCGAATCACTATTCAGTGCCGACACTGCAAAACATGGATAACCTATTGTTTCATAAAGAGTTATCATCATATTCTGATAGTTTAGTTCATCGGCAGAAAGTATATCCGATTTATTGAATATCAATGATACAGGTATTCTGTAAGCCTCAGCCGAGGCCAGAAACCTGTCAATAAACGTCGTGGATGTTTCAGGGTAGTTTACGGTAACAATTAAAAACGCCTGGTCGATATTTGAAGCAATAATATGGCTTTGCTTTGAAAGGTTAGGAGATTTACGTATAATATAGTTTCTGCGATCCTCAATGTTTGTTATAAAAGCCGTTCCCTCCTGATTGCAGATAATCTCAACACGGTCACCCACAGCAACCGGATTGGTGCTGCGGATGCCTTTTAGTCTAAAATTTCCTTTTATTTTACATTCTACAGTGCGACCTTCGTCGGTTCTTACAGAATACCAACTACCTGTATTTTTAATAACAAGTCCTCTCACTGGCTTTAAACTGTCATTATTTCTTTATTCTTTGCTGCAAGCAAATCGTCGATTTTCTTAATAAACTTATCGTGTATTTTCTGCAATTCAGCCTCGGCATCTTTCTCGTTATCTTCAGAAAGTCCGTCCTTAATAGCTTTTTTAAGCTTATCTTTTACATCAGCACGAACATTACGGACTTCCACCTTAGCCTTTTCTCCAATCTTGTTGCATTGTTTAGCCAGTTCCTTACGACGTTCTTCTGTAGGCTGAGGAATACCGAGTCTTATTATTTCACCGTTATTTTCTGGTGTTATGCCTACATCAGAATCCATAATGGCCTTCTCAATGTCTTTTATCATCTTTTTATCCCACGGACGTATCGCAATGGTACGCGCATCGGGAGTAGACACATTAGCAACTTGATTCAAAGGCACCATTGAGCCGTAAGAATTAACCCTTATACCATCAAGAATGGCTACATTTGCACGTCCGGCACGTACACGAGACAACTGTTCGTCAAGGAACATGGCTGCCATTTCCATTCTCTCTTCACTTTCTTTTAATGTCGTTTTTACGTCTAACATATATTATTACTTTTTGTTACAAAATTTAAATATTTAATTTATAAATCAAACACATTCAATCAATAAAAAGAACTCATCCAACGCTTGCTCAGCTATTAATCTTCTTCAACTGGTTTTCTACCATATTTGTAAGGTCAACAAACTGCGCTATGGTAAGCTGTTCTGGTCTTTTCGTCATAATCTCCTGTTCAAAGAATCCATCATCAGGCATTCTGTCAAACATTTGCTTCAAAGAAACGCGCAACATTTTTCTGCGTTGATTAAACACCGTTTTAACAACACGCCTAAACAATTGCCAGTCGCAGCCTAAATCTTCAACATCATTTCTCGTTATACGTATTACAGCACTCTTAACCTTCGGAGGCGGATTAAAGACATTCTCATCTACCGTAAACAAATACTCAACATCATACCATGCCTGAATAAGAACACTCAAAATTCCATATGCCTTTGTGCCTGGTACAGAAGCCATGCGCTGAGCCACCTCACGCTGAATCATACCGGTGCAACAAGGTATAAGATTCTTGTTATCCAGCATCTTAAAGAAAATCTGAGAAGATATGTCGTAAGGATAATTCCCTGTCAGTACAAACTTTTGTCCGTCAAAAACGGTATTTAAGTCCATCTTAAGAAAATCCTCCCCGATTATATTCTCTCTGAGTGCCGGATACTTTTCATTCAGATACGCAACAGATTCTGAATCAATCTCAACAACTTTCACATGTCTGTTTTTCGTCGTCAGATATTGTGTCAGCACCCCCATACCAGGCCCAACTTCCAATATCGGAATATCAGGACATGCATCAACAGTGTCTGCTATTGCTTTGGCAATATTAAGATCTGTCAAAAAATGCTGTCCTAAATTTTTCTTTGGCCTGACTGTCTTCATATCTCAATTTTGTTTTTGCAAAAATAAATAAATATTTTGCAATTCTATATAAACACCAAGAAAAAAATAGCATTAATTAAATTTTATGAGGTGATAATAAGTTACATTGTAAATTATTATCGTCCTTATTTATATAAAATATTATCTTACAACAAACGATTAACTAATTTAAAATCAAAAATTAATGAAAACATTAAACAAATATCATGGTGTTGTTGTACCTATGGTAACCCCCATGACAAAAGACCTCGACATTGACGTTAATGCAGTGGAGCGCATTATAAAGAACTTCACTAAATATAATGTTTCGGCATTAATCATGGGAACAACAGGAGAGGGAAATTCTGTTTCTGTTGAACATGGCGTTAAAATGATTAAAGCAGCAGCTGAGGCAGCAGAAGGCAAAATAGTAATATATGCAGGACTTGCCGGCAATTGTGTCAGCGAACAGATTGATGCTGCAAAAAAATTCATTGAAGCCGGCGCGGATGTCATTGCGGCAACACTGCCATGTTATTATGCGCTTACTCCGGAACAGATGTATGAGTATTACAATAACCTTGCTGACTCAATTACCGTTCCGCTCATGCTTTACAACATAACGATAACAACCCACATGAGCATTCCGCTTGACATAATAGAAAAGCTCAGCCATCATCCAAATATAGTGGGCCTTAAAGACTCTGAAAACAACATACCCCGCATGGAAGAGGCGTTAAAGATGTTCGGAGGCCGTGAAGACTTTGCATATTTCTGCGGATGTGCGGCTAACTCGGCTAAGGCTCTGTCGTTAGGGGCTGACGGTATTGTGCCCAGTGTCGGCAACTATCTGCCTAAAATATACAACGACTTATTTGAAGCCGGAATCAGCGGTAATAATGTTTTAGCTGAAGAGCTTCAGGCAAAGACAATTGAGATAGGAAAGATTAATACTGAAAATCTCACATTAGGCGAGTCTCTTGCAGGGTTAAAGGTTATAATGAAGATGGCAGGACTTTGCGAGACATATATGTTGCCGCCCCTTACAGAATTGAAAGAAGACACTGTAAGAAACATACAAGACAAAGCGAAAGACATTTTAGTTCAATATAAATAAAAACCACAAATCACCTTAATATACCATGAATTACGAAGGTTTGCACTGGATTGACACCACTATCGTCATAGCATCTGTATTGCTGGCCATTGGTGTGGGAATATACTTTGCCAAGAAACAAAACTCAACAGAAGCATATTTCGCAGCAAGCGGAAACATACCGGCATGGGCTGTCGGTATGTCCATGTTTGCTACAATTATCAGCAGCGTCACGTTCCTTGCCTATCCGGGAAGCGCTTATGCCGGCAACTGGATATTGTTGGTTCAAGGACTTATGGTGCCGTTGGTATTGCTTGGCATTATCGGCTTTATTGTGCCATTGTACCGCAAGGTTATACGCCTAAGCACTTATGAGTATTTTGAACGGCGTTTCGGTGCTTTTGCACGTTTCTACAGTTCGATAGCATTCGTTTTGGAGCATTTCTCCAAAATGGGAACCATATTATATTTGCTGGCAATGGCAATGGTTACGTTCTCTGGAGCGTTAAATATCACATGGTTCATAATCTGCATAGGCATCGCCGTTATCATTCTGACCTATTTCGGCGGAATGGAGGCCATAATATGGATGGATGTTATACAGGGGTTCCTTCTTATTATAGGAGGCTTAATGGCCATCGCCATTTTGTTCTACCTTACAGATGGAGGTCCGTCTGCCATTTTAAGCATTGCCGCCGAGCACCACAAGATAGACTTCGGTCCTTATGCGTGGGATTTCACCCAGCTCACTTTTATTGTTATGGTGTTCAATGGCATATTCTATGCCTTGCAGAAATACGGAACAGACCAAAGCATTGTGCAGCGCTATCTTACGGCACGCTCGGACAAGAGTGCCAAAAAAGCGTCGTATCTGGGAATCCTGCTCAGTGTACCCACATGGGCACTGTTCATGTTTGTAGGCACATGCCTGTTCGCTTACTATCAGATAAACCCGGGCGACCTGCCTGCCGGAATTAAAAGCGATGAGGTTTTCCCGCATTTCATAGCCACAGAAATGCCCATCGGCATAACTGGACTTATAATTGCCGCCTTGATTGCCGGCGCCATTTCAAGTCTGGACGCTGACGTAAACTGCATATCAGCAGTTATCGTCGAGGACTATTATGCGCGTTTTCGCCCCAAAGCTACCGACAGACAAAGGCTGTTTGTGGGCCGTATCTCTGTAATCGCCATAGGCATTGGCGCCATTCTTATCGCCCTATTGTATGTAGCATGGGGCGGCGAAGGTGTGTTAGGCACGCTGTTCGGACTTTACGCCATACTCTCGGCCGGCATTGTAGGCATCTTCCTGCTGGGGCTCTTCAGCCGCAGGGCCAACTGGCAGGGACTTTACATCGGCATTGCAGCCGCAATATTGTTTACCGCCTATGCTGTGTTGACAACTACAAAGTTTGGCTCAGGACCGGATGCGAGTGTCATTCTCGACCTGGAAGACTGGAACTTCAAGCACCATACATACATGCTTGGAGTGTATAGCCACCTGATTGTACTCATTGTAGGCTATATCGCAAGCCTGTTCTTCAAGACACCGCTTGCTGACAAAGAATTAACCATATACGGATATCTTGAAGAGAAAAAAAAGAATACGAATAAATAATTTAGGATATGAAAGAAATAACATTGCTTCAACCGCAAAAAATAGTTTTCGGGACAGACTGCATAAACCAGTTTGTTGACGACTATCTTAAACTTAACCATAAAAGATTATTCATCATCACCATGCCGGTAATCCGCCCCATGATTTCAGGCATGACCGACAGGCTTTCAGAAGAAGGTGTAAGCATTGAGTTTTATGAGGACGTACGCAACGAGCCGTCAATAGCCGATTTCAAAAAGCTGTTGGCTGCCGCAAACGAATTCGGGGCAGACAGCATGCTAGGCATCGGCGGAGGAAGCATCTTGGACGTGACAAAGCTTGCAGCCACATTGACGGGAAGCAGCCAGGAGATAGAAAACCTCTTTGGCACAGGTCTCATAGAAAGAAAGGGCAAATGGTTTGCGTGCATGCCGACAACTGCCGGAACAGGAAGCGAAGTGTCGCCAAACGCAATACTGCTTGACGAAAGAGACGCGCTGAAAAAGGGCGTGGTGAGCCCTTATCTCATGGCCGACGCAGCATATATTGACCCGAAACTGACATGGACCGTACCTGCCAGAATAACGGCCGAGACCGGCATGGACGCACTTACCCACTGTATTGAAGCCTATACAAACAAGTTTGCTCATCCCATGGTAGACATGTACGCCCTTCAAGGCATAAGGCTCATAGCCGGAAACATAGTCAGGGCTGTAAAGAACGGCAGCGACAAGGAAGCACGCGAGGCCATGGCGCTTGGAAGCATGTACGGCGGACTGTGCCTCGGCCCCGTGAACACTGCGGCCGTACATGCCCTGTCGTATCCGCTTGGAGGAGAATTCCATATCTCACACGGACTTTCAAACGCCATACTGCTGCCGTCTGTAATGAAGTTTAATTATTGCGCCAACCTTAAAAAATACGCCGAGGTTGCCGTGGCATGCGGAGTTGAGCCGGGCAAAGACGACGAGGAAACCGCATTAAGGGGAGTTGACTTCATTACCGGTCTTTCAGTTGAATGTGGAATACCTGCCACATTGAGCGAGATAGGCATACCAAAGGAAGCCGTCGGCCGTATGGCCAAAGCCGCCATGAACGTTCAAAGGCTACTGAAAAACAATCCGCGCGAGGTTACCGAAGCCGACGCATGCAACATTTACAACAGTCTGTACAAATAAAAAAAGATAAGAACATGAACACCGGCAAAAAACCAATATTGGCAATAACCATGGGCGATCCGGCAGGAATTGGCCCCGAGATAATAATAAAGGCACTGACAGTAAGGGAGACATACGACAAGTGCCGACCCGTTGTTGTGGGAGACGCTGCCGTTATGGAACTTGCGGCAAGGCAAGGCGGCGCCTCTGTAAAGATAAACACCATAAAGAATGTAGGCGACGCCGTTTTTGAATATGGCGTAATAGACGTTTACGACCTGTGCTGCATCGACATGGGCACGTTTGAGCAGGGCAAGGTGGCGGCACAATGCGGCAATGCTGCCTTCATGGCCGTAAAAGAAGCCATAGGACTGGCTATGCGAAACGAGGTTGACGGCACCGTGACGGCCCCCCTCAACAAAGAGGCCCTGAACCTTGCCGGCCACCACTTTGACGGCCACACCGAAATATACGCCCACTACACCAACACCAAGAAATATGCCATGCTCCTTGCCGACGAATTCATGCGCGTGATACACGTGTCGACCCACGTTCCGCTGAGAGAAGCATGCAACCTGGTTAAGAAGCAGCGCATAATGGACGTTACCGAGCTCATAAGCAACGCCTGCAGGCAGTTTGGCATCGACAGCCCGCGCATAGGCATAGCCGGGCTCAATCCGCACGCAAGCGACAACGGCCTCTTCGGCGACGAGGAAAAGAACGAGATAGCCCCTGCCGTTGATGAGCTGCGCCTGAAGGGCTACAACGTAGAAGGGCCCGTTCCGCCCGACACGCTGTTCGCCAAGGCAAAATGCGGAAAATACGACGGATGCGTGGCCATGTATCACGACCAGGGCCACATACCGTTCAAAGTAGTGGGATTCAACTGGAACAGGGAAACAGGAAAGATGGAGACGGCCAAAGGCGTGAACATAACGCTCGGACTGCCGATAATAAGGGTATCGGTAGACCACGGAACGGCCTTCGACGTTGCGGGCATGAACGTTGCCAGCCCCGACGCCATGCTGCTGTCGATAGACTATGCGGCGCGCATGGCGGCAGGCCGCATAAAGGATAATGAAAAACAATAACAGCCTAAGGGGGGGGGAAGACAAAGAAACATGATTGCTGTAATTGCAGACGACATTACAGGCGCGGCCGAAATAGGCGGAATAGCCCTGAGATACGGCAAAAAAACCGTAATGGCCACACAACTTGACGGCAGACTGCCGCAGGCCGACGTGCTCGTGGTGGCCACAGACACGCGCTCTGACACCGAGGCCGGCGCGGCAGGCACGGTGAGGCAGATTGCGCACAGGCTGAAAGGCAGCGGCGCAGCCATATTCAAGAAAACCGACTCTGTGATGCGAGGGCACGTAGTGGCCGAAATAAGGGCCATTATGGCAGAGACGGGGCACACCGGCGCCCTGCTGCTGCCGCAAAACCCCTCTAAGGGCAGGACAATAAAAGACGGGGTGTACTATGTGGGCGGCGTAAGGCTCAGCGACACGGCCTTTGGCCGCGACCCCGAATATCCCGCCCTTACATCCTCGGCGGCAGGCCTGCTCGGCGGCGCGGCCGCCCCGCTCGCCGTGGGCGGCGCCCCCGCTCCCGGATGCGCCATACACATAGCCGACGCCGGCAGCGCAGACGACATACGCGCACAGCTGGCCAAGGCCGGCAGGGCCACGCTGCTGGCCGGCGGCGCCGACCTGTTTGAGAGCGTAGTGGCCGCAGGCTCGCCCCCGCGCCCGTGCGTTCCCGCAGCCCTGCCTCCGGCGGGGCGCGTGCTCGTTATATGCGGCAGCACACAGGGCACGTCGCCCGCAGGCGAGCCCTACATAAGGAGCCTCGGCGGATGCGAGGCGGCCATGCCCGCCGAGGTGTTCCACGGAGGCAACCCCGCGCCGTGGGCCGAGGCCCTGGCCCGGCTCTACAAAAGCCACAGGGCCCTGATAGTGGGCATAGGCAGAAAAGAGAACATGGGCCCCGCCTACGCCTCGCGCCTGCGCCTGACCATGGCAGACGTGGCCGCCACGCTCGTAGGCAGAGGCTCGCCCGACATAATGGCCATTGAGGGCGGGGCCACGGCATACGCCATAATGCAGCGGCTGGGGTGGCACAGCCTTACCCTTAGGGCCGAATATTCGCCGGGGGTCGTGGGCATGGTGCACAACGCCACCGAGATTATACTAAAACCCGGCAGCTACCCATGGGGCAGCATATTCAGCGCCCATGACACGCAAAAACTGCAAAAATAACGCAGCGCAGGCTGGCACCACGCGCAGGCCGACAGGCCGGGCTTGCGCCTTGCGTGCAGCACAGTTGAGCTTAGGGCATAGAATACAATAACCAAATGCCGACGCAAAACAAGCCTATTATTTATAAATAAAAAACGGGCTAGTTTTACATAAAAAGTGGCCGAGTTACGCCCCGTAACTCGGCCACTAACATTTTAAAAGAAAAACGACACAACTATATTAACAATAACCACACCAACACGCGACAAGGAATTGATATAAAAACATAAACGCAAAGAAATATTACGATTTTACAGAATATCAACTTTCGTAACAACAGGCAGCCGTGACAAGCCTACTAATAACGGCGTATGAAAAAGCACGGGCAAAAAACTACGAAAAGGTGCGCACAGACTACGAGATGGCAACCAACAGCCTTGACGACACACGACTTGTTGTAAGTTGTTGCCGCAGAGAGAGATAAAAAAGAGGCTGTGCCGATATACAAATGCAAAGGGCGCACAGCCCCGGACCGGCCGCCCGGATGGCGTGGATTGCAGCCGCCATACAGAGGGGCGGCCCTGCTATACCTGCTGGCCGCCATCGCTTGGCGAGTCAGCGGCAGGAGGAAGGCTGCGCGCAGGCATCAGCCGCTCCTGCATGCGCCGGAACACCACGAACAGCGGTGGCACCACAAACAGCAGCGCCACCGTGCCCACGAGCATGCCGCCCACGGTGCCAACACCGACAGAGATGTTGCCGTTGGCGCCCACGCCCGTTGAAAACATCATAGGCAGCATGCCGAATATCATTGTGAGAGACGTCATAAGTATAGGTCTCAGGCGCACCTTGGCTGCCGACACGGCGGCCTGCATCAGACTCATGCCGCTGCGGCGGCGGTCGGAAGCATACTCAGTGAGCAGTATCGCCGTCTTTGAGAGCAGGCCGATAAGCATTATGAGGCCAGTCTGCAGGTATATGTTGTTTTCGAGGCCGAACATCCTTGCAAACAAGAAGCTGCCGGCCAGTCCGAAGGGAACGGACAGGATAACCGCCAGCGGCACGAAGAGGCTCTCATAGAGCGCGCAGAGAATAAGGTATATAAACACTACGCATATGGCGAACACCAACGCGGCCGTGTTTCCTGACGACGACTCCTCGCGCGACATTCCTCCGAACTCGAAGCCGTAGCCCGTAGGCAGCGTCTGCCCCGCCACCTCTCTCACGGCCTCGATGGTCTGTCCCGAGCTATAGCCCGCAGCGGCCGAACCGTTGACCTGTATGGCAGAAAAGAGGTTGAAGCGCGTCAGCACCTCGGAGCCATAGACCCTTGTAAGCCTGAGATACTGGCTCACGGGCGACATGAGGCCATTATCGCCGCGCACAAACATGTTGTTGAGCGACTCGGTGTCGAGCCTGAACTCAGGGGGCGCCTGCACCATAACGCGGTAGAGCTTGGAGAAGCGGTTCATGTTAGAGGCGTAGTTGCCCCCGATGTATCCCGACAGGGTGCCGAGCACATCGGCAGGCGACACCCCGTTGCGCTTGCAGCGGGCAGCGTCAACCTCAACGAGATACTGCGGGAACTTTGTGTCGAACGACGTTGTGGCGCGCCCTATCTCGGGGCGTTTGTTAAGGGCATCTAGAAACTGTCTTGTATATTTCAGTAAGTCGTCAGTGGTGCCGCCCTTCTGGTCTTGCACATACACCTCGAATCCGCTGCTCACGCCGTAGCCCGGAATCATGGGCCGCGTGAAGGCCATTATGTCGGCACTCGAGATAAAGGCCGTCTTGCGCTGTATCTCTTCTATCACGGCCTCGAGGGCGTCTTCCTTGTCGGGGCGCTCGCTCCAGTCTTTCAGTCGTATGGTGAACATGCCGTTGCATGCCCCCTGGCCGCTGAGCGTGGAGTTGCCCGTGGTGTTCGACTGCAGCTCAATCTGTGGGATTGAGCGCAGGCAGCTGTCCACCTGCTCCATTACCTTGCGCGTTTCGCTGACGCTGTTTCCGGGAGAGGTGCGCACGTCGACAAACACGGTGCCCATATCCTCGTTGGGCACAAAACCCGTCTTGGTTGTCATCATCAGCACTACCAAACCACCGCAGGCAACGGCCAGCAGCAGGCCTGCCAGCCACTTGCGCTTCAGCATGAACAGCACGCCAGCCTTGTAGCGCATGACGATACTTCCGAAGGCCGCGTCGAAGGCTATATGGAACCTTGAAGAGAAGCTCATCTTCTTGCCGCCGGCGGCATCCTCATGCGGGGTCATTATCAGCGAGCAGAGGGCAGGACTGAGCGTAAGCGCGTTAATCAGCGATATGGCCACGGCGGCGGCCATGGTTAATCCGAACTGCGTGTAGAATGTGCCTGTTGTGCCTCCGATAAAGCTTACGGGTATGAACACTGCCATGAATACAAAAGGTGGTGGTGACGAGCGCGGAGGTGATGCCGTCCATGGCGCCGACGGTGGCAAGATATGAAGAGCGGCAGCCATCGTCGAACTTTGCCTGGACGGCTTCAACCACGACAATCGCGTCGTCTACCACCGTGCCTATGACCAGCACTAGCGCAAACAGCGTAAGCATGTTGAGGCTGAAACCGGCAATATAGAGGAAGGCAAACGTGCCTACAAGCGAAACGATGATAGACAGGGCCGGAATAAGCGTTGAACGGAAGCTCTGGAGGAATATATACACAACAAGCACCACGAGGACTATTGCCTCGGCAAGAGTCTTTACCACATTCTTTATCGACGCGTCGAGAAAGTCTTTGGTGCTCATAAGGTCGGCAATCTTTATTCCCTCGGGCAGCGTCTCTGATATCTCGGCCACGGTGCGGTCTATCTCCTCGATAATCTCGTTGGCATTAGAGCCTGAGGTCTGGGCTATCATGATGTTGCAGCCCGGATGCCCGTTAACCTCATTGATATAATCGTAGGCGCGCGTGCCCAGCTCCACGGTAGCCACGTCTTTTAGCCGCAGCACGCCGCCGTCGGGAAGCGACTTGATGACCAGGTTCTCGTAATCGGCTTCGTTCTCGTAACGTCCGCGATACTTCAGCACATACTGAAAGGTGTTGCCGGCTTCAGCCCCAAGCGTGCCGGTGGCGGCCTCAACGTTCTGCTCGTCAAGCACGGAGGTTATGTCGGCAGGTATAAGGTTATACTGCCGCATCTTGTTGGGGTCGAGCCAGATGCGCATGGAGTACTCGTAGCCAAACACGTTAACCTCGCCCACCCCGGCGATACGCGACAGGCGGGGTTCTATGTTTATCTTCATGTAGTTAGTGAGAAAGGCCTCGTCAAAAGAGTCGTCAGGGCTGTACACCGCCAGCTGCTTAATGTTGCTGGTCTGGCGCTTGCGCACGGTGATGCCGCTCTTGGTGACTTCGGCAGGCAGCAGTCCCTGAGCCGTAGCTATTCTATTCTGCACGTTCACGGTGGCCATGTCGGGGTCGGTGCCTTGACGGAAATACACACTTATCTTAGCCGAGCCGTTATTTGACGACGTTGAAGTCATATAGGTCATGTTCTCAACACCGTTAAGAGCCTCCTCAAGCGGAACTACCACACTCTTCTGCACCGTCTCGGCGTTTGCGCCGCTATATGTTGCCGACACGCTCACCGTGGGCGGCGCTATCTCGGGAAACTGCTCTATCGGCAGTTGCGCCAGGCCTATAAGCCCCAAGATAAATATAAGTACGGATATCACCCCTGCCAGTATCGGGCGGTCAATGAATGTCTTTATCTTCATAGGGCACACTTATTTACTGTTAGATTCAGACGTCTTGCCGGTAACCACCGCTGTTCCCTCGCGAATAAGCCCGGCCCCTTCGGCAATTATAACATCACCCGGCTCAAGCCCGGAAAGCACGATATAGTTTTGTCCGTCATTATACTTATACACGGTTATCGGGGCCGACTGTGTCTTGCCGTCTACCACTTTCCACACAAACACACGGTTCTGATGCTCGTATGTGGCGGCCTGCGGAATAACGATACAGTCTTTATGCACGCCGGGCACCACCACCGATGCACTGCCGCCGTTGCGCAGCAGATGCCGCGGATTGCCGAACGCCGCCCTTATGCTTACGGCCCCCGTGCCCGAATCAACAGTTCCGCCAATGGCCGTGATGCGCCCCTGCAGGCCGTACTTTTTGCCGTTGCTCATGTTCAGCGTAACGGCAGGAAACTTCTTTTTAGCCTCGTCGAGCGAGCCATACTCCTGTATCAAATCAAGCATCTGGCTCTCTGCCATTGAGAAATAGGCATAAATCTCCGAATCGTCAGACACCGTTACGAGGGGCTCCTCTATCGTGCTGCCGACAAGGGCTCCGACACGATACGGAATCATGCTCGCCACGCCGTCTACGGGGCTTTTCACCTCAGTGTAAGACAAGTCGTTGGCTGCGCACGTAAGCTCGGCCTTGGCCTGAGCCACGGCAGCCTCTGCCTCGTTCAGCGAGTTGAACGCTGTCTTGCGCTCATAGTCTGACACCACGTTCCTCTTATAAAGCGCATCCTTGCTTTCGGCCGTAAGCCTGGCCGTGCGCAGCTTTGCCTCCGCGCTCTTCAGGTTGGCCCGGGCGGTTTCGAGTGCAGCCTTATACGGCACCTGGTCTATCACGAAAAGCACCTGTCCGCGCCTCACCTTGTCGCCCTCATTAATACGTATTTCGGTTATCGTGCCGTCTACTTGCGGACGAATTTCAACGGCCTGCCGCCCCTTTAGCGTAGCTGTATATGCCGACTGCAGCGTAAAGTCTCTCTTAGCGACAGTAAGCGTCTTATACTTCTCGCCCGGCAGCGCCTGCTTCTTGTCGCTGCAAGCACTCGGCAGCAACACGCAGCACACAACGAGTAAAATATCTGCCTTAATGTTCATACTTATATTACTTTTATTTAAAACGTCAAAAAAAACATAAAGTGCCGGAAGCCTTAACAAGCAACAAACAACGGCAACCGGCACCTGGCGTTACGAAAATACGACGCAACCGGAGTATCCTCAAAACAACCATACAAATTGAACAGGATGATGCAAATTTATGCATAATGCCCGTTAGTATGAACAATGTGGTGACAAACGGCAGATATGTGGTGACAAACAACAATGCCCACCTGCATTTTCATCCGATAAAAGAAGTATCTTTGCACTGTTGCTGCGTCATGCCAAAACATACCCTGCCCTGCCCATGCTGCGGCGCGGCCGGACATGCCGCAGCACAGCCATACCTCAACAAAACACCGCACTCATGAAAAATAGCCACATAGCCCTATACGTAGACCTGCTGTTCTGCCTCGTAATAATGCCGCTGACAATAACGCTGCTGCCCGTAGACCGGTGGATTGTCAACAACACGGCATTCCTGATAGCCCTCGTTGCCTACGTCTATGCCCTTTACTTCGTCTACCGCCGGGCGTGCATACCCAAGCTGTTCATGCAGAAGAAATACATGCACATAGCCCTGCTCATGCTGGCCCTTGCCACCGCCACCCTGCTGCTTACCCGCTTCCCCCTGCCTGCCGGCTACACCGGCACGCAGAGGCAGACAGACGCGCGGCTGCACATGCGGACACAGACCATATGGTTCTTCTTCCTCATGGTAACCGGATTCTCGCTTGCCATAGAGCTTACGTTCGAGCTGTTCAGGCAGATACTGATGAAGCAGGAAATTGCCGCTGAAAAAGACAAGGCCGAGCTAGGCCTCTACAAGGCACAGATAAATCCCCACTTCCTCTTCAACACCCTCAACACCCTATACGCCCTGGTGCTGACAGGCTCCGACAAAGCCGAACAGGCTTTCGTAAAATTCTCCGACATACTACACTATATGTACCAGCAGGCCCACACTGAGACAATACCGATAGAAAAAGAGATTGAATACATAAGGCAATACACCTACCTACAGGAGCTGAGGCTAAACCGCCACACAAAGGTGGAGCTGACCGCCGAAGCCGACAACGGGCTGCAGCCCGTGCCCCCCATGATACTTATAACGCTTATAGAGAACGCCTTTAAATACGGCACGTCGGCCGAAACCGACTGCCGCATAGGCATAAGCATAAGGCTGAAAGACGGATGCCTCGCCTTCAGCACTACAAACAGGATTATGAGAAAAGGAGACCCCGGCCGCAAGGGCATAGGCATGGCCAACTGCCGCAGGCGCCTCGAGATGCTCTACCCCGGGCGCTTTGAGCTTGAGGCACGGCCCGAGGGCGATACATACATAACAAAACTTAAAATAATGCTGCAATGAAAGACATCAGCTGCATAGCCATTGACGACGAGCCCATGTCGCTGCTCGTTATAGAACAGTTCTGCAGGCGGAGGGGCGGCATCAGCCTCGCCGCATACAGCGAGCCGCAGGCAGGCGCCGGGGAGATACTGCGCACAAAGCCGCCGCTCGTGTTCCTCGACATACAGATGGGCAGCGCCAGCGGGCTCGACATTGCCCGGTGCGTGCCCCCAGGCACATGCGTCATATTCACCACGGCCCATGCCCGATACGCGCTCGAGGGGTTCAACCTCGACGCCGTAGACTTCCTGTACAAGCCTTTCGCCTACGAAAGGTTCTGCCGCGCAGTAGACAAGGCCGTAAGGCGCATCGCCGACGGCCGCGGCGAGACGCGCCACATCACCGTAAAGCAAGAATACCCTAACGTGAACATACCCCTCGGCGACATTCTTTATGTCGAGGCCCTGGGCAATTATGTAAAAATCGTAAGGACGACCGGCGAAAACGTGCTTACGCGCACAAACATGAAAGCCATGATGCAGATGCTGCCCGCAGCGCAGTTCATAAGGATACACCGCTCCTACATCATACCCGTAAACAGGGCCGGCAGCTTTAACAGGCAGCACGTATGGCTGAGGGGAGCAGACAGGCCCCTGCCCATAGGGCAGCAATACTCCGGCAACGTTTATTCGAGAATGAGCCCCCGAGGCTCCACGGATGGCGGATAAGCCCCGAAAAAGGCAGGCAGCAGGCGTGGTGAACAGACAGAGCCACGCTGTTTTCTTACAGTAACAAACCGTTGGCGAAATTGTTTATGCTCTTTTATGGCAGACACTTACGATTTGCTGCATTTCTAATAATCTTACTTACAGTTTCAACCTGCTTCCGACAAGTATGCAAAAGGTATCCTTTTATAGTACAAAAGATTGTCTTTCATAAAACGAAAAGCCATGTCTTGCAGGCTGAAAAGACACCATTTAAAACTGTAACCACAGACATGCCATTCAAAATAATTCCGCCAACGGATAATAATAATGAAACGGTAGAACAAAAACTCACATCCGCTACCAATACAACACGTTTATCCCCCTGCCCTGCAGCTGCGGCAAGCCTAAAAAAATCCCCATAAATAAGGATTGCACGCAAAGAGGGATATATGTAACTTTGCGGCATCAAAAAAAAGAAACAATACAGAACAGCAAAACATACCCACATGGCAACAAAGACATTCTGCACGGCCGCGGCCGTGATATGGCTAACGGCGGCAGGGGCAACGGCGGCAACAGAGACACGCCCCGGCGGCCCGGCGGCAACAGGAGCAGCAGAGGTAACAGACACGTCGCGCGTGTATAACCTCGACGAGGTGGTTATAGTTTCGCAGCCCAAGGAGGCCCTGCTGCTTAGGCAGCAGCCGCTGAGCTCAACGGCACTAGGCGGCGACCTGTCGGCGGCGGGCATAACCGGCCTCAGCGGGCTGGCGCGCTATGCCCCGTCGGTGGCCGTGCCGGCCTACGGCTCGCGCCTTACGTCGGCAATGTACGTAAGGGGCATAGGCTCGCGCGTGGACAATCCGGCCATAGGCATATATTACGACGGGGTGCCGCTGGCAAACAAGGGCATGTTCAACATGCACCTCTACCAGATTGAGCGCGCCGACATACTGCGCGGCCCGCAGGGCACGCTCTACGGTATGAACGCCGAGGGCGGCCTGATAAGGCTGTACTCGAAAAACCCGATGAAATATCAGGGCACCGACTTGCGCCTGGGCCTGGGCACCGACTTCAGGCGCGACATAGAGGCGGCCCACTACTCGGGCCCCCGCGGCAACACGGCCTTCGGCATAGCAGGTTTTTACAGCGGCGGCAACGGATTTATGAAGAACAGCACCACCGGCAGCCGCGCCGACGCATACGACGAGGCCGGGGGCAAGGCGCGCCTCGCGGCAAGGCTCGCCCCGGGGCTTACGGCCGACGCCACGGCCGACTATCAGTATGTAAGGCAGGGCGCCTTTCCCTACGGCGTGATGAACCCCGCCACGGGCAGCACCCAGGCCCCGGCGGCCAACAGGCAGGGCAGCTACAGGCGCAACATGCTCAGCACGGGGCTAAGCCTGAAATACACGGCCCGGCGGTTTACGCTGAACTCGGCAACGGGCTACCAGCTTCTACGCGACTGCATGACCATGGACCAGGACTATCTTCCGGCCGACCTGATGCACATGGAGCAGCGGCAGCTGATGAACGCGGTGACGCAGGAGCTGAGCGCCCGGAACAATACGCGCGGCAGATGGAAAAGGGCCACGGGCATATACGGCTCGTACCAGTGGCTAAGAACAGACGCCCCCGTGTTTTTCGACGGCGACTTTACAAGCCGCATATCGGGCGGCATACAGGAGGCCATATATGGCGCCATACTTAAGGCCATGGCCGACAGAATGGCGGCGGCGGGCATGCCGCAGGCGGCGGCCGAGCAGGCAGCGGCGGCGGCCATAGAGCAGGCCGGAGGCGTAAGCGTGGGAGCAGACATGAGGGTGCCGGCAGTATTCAACACGCCGCAGCTCAACGTAGGCGTGTTCCACGAGTCGAACATAAGCCTTACGGGCCGCCTCAGGGCCACCCTCGGGCTGAGGTACGACTACAACAGGGTAAAAGTGAGATACGACACCTATGCCGCAATGGCCATAACGGCCAGCGTGATGGGGAGGGACGTTGCCAACACGCTGACGTCGAAACTGAACGGTACGGCGCACAACAGCTACACCCAGCTGCTGCCCAAGATAGGGCTGAGCTACACGACAGACGGCAGCGGCAGCAACGTGTATGCCACCGTGTGCAAGGGCTACAGGGCGGGAGGTTACAACATACAGATGTTCTCGGACATACTGCAGCACGAGCTCAACGAAAACAGCAGCAAGGCCATGGCCGGAAGCTACGACATACCCCACACCGCGGCCGACTACGACGAGATTAACAACACCATATCGTACAAGCCCGAGGAGAGCTGGAACTATGAGGCGGGGGCCCACCTTAACCTGTTTGACAATAAGATTCACGCCGACGTGGCCCTCTATTACATGCAGATACGCAACCAGCAGCTGTCGGTAATGGCAGGCCAGTACGGCTTTGGCCGCATGATGGTAAATGCGGGCAAGAGCGTAAGCTGGGGCCTCGAGGCCTCGCTGCGCGGCAGCGCCTTCGACAACCGGCTGTCGTGGTCGGCAGGCTACGGCCTAACGCGTGCCACGTTTAAAGAGTATAACGAAACAGACGGCGACACGGAGATAAGCTACAACGGAAAGCGCGTGCCCTTTATCCCCATGCACACGGCAAACGCCAGGGCCGACTACAGCATAAGGTTCGGCCGCACGGCCGTAAAGTCTGTAGTGATAGGCGCCGACGTAACGGCCCAGGGGCGCATCTACTGGGACGAGGCCAACACATACAGCCAGCCGTTCTACGCCCTTCTGGGGGCGCATGCCGACATAAACTTCGGCGGCGCAAGCCTGAAGCTGTGGTGCCGCAACATAACAGACACCCGCTACAACACCTTCGCCTTCGACAGCAGCGCGTCGGGGCAGACAGTTTATCTGGCTCAGCGCGGGGCTCCTGTACAGGCCGGAATAGACGTAAGCCTGCATTTCTGACCACCTATGCAAAATAAAAACCATGACAAGCAACAGTAAAGAATAATTATAGAAGAAATGATAAAACAGACAGAACTAACACTGAAGCCGCGCACCCGCGGCTTTCATCTTGTAACCGGCGAAATAATGAGTCAGTTGCCGCAGCTGCCAAGAAACGGACTGCTGAACCTCTTTGTGAAGCATACAAGCTGCGGACTGTGCATAAACGAAAACGCCGACCCCGACGTGCGCGCCGACATGGAAAGCATATTCAGCCGCATGGTGCCCGAAAATCAGCCCTGCTATCGCCATACGCTTGAAGGAAGCGACGACATGCCGGCACACGCAAAATCGGTGATATCGGGTGTAAGCCTCAACATACCCATAACCGGCGGAAGGCTTAACCTGGGCACGTGGCAGGGCATTTATCTCTGCGAATACAGAAGCCACGGCGGCCCGAGGCACATGGTTGCCACAATAATAGGCGAATAAAATAATCCATAGTTGGGCTATTCGCCTTTTATTTGGTTAACCCCAATAAGCATTAGGTAAATATAGTTTTAATCCTACAAGTAAATTTATGCTCTCAGCACTCTTATAGTTTCCTGTTGTCGTCTTTATCCCAATTCGCATTGGGATAAAGACGACAATACGGCCGGATAATTATATTATTAAAAACAGAATCCAGAAATAAGGACAACTTATAACCGGATTCTGTTTACGTTCATACAAGACTTTGGGCAATACAGATTTTGGAATTAAATAAAAGCCTTGCTTTTATAAAACAATTTTATAAGATTATCTATTTTGTAACATGAAACCAGTCTGCATCAATCCAGCCTCGGTTTGCCTTCCCGGCAGGTTCGGCAGCAACAAAGCCCATCTTTGCTCCAATCCATTTACCCTCCCGCATATTAAAGCTGTCGCCTGCATCTTTATATTTTTTCCCATCAAGGCTATACGCGAAACGACAAACACCTTTATCTACCATCATACGTAGATAGATATCTTCATGAATAGCAGGCTGATAATCAATTTTATCCACACACGTAGGTTTCAGTTTTGCAATAACATTAACAGTTTCAGGCTTACCCTTATCTGCTTTAAAGCATGTAATTTGTTGAAGTTGGAATTCGTCTCCAACCCTTTTAACCACTAAAGCAGAATAGTCAAGTCCCATCATGATTATACCACCAAACTGATTTTGGTCTTTAGCCGTAACACGCACTTTTGCCGTCGCCGTAAATTTATCCGCAGGTGTCTTCTGTAACAACAGATTAGGAACTTCCCATAAATTTACAAAATTTTCGCTAAGTTTATGGTTATAAATCCTATATGTTCCAAAGGCTGTCGGCATACCAAAAAACTGATTATAATTTGCATGCCATTGCCATTGTTTTCCAAGTATAGGCCGATTAAACTCATCATTTTCAACCGGATTTTGTATTGGCCATGACTTTGAAGTCTTAGGCTTGCGGTAAGTAATTACCGGATCGCCACAATAATCACCGTCATTGTCAACACCCATAACCGGCCAGTTGTCCTTCCATGTAACAGGCTGCAAATGAACTACACGTCCATAACATCCCTTATCTTGAAAATGCAAAAACCAATCTTCTCCAAAAGCAGTATGTACCCATGCCCCTTGATGAGGACCGTTAACACTACTTCTACCCTGGGCTAAAACTTTTTTACATTCATATGGGCCATAAGGACTTTTTGATCTCATTGCCAATTGAAAACCAGTAGGAACACCACCAGCTGGGCACATTATCCAATACCAGCCGTCACGTTTATAAAACTTAGGCCCTTCACATGTACGGTTTTCCGTTCCATTACCATCAAACACAATAACCGGATTGCCAATAGCCTTTGTTCCGTCAGCCGAAAGCTCACGAACAACTATTACAGACGCAAAACGGGAACGACTATTTGCATAAGCACTGACAAGATAACAACGGCCGTCATCATCCCACAATGGGGTACTGTCAATATTTCCTTGTCCGGGAACAACGCATACAGGAGCCTCCCATTCACCAGAAGGATCTTTCGTCTTAACCATAAAAACGCCATAATCCGGATCACCCCAATAAATATAAAACTCACCATTGTGATACCTTATACTCGGCGCCCATACACCGTTGCCATGAGACGGTTTATCGTAAACATCTGACGGCTCGATGCTCTTCAGGGCGTGACCAATTATTTCCCAGTTAACCAAATCTTTTGAATGAAGTATAGGCAGTCCGGGAACACAATTAAAAGAACTTGCTGTAAGATAATAGTCTTCTCCTACCACACAGACATCAGGATCACTATAATCTGCATTAATAACAGGATTGGTGTAAGTACCGTTACCATTGTCTGGGCACCATACTTCAGACCGATATTGTGCCTGCAAAGCCAATGGAACAAACAGTAACGACAATAAGAATGTTTTTTTCATGTGTTTAAGTAAATTAATTTATATATTATAGATATTGTCCCAACTCTCAAATAACTTTTACAAAATTGGTTTCTAAAGATTCAAAACGCAATAAATAATTAACATTATGCACTATATGCATTAATTCAGCCGGGGTATTTTCATCTGATTTTATCGAATTTGCAACATGGCCCATTGTGCGTCGTAAATTTAGCTCTACACAAGGATGCAGAAAAAATCCATGAGAACCGCCTGCGACAACCATCATATCAACTCCAAAAGGTCCACAATAAGTGTCTTTTAATATTGGAGATAAATATTCTTTTATCTTTTCAGCGACACATTCCAAAAGCTTTCCGGGTAAATATTTTGACAGCATATCGATTTTAAAACTTTCAGAAGCAACAATGTTTCCCGTATAAGTTCCTCCGTCAGTATTGAAAACTGATAATCCACAGTAATCAATTATACCATTTCCGTGAGAATAAAATTCCATAGCAAAATCTTTAATCCTCACATAATACGGCTCAACGGTTATCCCACCCTGACTTCTTATTACATTTTTAGCCCATCCGCCTAAAGAACTACTTATGTTCTGACATGAAACATATCTTATCCCTCGCCCACTGCTACTCCACGGAGCCTTTATCACAACTTGTCTATATAAACGAACTAATCGCAACAAACTGTCGAAATTATCAACATAAAAACTCTCTCCACAGGTTATACTCTCAATACCATTGCGAAGATAGGCCAGCATATCTGAAGTATTTTTACGATTAGACAGAACCTTTATTTTTTCCAAGAAAGTATTTGTAATAAAATCATCAATACTTTTGCCGGCAACAGAAACTTTAGCCTTTGACAAAGCTGCCCAAAGACAATAATCCCATCCCCACGGCTCAATAGAAGAAAAACATCCGCCACATAAATCATTAATATTTACAAACACGACATCTGCATGAGGTTTACGTGTTTTTGCCAAAGCCTTTATTGCATAAGGAACATCATCTACAAGCACACATTCACCGTCATTTGCCCACAAAGCAGGAATGTAGCCAAGATTCATTCTTAATTCTTGTATGGCGTGAGGAAACGTAACGCTTTTAGACCCATAAGCCATTGCAACATCATGTTCCGGATTAAAGATATGTAACTTCACAAAATATATTTATTGTTTCTGGTGCAAAAATAATAAAAAAAAATGAGTTTTTGCAATGCTTGGTTTGCAAATAAAGAATAAAATATTATCTTTGCAAATGAAAACAAATTAAAAAAGAATGGAAGCTTTCTTTCGTACCCATACTTATTTGGTAGAGCATACAAATGCTCCCGTCCGTCGTATGTTGATGGACGAGATAGATTGGGATGAGAGAATGATTGGCATCAAAGGAACAAGAGGCGTAGGTAAGACAACATTTCTTTTGCAATATGCTAAAGAACATTTTGCCCCCAACGACCGTAGGTGTCTTTACATAAATATGAACAATTTCTATTTCCAAGGTAGAGGTATCGCCGACTTTGCCGGTGAATTCTATAGAAACGGAGGGAAAGTACTGCTCATTGACCAAGTATTTAAAGAACCTAATTGGAGTAAAGAACTCCGCCTTTGCTACGAAAAATATCCAGGGCTTAAAATAGTCTTCACAGGAAGCAGCGTGATGCATCTAAAGGAGGACAATCCTGAGCTTAACAATATTGCAAAAAGTTACAATCTAAGAGGATTTTCATTAAGGGAATATATCAATCTTGTTGCCGGAACAAAATTCAAGCCATACACTTTGGAAGAAATATTGTATGATCATGAACATATTACACGGCATATTCTTCCGGAAGTGTCACCTGGGAAATTTATCAAAGAATATCTGCATCACGGTTTCTATCCTTTTTTCCTTGAACATAGGAATTTCTCTGAGAATCTGCTGAAAACAATGAATATGATGACAGAGGTTGATATTCTTTTGATAAAGCAAATTGAGCTGAAATATCTTACAAAGATAAAAAAACTATTCTATCAACTTGCCGTCGATGGTCCAAAAGCTCCAAACATAAGTCAGTTAGCCATAGACATAGAAACAAGCAGGGCCACAGTTATGAATTATATAAAGTATCTTGCAGAGGCACGACTAATAAACATCATATATCCAGTAGGTCATGAATTTCCCAAAAAACCAGGAAAAATAATGATGCACAACCCAAATCTTATGTATGCAATATATCCTATACGGGTTGAAGAACAGGATTTAATGGAGACATTTTTTGTGAATTCTATGTGGAAAGACCATAAAGTTAACCAAAGCAATAAAGACAATTGCTACACTATAGACGAGAAAATGGAATTCAGAATTTGCGACGCTACAGGAGGTACAAAAATAAGAATGAATCCGGAAACTATATATGCCCGTTATAATACAGAAATAGGCAAAGGTAACCAAATACCATTATGGCTTTTGGGGTTTCTTTATTAAGATAGAATATACACCTTATTATATATAAGACAGAAAACAACAGATACATTAACATTTAATATTTTATTAAAAATGGCTAAAGAAAAAAAGTTTATCACTTGTGATGGTAACGAAGCTGCTGCTCACATAAGTTATATGTTCAGTGAGGTTGCAGCCATTTATCCCATCACACCATCTTCACCGATGGCAGAACACGTTGATGAATGGGCTGCAAAAGGCCGTAAAAATCTTTTCGGTCAGACAGTTTCTGTACAGGAAATGCAGTCTGAAGGTGGTGCCGCCGGAGCTGTACACGGTTCGCTTCAGGCTGGTGCTCTTACTACAACTTTCACTGCATCACAGGGCCTGTTGCTCATGATACCTAACATGTATAAAATTGCCGGCGAACTTTTGCCTTGCGTTTTTGATGTGTCAGCACGTTCATTAGCATCTAACTCGTTGTGTATTTTTGGCGACCACCAAGACGTGATGGCATGCCGTCAGACTGGTTTTGCCATGCTTTGCGAAGGGTCTGTACAAGAGGTTATGGATCTTACTGCCGTAGCGCATTTAGCATCTCTTAAAACAAGTATTCCGTTCTTAAATTTCTTTGACGGTTTCCGTACATCTCATGAGTATCATAAGATTGAACTTTTGGAACAGGAAGATATTGCTCCGCTGCTCGATATGGAAGACGTTAAACGTTTCCGCGACCGTGCACTTACCCCGGAACGTCCTGTAACTCGTGGTACTGCTGAGAATCCCGAAACATTCTTTACACACCGTGAATCTTGCAACAGCTACTACGATAAAGTACCTGAAGTTGTTGAACACTATCTTGGTGAAATCAGCAAGATTACCGGCCGTGACTATCATCTCTTCTCATATTATGGAGCTGATGATGCAGAAAGAATCATAATTCTTATGGGTTCTGCAACCGAAGCAGCCCGTGAAGCTATCGACTACCTCAACGCTAATGGTGAAAAGGTTGGTATGATTTCTGTTCACTTGTATCGTCCGTTCTCAGTAAAGCACTTGCTTGCTTCTGTTCCTAAAACAGTTAAGCGTATTGCTGTCCTTGACAGGACAAAAGAGCCAGGAGCTGAAGGCGAGCCACTGTATCTTGATGTTAAGAGTGCATATTACGATGTTGAGGACAAACCTCTTATCGTTGGAGGACGCTATGGTTTAGGTTCAAATGATACAACTCCTGCTACAATCATATCTGTATTCAATAACCTTAAGCTTAACGAGCCAAAGAATCACTTTACCGTTGGTATTGTTGACGATGTAACATTTACATCACTTCCGCAGGTAGAAGAAATGGCTCTTGGAGGAGAAGGAATGTTTGAAGCTAAATTCTTCGGACTCGGTGCAGACGGAACTGTAGGTGCAAATAAGAACTCTGTAAAAATTATCGGTGACAACACAGACAAACATTGTCAGGCATATTTCTCTTATGACTCTAAAAAATCTGGAGGTTTCACCTGCTCACACCTACGTTTCGGCGATACACCTATCCGCAGCACGTATCTTGTAAATACACCTAACTTCGTTGCTTGTCATGTACAGGCATACCTACACATGTACGATGTTACACGCGGATTACAGAAAAATGGTACATTCTTGTTGAATACAATATTCGACGGTGAAGAACTCGTTAATTTCATACCAAATAAGATTAAGCGCTACTTCGCCCAGAACAATATCACAGTTTACTATATCAATGCAACAAAGATTGCACAAGAAATTGGTTTGGGTAACCGTACAAACACTATTCTTCAGAGTGCCTTCTTCCGTATAACAGGTGTCATTCCTGTTGAGTTGGCTGTCGAGCAGATGAAAAAATTCATCGTTAAGTCATACGGAAAGAAAGGTCAGGATGTGGTAGACAAGAACTATGCAGCCGTTGACCGTGGTGGTGAATATAAGCAACTTACTATTGATCCAGCATGGGCTAATCTCGAAGATAATGCCCCTGTAGAGGATAATGCTCCGGCATTTGTTAAAGAACTCGTACGTCCTATCAATGCACAGGCTGGTGATTTACTGAAAGTTTCTGATTTCATTAAGCACGACACTGTTGACGGAACTTGGCAGAATGGCACTTCTGCCTATGAAAAACGTGGCGTTGAAGCATTTGTTCCTGTTTGGGATGCAGAAAACTGTATACAATGTAACAAATGTGCTTACGTTTGTCCTCACGCAGCAATCCGTCCGTTCGTACTTACAGACGAAGAGCTTAAAGGATTCGATGACGTTACACTTGAAATGAAGGCTCCTGCAGCAATGAAGGGTATGCACTTCGTAATAAAGGCTAGTGTAATGGATTGTCTTGGATGCGGCAACTGTGCCGATGTTTGTCCTGGTAATCCGAAGAAAGGCAAAGCTCTTACTATGGTACCATTTGCCGGAAACGATGTTGAAGCTGCAAGATGGGATTATCTCGTTAATAAGGTTACCAGCAAACAAGACCTCGTTGACATCAAGTCAAACGTCAAGAACTCTCAGTTCGCTAAACCTTTGTTCGAATTCTCTGGAGCCTGCTCTGGTTGCGGTGAAACACCATACGTAAAACTTATTTCTCAGCTCTTTGGTGACCGTGAAATGATTGCAAATGCAACAGGTTGTTCTTCTATCTATTCAGCATCTATACCATCTACTCCTTACTGCAAGAACGAAAAGGGTCAAGGCCCTGCATTCGACAACTCGTTGTTCGAGGACTTCTGTGAGTTTGGTATGGGTATGGTTCTTGGTAACAAGAAGATGAAAGAGCGCGTAACTATTCTCTTAAACGAAGCAATAGCTAAAGAAGACACTCCTGCTGATTTCAAAGCTGCAGCCCAAGAATGGATTGAAGCACAAAATGATGCAGATGCGTCTAAAGTTGCTGCTGCTAAACTGAAGCCAATGATTGCTGCAGGTGCAGAGGCTGGATGTGAACTTTGCAAAGAGCTTAAAACATTAGACCACTATCTGATCAAACGCAGCCAATGGATTATCGGTGGCGATGGTGCTTCATACGATATCGGTTATGGTGGTCTCGACCATGTTATCGCCAGTGGAGAAGACGTAAATATCCTTGTTATCGATACAGAAGTTTACTCTAACACCGGCGGTCAGTCATCTAAGGCAACACCTCTTGGTGCTATCGCACAGTTCGCAGCTCAAGGTAAGAGAATTCGTAAGAAAGACCTTGGTCTTATGGCTACAACTTATGGCTATGTGTATGTTGCACAGATTGCTATGGGTGCAGATCAGGCTCAGTGCTTGAAAGCGATACGTGAGGCTGAAGCATATCCTGGCCCGTCACTTATCATAGCCTATGCACCATGTATTAACCATGGCCTTAAAGCTAAAGGTGGCATGGGAAAGAGCCAGGCAGAAGAAGCCAAGGCTGTTGAATGTGGTTACTGGCATCTGTGGAGATATAATCCAGAATTGGCAGAAGAGGGAAAGAATCCATTCTCACTTGATTCCAAGGAACCAGATTGGAGTAAATTCCATGACTTCTTGCTCGGCGAGGTTCGTTATCTCTCTGTAAAGAAGGCTTATCCTAACGAGGCTGAAGAACTCTTCTCTGAAGCTGAGCGCATGGCCAAACTTCGTTACAAGAGCTACATCCGCAAGTCTAAAGAAGACTGGAGCAATGAGGAAGCATAAGCAAAAAGAGTTAAGGTTATATTAACATATAAACCTTATTCTTAAATATACGCAGAGACCGTTTCAAGTTTATTTTGAAACGGCCTCTGTTTTTGTATTCCGATTTAAGTTGTTGTTTTTTAAAATGTATAAGTCAATAAATTTATTATCTTATACCCAAAAATTAGTCATTAAACCCAAATCGGTCGTTAGAATATCCTATTTTCGTGGTCTTGCTTGTAAAACATTGA
>CAJMMQ010000015.1 GCA_905214625.1 uncultured bacterium
ATATTTATATATAATTCAAAAATATAATAACCATATAAATACGTAAATCATACATAAATAACAATGAAATATAAAGTTTTTCACATCGTTACACATTTTGATATAGGGGGCTCAGAAACAGTTGCTCTAAACATATCAAAATCGAACAACCAGAATTATGAGTTCCATATTGTTGAAGTTGTTAGAGGGCATGGCAAATATTCAGATTCTCTAATTAATGATATGAAACAACATAATATTAAATATCATAGATCCCCATTATCAACAAACTTTATATTAGGTGCTATTCTTTTTCCATTTTGGTTCTGGAAAATACACATCAAATATAAACCAAACATATATCACACACATACAGAGTCTCCGGATGTTGCAATGTATCTATTTTACCACCTATTTGGTTTTTTAATCAATAAAAAACGCACCAAGATTTTCAGAACAATTCATAATACTAAATTATGGAAAAACAAACACTTTATAGGTAATATTATTGAACATTTCTTTTTAAAACATAAATCCAATATTGCAATAAGTATACCTGTAAAAGAAATTTACTTGAAAAATTTCAACTTTTACAATAAAGAAATTCCTGTAATTTTAAATGGCATAGAAGAGAAAGAACAAAAACCATTTAAAGATTTGCCACAAGATAAAATCAATATTCTTTTTGCAGGCAGAATTGTTAAACAAAAAGGAATTGATACATTATCAGATGTTATTTGCCAATTAAATAAAAATAAGAATAATTTCTTATTCCATATTATAGGAGAAGGTCCTTTAGAAGAAGATTTAAAGAATAAGTTGGCAGATTTTAATAATGTACATTTCTATGGAAATGTATACAATTTGGCATCATACCTTAACTCTTTTGATTATCTTTTCATGCCGTCAATACATGAAGGATTATCTATGCTATCAATAGAATCATCATTTGCGAAACTACCTGTCATCATAAATTCATGTGAAGGCTTGGTTGACACTGTACCTGAAACATGGCCATTGAAAGTAAATAATAATAACATCAATCAATATGTCAAAATATTTGAATCAATAAATAAAGAATCAAAATATAAATATGGTGATTTTGCATATAATTATGTCAAAACTAAATTTGGTATCTCACAAATGCAAAACAACTACCTTAAATTATACGATAAATAGTATTTTTAATAATACACACAATTGCAAATATAATACAATAACATGAATATACTTTTCTTGTTAAAGTCTTTAAATTTTGGAGGTTTAGAAATTGTTTCTTCCACATTAGCAAACAAATTTGTTTCGCAGGGACATAAAGTATTTATATTTATTTTTTTTCCGCCCAAAGACTCTATTGAGAACAGATTAAGCAATACTATAACTATTTATTCACAAGATGAATATTCATATAGTGAATACAATATAAAATCATTACGAAAAGTTCTTATTGACAACAAAATTGACATTATAATAAACCAATGGGGACTTCCATACATTCCTGCTTATGTAGCAAAAAAAGCATCTAAAGGGCTAAACGTTAAAATCATATCAGTATATCATAACGATCCCTCAGCCAATGGAAAATTATACGATTGTGACATACATATTAATAAAACTAACAACAAAATAAAAAAGATAATATTACTTTGTAAAAAATCAATAATAAGATTTATCACAAGCAGAAGTATGCGGTATGTATATAATCATAGCGATGTTTACCAAGTGCTCTCCCCTAGTTTCGTTGAACGCTTTAAGGATTTTACAGGAATAAAGAATCCTAAGAAACTTATGGTGCAGACAAACCCTGTAACAATAGAAACAGGAGACTTTGTTTTTAATCCTGATAATAAAGAAAAAGAAATAATATATGTCGGACGATTGGATAGTATTCAAAAAAGGGTGTACAGAGTGATAGACACATGGGCTTTGCTGGAAAAGAAATATCCAGACTGGCGGCTGACTATAGTAGGCGATGGAGTTGAGCGTGAGAATATTGAAAAGCAAGCAAAGGCATTAGGACTAAAGAATGTCAGCTTTGAAGGTTTTAAATCACCTATAGAGTATTATAAACGCGCAAGGATTCTGATGCTAACATCTGAATATGAGGGTTTCCCCCTTGTGTTGGCTGAATGTATGAGTTTCGGAGTTGTTCCTGCCGTTTATGGCAGTTATTCTGCTGTTTACGACATTGTAAATGACGGTGTTAATGGTATTGTCTTTCCATACCAAAAAGAAGGTTTTTCTGCAGAAAAGGCAGCCATACAATTACAAAAGATTATGCATAATGATGCCGTCTATAATGATATGGCTGAAAAAGCCATTGAAACAAGTAAAAGATACTCTGTTGACGAAATATATAGATCTTGGGAAGAGACTTTTGAAAAACTGAAAATGTAATATTTATAAAATATAAAGATGAAAGATATTGTTCGTTTTCTTAATATCGACATACTCTCAACAACACGCGATGAGTTGTTGAAGAACTTGAAAAAAGGTGTGTTGATAACTCCTAACGTAGACCATCTGGTAAAGCTTCAGAAAGATAAAGACTTTTATGATGTTTATCAAAAGGCAGAATGGGTGGTATGCGACAGCAAAATATTATACATGATGTCTAAACTGCTGAAAAAGCCGTTGCCGGAGGCTATTCCCGGAAGCAGCTTCTTTACAGCATATTATATGTATCATAAGGATGACACTGACTGCAAGATATTCTTGCTGGGTGCAGCAGAAGGTATAGCAGAGAAAGCTAAAAGAAACATCAACGAAAAAGTGGGCCGTGAGATTGTTGTCGGCGCACATTCACCTTCGTATGGATTTGAGAAGAAAGAGGCAGAATGTGAGGAACTGATAAAGATTGTAAATGAAAGTGGCGCAAACGTTGTTCTTGTAGGTGTAGGTGCGCCAAAACAGGAGAAATGGATAATGAAATATCGTGACAGGATGCCAAACGTGGATGTGTTTATGGCTCTTGGCGCAACGATAGACTTCGAGGCTGGTACGCTGAAACGTGCGCCTATGATATGGCAGAAATGCGGAATGGAGTGGCTGTATCGTGTGATAAAAGAACCAAAGCGCCTGTTTAAACGTTATTTTGTTGACGACATGCAGTTCTTCTATTACTTCACTAAGCAGTTGCTTGGCATATACAAAAATCCATTTGAGAAATAAGAATTCTTATTTCCTGAACAGCTTTGCTATTATGGCTATAGGAACAAGTATTATAGCCGAAAGATAAGACAACACTATACGAAAAAACGATTTCATTGGTGCAAAGATAATAAAATATTTATTATTGTTTTCACCAAAAGGAGCTTTTACTATTTTTTGAATTGTTGGTGACATTGCTCTCATTTAACAATATTCTTATAAACTGCAACAAACGACTAAACCATGCTTTATCCATTATTATTCGAAAGCAACTTGTATTCAAAGGTATGGGGCGGCAATCTGCTGAAAGCCCTGAAAGGCATAAACGACGGCGACACAGCCCCTATAGGCGAGAGTTGGGAGATAAGTGCCGTGCCGGGCAAGGAATCGGTAGTAGGCAACGGCTCGCTGCAAGGACGTAAGCTTAACGAACTTGTGACGGAATATAAGGAAGAGCTGATAGGACGTACGGTGTATGACATGTACGGCGACAAGTTTCCGCTGCTGATAAAGTTTATCGACGCTGCGAAGGACCTGTCGATACAGGTGCATCCCAACGACGAGATGGCACGTAAATATCACGACTCGTTCGGCAAGACGGAGATGTGGTATATTATGGACACAAAGCCGGGAGCTAAACTCTACAGCGGCTTTAAGAGTCTGATATCGAAATATGAATACGGCAAGCGCATAGAGGACGGCAGCATCTGTGACGTGCTGGCATCGCACGACGTGAAGGAGGGCGACGTGTTCTACATTCCGTCGGGACGCATCCATGCGATATGCAGCGGTACGCTGCTGGCTGAGGTGCAGCAGAGCTCTGACCTGACATACCGCATATTCGACTATAACCGTCCGGGACTTGACGGCAAGCCAAGGGCACTGCACACGGCGCTGGCATCGGAGGCGCTGGACTATAAAGTGGAGGACGACTACCGCACGCACTACATGCGCAAGATGAACTATCCGGTGCTGCTGGCGGAGAACAGGTTCTTTACGGTGAAGCTGCTGGAGGTGAACAGGGCGTTCCACAGAAAGCTGTACAAGTATGACAGCTTTGTGGTGTATATGTGTCTATCGGGCAGCTGTGACATAGTGGTAAGGTCGTGGAAGGGCGAGGAGCCGGAGATAAAACAGGTGCATCTGTCAAAGGGCATGAGCTGTCTTGTGCCGGCGTGCGTGGCCGACATGGACGTGGTGCCTAATAACGAAGACCGCACATCGAAGCTGCTGGAAGTGTATATTGACAATAAGAACTATAAATAAGTAAAGAGCGAAGAACAAAGTTCGACGTCAGTCAATTCAATGCCGCTTCTATGTCGTTTACCGCAAGTTTGCATTGTTTGTATGCAAATTAAGTAAAATATTGCATTATTTCTATGCAAATTCAGTAAAATCCTGCATTATTTTCATGCAAATTCAGTAAAATCCTGCATTATTTTCATGCAAATTCAGTAAAATTCTGCATTATTTTTGTGCAAATACAGTAAAATACTGTATATTTGTCATGAGATAAAACAGAATGGGTATGGAAAAGCTTTATGAATTTTTTTATAGAAAGCTGAAAAACACGCCGGTAGAGTTTCTCAGATATAAATATAACCAGATTAAATGGGAAAACAGGGCATTCGGACTTGTTGGGCCACGAGGCGTAGGTAAGTCTACTATGCTGCTGCAATATATCAAACAGAATTTGGACGCAAAAGATACGCTGTACGTATCGGCTGATAATCTTTATTTTGCAGAAAATAAACTTGTTGACCTGGCAGACCGTTTTGTAAAGATGGGAGGCAGACACCTGTTTATCGACGAGATACATAAATATGAAGGGTGGTCGAGAGAACTGAAACAGATTTATGATAGTTATGACGACTTGCAGATAGTAATCTCGGGCTCTTCGATACTTGACATTTATAAGGGCATGGCTGACCTTAGCAGACGCATGCCTATTTATGAGATGCAGGGTTTGTCGTTCAGAGAATACTTACGCCTGTTTCATGGCATAGACGTACCTGTTTATAGTCTGGAAGACATACTTACGCACAAAGCGGTAATCAGTGACATAGAACATCCCCTACCCTTTTTTCAGGATTATCTTAAAAGAGGATATTATCCTTTCGGACATGACGCTGAATTTGAAATGGAACTGATGCAGGTGATAAACCAGACTATGGAAATTGACATACCGATGCACTTAAAAGCCAACATGTCTGTGGGCAGGAAACTGAAAAGCCTGATAATGGTTGTATCTAAAAGTGTTCCCTTTAAGCCTGTGATGCAGAAGCTGGCTGATGTTACTGGTATCAACAGGAATGACATTCCAAACTATCTGATATACATGGAACGTGCCGGAATGATAAGTCAGCTACGCAATGCTACGGGAGGATTAAGAGGACTCGGCAAGGTGGAAAAACTGTATCTTGACAACACAAACCTAATTTATGCCCTTGCAACTGAACATGCTGATATAGGAAACGTAAGAGAAACGTTCTTTATGAACCAGACAAGGGTATGTAACGAAGTGAGAAACTCTGACATCTCTGATTTTGAGATTGACGGCAAGGTATTTGAAATAGGAGGACGAAAAAAGGGACAAAAGCAGATAGAAAGCGCAAGCGACGGCTATATTGTGAAAGACGATATTGAAAACGGATACGCAAACGTGATACCTCTCTGGGCCTTCGGCCTTAACTACTAATAGTAATTCACAATTGGCTGACGCCGAACCACGTTTCATAATTCATAATTCACAATTAGCTAACGCTGAACTGCGTTTCATAATTAGCTGACGCTGAACTGCGTTTGGTAATTCATAATAAATAGTCTTGGGGGTATGTCATAACAACACAAATGAGATAAACCTAAATAGCATTAGACCGCATACAGTTTTATCTATTTGGAGTATTCATGCTGAATACTAATGCAGATTTGGGATAAAAGGAGACGGAATGTAGACGTTTAACATAAATTAAGCGACAAAATCTTTTATAATGAATTACGCAACAGTATCTTTGTAAATAATATTTTTTATCATTAAAAAACTGTGAGAATGATAACCCGCGAAGAACGGGATATGTATAATTTGACAAAGAACTTACCATGAAAAAAATTGCATCAGGATTTGTTACATGTATGTTTATGCTGTTTACGGCATTATGTTTTATCAGCTGCGGAGGAAACGACGGAGACGATAATATAAACGGTGACGGAGACGGCACAGGACAAACGGATATGGCCTTAACGCAACTGAACGGCCATGAGCTGAAGTTTTATTATGAATATGACAGTAAGCTCTACAGGGCCATGGCACTGAGCGTAACAGAATCGGGCACACCGATAGTATTGAGCTATATGGCTGAGATGATGATGGGGGTAACGGAATTCGGATATGGCAAAACGGGAAAGAACAAGGCCGCCATAAACATGACTGTGCTGTTTTATGAGGGTACGATAAATCCGGGAGACTGGCAAGACCCGTGGCACGAATACTATATTGAGCTGTACTTTGTGCCGGGAAACCAAGGACTTGCGGAAGTGACGGCGAAAAAGAATGTACATGAAAACGGTATAAGTGATGTGAAAACGGAATATGTTACGTGGTATTTCAGCGTTGACAGCGACAAACTGCCTGATAAGGATGTGATTGACAGGTACACGGGAAACAGCCAAGGAGGCAATGAAGGCGACAACGATGATGACAGCGAAGAAAGCTACGTGGTGACATCGAAGGCACTGAAAACAAAGGTGAACTTTGTGCAGGACGGAGCACAACCGCAAATAAACATACAGGTGACTAAAAACAGCACAACAGAACTGCCAGACAAAGTGGGATTCTGCGTTGGCACATCGTCTAAACCGACTATTGAAAACGCCATAATAAAGCTGAACGAGAACGATGAATGTATTGACGGATTTTCACGGATTATAGGCAGAAGCGGAACAACGCTGAAACGCGGCACGACATACTACATAAGGCCGTATCACAAGGCAGGCAGCAAGACAATATATTATGAAGAAACGCCGGTTGAGACGCTGGGAAAGAATTATGTACTGACTATTATGCCTACGCTGACAAAATATTACAACTTGGACTACAACCTGAAGAAGGAAGGCACATACACGCTGGGCATAACATGTAAAGTGAAGACGGCAAACGGCGACAAATACTATAGAGAAGAACTGAAAACCGTAGGCAAAGGCTCCGGATCTATGTCGTGGGACTCTTCTAAATCGGGATATGACCTTGAAAACATATACTACGTAGAATTTAACGCCAGAGACAAGGACACAGGAATACTGTATATATCAGACACGGCATCAGGAAGAGCCGGGAACTAAAACCAAAACTGAAAAAAGAGAAACAACAGCGGACGAAAGCCGATTGGGCATTGCCGGATAGCCATAATAATAAACTCCAACCGGGATTAGACCGCATATAGTTTTATCTGCTTTTATTCAGGCTGAATATTAATGCAGATTTGGGATAAAAAACAGAGAATTGGGCATGTAAATAATCCCAATTCTCTGTTTTTTTTTATTGATGCTGCTCGCGAAGAAGGTCGTTTACGGTCTTTACCGGATTGAAGGTAGAGAGCGGAACTTCAACGAACACAGTGTTCCAGTTGCTCATGGCACCATTCCACAGGCCGGGCAATTCGAGAGCTTTAAGCTCCTTGCCGTTCTTGCTCTTGCTGCTGATAAATCCAGTTGTCTTGTCAACATAGTCAGGCAGGTTGAACGGTTCGCCCTTATAGTTCTTAACAGCACATACAAGGTCAACGGGATTGAAGTGTGTGCCCTCGGTAAACATCTTCATGTATTCGGTGTTGCTCTTGTCTATCTGGCTGCTCTCGAGAATCTGCAGACTGACTGTGCCGTCCTGATTGTAAGTAAGGAACGGACCTCCGCCCGGCTCACCAACATTCTTTACTACTCCGCAGACACGGATAGGACGGTTGAGCTTAGAGCGCAGATATATCACGAGGTCGGCATCCTCAAAATTCTTGATATCTGACTTACGGCAGCACAAATCGTTCTGAACGAAGCGTATGATTTCTTCAAGCTGTGAATGGCTGTACGCGCCACTGTCGAGCAGACGCAGATAAGCGAACACCTTTTCCTGCAACGAAACCAAAATACCTGCAATAAGCTGCTTGTAAGTTACGGTGTCGTCTTTAAGACGGTCGGGCACAACGTTGTCGATGTTCTTAACAAAGATTACGTCGGCGTCTATGTCGTTAAGATTCTGAATAAGAGCGCCATGGCCTCCGGGACGGAACAACAGAGAACCGTCGGCGTTGCGGAACGGAGTGTTGTCAGGATTAGCGGCTATAGTGTCGGTGCAGGGCTTCTGCTCTGAGAACGAGATGTTATACTTTATTCCATACTTGTTTACATAAACATCTTTCTTCTCGGCCACTTTATTCTCAAACAGTTCCTTGTGCTCATGGCTTACAGTGAAATGAACGTTGGCCTCGCCTGCACTGGAAGCATACAACGCGCCCTCAACGAGATGCTCCTCAAGAGGAGTGCGCACGCTGTCGGCATATCTGTGGAAGAGCAGCAGACCCTTGGGCAGCTGTCCGTAGTTAAGGCCCTTGGCCTCGAGCATGTTGGCAACAACAGCCTTATAGTTGCCGGCAGCAATAAGGGCGGCAATGTCCTTGCCCTCATTCTTTACACAAGCTGCGTTAAGCTCGTCGTAAAAAGCAAACTTCTCTATGTTGTCAAAGAATTTCTTCTCGAAGTCTGTCTGCGGCACGTCATAGTCGGCACCAAGAAAAGCAAACATATCCTTGAACATGCGGCTTGCGGCACCACTGGCAGGAACAAACTTAACAATCTTCTTGCCCTCGGCCTTATAGGCTTCCCATTTGGCTATATAAGCGGCACGCTCATTGTCGTCAGGTGCAATGACACCACGGCCAATGCCGGCAGCAGCCTCTAATTTAAGGAAAGGAAAACCCTTTTTAAACTCATCGAGCTGTGTAAGAACTTGTTCTTCGGTAATGCCTTTCACGGCAATTTGTTTTAAATCTTCAGGTGATAACATAAGTATTATTGTTTATAAGGTTTCAGTAAATCTGTTACAAATATAAAGTTTTTTTCTTAAAAAGAATAACTTTTGATATTAAAAAGTTATTACTTGCCTAAAGAAAAGCCACAATACTTAATTTATTTGAACCAACAAAGAAGAATATCAGGAAAAATGTGTAAGTTTGCACATACAAAAGCCCACACGCAGACGGCGTGACGGCGGGCTGGCAGCTGCTATCTGCGGCAAAAAGACATGAAAGAAACTGACCGGCGGACAAAGCCTTACAGAAGCCGCGAAGGGCATAAGAAAGAACCAATTTGTATAAAACGATAAAATATGGCTGAAAGACTCTTTTTTACAAAATCAGAGAAATACGACCTCGTTAATATTATTCGCGAACTGCGCAAGCACACAAGCGACATACTAAGAAAAGATGACGAAAAGAACATTTCGAGGCATCTTAAAGAGGCCATGCGGAACAACAGCATACAGCGCGACGTGTTCGGCATGAACCCGATACTGCTTAGTCTGCAGACTGCACAAATCGCGATAAACGAAATAGGACTGAGACGCGACGGTGTGATAGCCATACTTCTTTACACAAGCGTTGCCGAAAACGACAACTCGCTCGACGACATAGAAAAAGTTTTTGGAAAGAGCGTATCGGTAATAATACACGGACTAAGGAGCATCAGGGAACTTTACAAGAAGAACCCCGTGATAGAAAGCGAGAACTTTCGCGACCTGCTGCTGTCGTTTGCCGAAGACATGAGGGTGATACTGATAATGATTGCCGACAGGGTGAACCTGATGAGGCAGATAAGAGACACCACGAACACCGAGGCCAAGATGAAGGTGAGCGAGGAAGCAAGCTATCTGTATGCACCGCTGGCACACAAGCTGGGACTATACAAGCTGAAAAGTGAGCTGGAAGACCTTAGCCTGAAATATCTTGAGCACGACGCTTACTACATGATAAAGGCGAAACTCAACGAGACAAAGAAAAGCCGCGACGCATACATCGAAAAGTTCATAACGCCTATAGACAAAAAACTGAAAGAAGCAGGACTGAAGTTCCACATGAAGGGACGCACAAAGAGCATACACAGCATCTGGCAGAAGATGAAAAAGCAGCAGTGCGGATTTGAAGGAATATATGACCTGTTTGCGATAAGAATAATTCTCGACTCGCCCGAGGAGCTTGAAAAGATGCACTGCTGGCAGGTGTTTGCCATAATAACCAACATGTATCAGCCTAACCCTAAACGTATGCGCGACTGGCTGAGCGTGCCTAAGTCGAACGGATATGAGAGTCTGCACATAACAGTGCTTGGGCCTGAAAACAAATGGGTGGAGGTGCAGATACGCACGGAACGAATGGACGAAGTGGCAGAAAGAGGACTGGCTGCACACTGGAGATACAAAGGCATAAAGGGCGAAAGCGGACTCGATGAATGGCTAAACAGCATAAGGACAGCGCTGGAGAACAAAGACGACCTGCAGGTGATTGACCAGTTTAAGATGGACCTGTATGAAGACGAGGTGTTTGTGTTTACGCCCAAAGGCGACCTGATGAAGTTTCCAAAGGGCGCCACAGTGCTCGACTTTGCCTACCGTATCCACTCAAACATAGGAAACCGCTGCACCGGAGCAAGGATAAACAACAAGGCGGTTACGTTCAGATATGTGCTGAAAAACGGCGACCAGGTGGAGATTATGACATCGAACACGCAAAAGCCAAAGCAAGAATGGGTGAACATTGTGAAGACAAGCCGCGCGAAGACAAAGATACGCATGGCCATAAAAGAACTCATGATAAAAGACGGAGCCTACGCAAAAGAGATGTTTGAAAGGCGACTGAAAAACCGAAAGATCGACTTTGACGAGAGCGCAGTGTCGCACCTGATAAAGAAGCTGGGCTACAAGGTTGCCAACGACTTCTACAAAGACATTGCCGACGGAAGCATGGACCTAAACCAGGCCATAGAAACATATCAGGAAGTGCTGATGCACGACAACAACGCCGCGCCAACAGCCCCGGTAAGAAGCGCCAAGGAGTTTAGCTATGAGAACCCGAACGAGGAGATAGCCTACTCGAGCGACGACGTGCTGGTGATAGACAAAAACCTGAAAGGCGTTGACTATACGCTATCTAAATGCTGCCACCCGATATACGGCGACGACGTGTTTGGATTTGTAACCGTAAACGGAGGAATAAAGATACACCGTGAGGACTGTCCTAACGCGCCTGAGCTGAGAAAGCGTTTCGGCTACAGAATAGTGAAGGCCATGTGGAGCGGAAAGGGCAAATCGCAATACTCTATCACGCTGAAGATTATTGGAAACGACGATATAGGCATTGTGAACAACATTACGAGCATTATATCGAAAGAAGAGAAGATAATGATGCGCAGCATAAACATCGACAGTAACGACGGACTGTTCCGCGGTAATCTGGTGGTGAACGTTGAAGACACATCGAAACTGGAACAGCTTATAAAGAAGCTGCGCAACGTTAAGGGCGTGAAGCAGATTATAAGACTGTAGTGAAAAGACACTGCGGCAGCCACGCCGCAACAATAAAGACATGCCGGAGACGGCCATGTCTTGACGACAAACAGGAAACGGACAAATGCACAGGCACAACAGCCGGCATTTGTCCGTTTTTATATTAAGCCCAAATCGGTTTCATCAGGATTCAGGTTAAGCCCAAATCAGTCATTAGACCGCACATAACTTTATCAATGTGCATACAGGCTGAACACTAATGCCAGATTTGGATTAAAGTATCTGCTGCAGCATGTCTTTGCTCAAGAGCTTTAAAGCGTCTTCCTTGCTTATCTTGCCAGTAACGTCAATCATGGCACAGTCCTCATCATCAGAAAAGACAATAACAAGTTCGGTAATACAGTCGCCGTCATACTTGCCGAAAACCTTTATGATGTCAGAGCCGTCAACAAAAGATGCCATGGTTTCATAATCCTTTGTGTCGAGTTCTCCCACCTTGTCGTTGAATGTCTTAATATTATCGTCGGTGCCTTCAGACAACAATACAAGAGTGCCGCCGTCGATATTGTTCATAACAGCCTTGACGTTATCAGGCATACCCGCCGTCTGCGCGGCAATAATGTCTTTGCCGAGCGTAATAACCTGCGCACCGGTTGACTGTACGATTTCATTGATTACCTCTTGTGTGCCCTTGGCAAAGCCGGCCATGCAGAACATTGCTGCAAACGCCATAACAAACAGCTTTTTCATAATCTACGTTTTTTATTTATTACTATATTCTTTGTTTATATTATCTTAGACGAATACAACGGCAAACCGTGACAGAGACGATGCCGGAATTTACATTTTTTATGCAATCAGTGTGCGTAACTGCACACTGACCAAATGGTATAAGCCAAAATCGCATCAGGCTATTATAAACCCAAACCGTAATTGAGATTTAGGATAAAACAAACAACGGCCCCGAAGACAACATGCCTGCGGAGCCGTTTATAATCATGTAAAAGCACTTAATGCGGCTAATACTATATTCTGTTTTCCTTGATCTTCTGTACGTAAGCGTCGATAACGGCTACGGCGGTGATGTTCACAACGTCGCGGACGCTGCACTCGAAGTCTGTGAAATGTATCGGCTTGTTCAATCCCATCTGAATAGGGCCTATAATCTCGGCATCTGAATCCATTGCCTGCAACAGCTTGTAGGCATTGTTTGCACTGCTGAGGTTAGGGAACACTAATGTGTTGACATCCTTGCCCTTGAGCCGCGAGAACGGATATTTCTCGTCGCGCAGCTTGTTGTCAAGCGCAAAGTTGACCTGCATCTCACCGTCGATGGCCAAGTCGGGATAACGGGCCTGCATGTCGTCAACGGCAGCATGAACCTGTGCGGGACTTCCATTCTCATCCGTACCAAAGTTAGAATAGCTTATCATAGCTATCTTCGGTTCCTCGTTGAAGAACCTAACTGTCATTGCGCTCAGACGGGCTATGTCTACGAGAACATCCTTGTCGGGATGACGGTTGATAAGCGTGTCGGCAATATAGAACACACCCTTCTTAGAGTTGATTATGTGCATCGTGCCGAAATGGTTGTATCCGGGCTGGATGCCGATAACCTCCTTGGCAACCTTGATGGTGTTGGAGTATTTGGTGTAAAGACCTGTGATGAAGGCGTCGGCCTCGCCGGTCTCAACCATCATCATGCCGAAATAGTTGCGCTCGAACATCTTGTCGTTGGCTTCCTGGAAGGTGTAGCCCTGACGCTTGCGCTTCTCGGCCAGTATACGGGCGTAACGCTCACGGCGGTCGTTCTGGTTGTCGTGGCGCAGGTTAACTATCTCTATGCCTTCAAGACTGAGGTCGAGTTCCTTTGCAAGCTTCATAATGCGCTCGTCGTTGCCCAGCAGGATTGGCTGACAGATGCCCTCGTTCTTGGCCTGAACGGCGGCCTTGAGCATTGTTGGGTGTATGCCTTCGGCAAAGACAACGCGCTGCGGATGCTTGCGTGCCGTGTCGTAGAGTTTCTGCGTGAGCTTGGTTTCCTGTCCGAGCATCTCGCGCAGACGGTTCTTGTATTCGTCCCAGTCGTCAATAGTGGTGCGCGCCACCCCACTCTCTATGGCTGCCTTGGCCACTGCTGCCGACACCTCCGTGATAAGACGCGGGTCAACAGGTTTAGGAATGAAGTAAGACGGACCGAAAGTAAGGTTGTTAACCTGATAAGCATCGTTTACAACATCGGGCACAGGCTGCTTGGCAAGGTCGGCAATGGCATGCACGGCAGCCATCTTCATCTCCTCATTGATGGCCGAAGCGTGAACGTCGAGCGCGCCCCTGAAGATATAGGGGAAGCCGATAACGTTGTTTATCTGGTTAGGATAGTCGGAACGGCCTGTAGACATCAACACGTCGGGACGGCTGGCCATGGCGTCCTCGTAAGATATTTCGGGCACGGGATTAGCCAGCGCAAACACTATCGGCTGGTCGGCCATAGACCTTACCATGTCCTGCGTGAGGACGTTGCCCTTAGAAAGACCAACAAACACGTCGGCACCTTTGACAGCCTCCTCAAGAGTATGTACGTCGCGGCGGTCGGTAGCAAAGAGTTTCTTCTGCTCCGTGAGGTTCTCGCGGTCGCTGGTTATTACGCCCTTTGAGTCGAGCATCACGATATTCTCTTTCTTTGCGCCGAGAGCCATATACAGCTTTGTGCATGATATGGCTGCCGCACCTGCTCCGTTGACAACAATCTTTACCTCGGAGATGTCCTTGCCGTTAACTTCGAGGGCGTTCTTCAGTCCGGCGGCAGATATTATGGCCGTGCCGTGCTGGTCGTCGTGCATCACGGGGATGTCGAGCGTCTTCTTCAGTCTTTCTTCTATATAGAAACACTCAGGAGCCTTTATGTCCTCAAGATTGATGCCTCCAAACGTGGGCGCAATCTTCTCGACAGCCTCGCAGAACTTTTCAGGGTCTTTTTCGTCAACCTCAATGTCGAATACGTCGATACCGCCATATATCTTGAACAAAAGTCCCTTGCCTTCCATGACAGGCTTGCCGCTCATGGCCCCAATGTCGCCAAGGCCGAGCACGGCTGTGCCGTTGCTGATTACGGCCACAAGGTTGCCCTTGTCGGTGTATTTGTAAGCGTCGTCGGGAGTTTTCTGTATTTCAAGGCACGGGAACGCGACGCCGGGCGAATAAGCCAGGCTCAAATCGGTTTGCGTACTGTAAGGCTTTGTCGGTTTTACCTCAATTTTTCCGGGTTTCCCGTTCTTGTGATATGCAAGAGCGGCCTCTTTTGTTATATTTACCATAGGCGTTTGTGTTATCTTAATTTTGTATTGTCTTTTACCTTATAACCATTTCACTTTATAATGAAAAGTCATGCAAATGTAATAAAAATAAAGGAAAGCAAATAGTTTTTTTAGAAAAATTATTAACTTTGCAAATAAAATAAGAATAGTGTTTATGCATAAAACCGGCAACATGACAGTTTATCGTGAAAATCTTAAAACAAAGATTCTTGACACATCTGTGCTGCTCTTTAAACAGAAAGGCATAAGAGCTGTCAAGATGGATGATATTGCCACGGACATGGGGATATCTAAGCGCACGCTTTATGAGATTTACAGCAACAAGGAAGACTTGCTTTTTGAGTGTGTGAAACACGATTCGGAGAAGATGACCAAACAACTGTCGGACTATGCCGCAAAGGCCGAGAACGAGATGGACGTAATAGCTTTTTTTCTTAAACTAGAGCTGAAAGACCTCGGAACAATAAACCCTAAATTCTTTTACGACACACAAAAATATTCAAGGATTGTAGAGTTTCTGCATGAGTATAACGAGAAACAGCGCGAAAAGTCTTTCCACTTCATGCGGAAAGGCATTGAGCACGGATTTTTCAGAGACGACATCAACTATGACATTGTCCACAAAATGAGCGATGCGGCAATAAATTATGTGATGCAGGCCAAAATGTATCGCAAGTATTCTATCAAGGAAATTTTCCACACTTTTATAACCGTGTACATGCGCGGATGCTGCACAACCAAGGGCATTGAGTATCTTGAGCAGTTTATGAACGACAACAAGATAATGAAATAAGCGCACGGAGCGCAGGGGGCTACGCAAGGCCGAGACGACACAAAAAGGCTTGGGCCGACTTGTCTTATTGTCAGATTATTTCACATTTAGCTTACTTTATGATTTTAATAAACGGCCTAAAAACGATGTCTTTTCTAAATCCGGACTGCCGGACATGTAATTCGAGCATATACACGCATAACCATAAATGTCTATGAAACAGGCATTTATAATAACGGCAGAGCTTTGTGTGCATCTCCTGACTGCCCCATAAGCCCATAAACGGGCACAAAACAGCATACAAAACACGGCATATTACAGAACAAAAGATGCTCTTTTGCAACACAAAAGACCGTATATTGCAACGCAAAAGGCATCATACGGCCAAACATACAAGCGTAATTAATGGTATAAAGGCATATTTACGCCCTTATGTTTTCTATTTCGCCACAAGACCCATGCAAGCAAGAAATGTCATAATGAAACATGTTTTATCGCATTTCTTACAAAACGCCAGATGAAAGTAAACGACATAAAAACAAAACGCCCATGCAGAACAAATCTGCACGGGCGCACACACTATGTTTAAACAGAATTACAATATAAAATAAAACATTTATAGCTTGTTAAGTCCGGGCTTGCAGACAATATCTGCACCGTTACCGCGTATTATTATGCCAGAAGCCTTGCTGCCCTTTATGTCCATGTTGAGAGCGCCGTCGGGCACATGGAACGTAACGTTGTCGAAGAGCACGTTGCGGCTGTCGTCTATCACCATGGTGTTGTCAGTGGCCTGTATCTCCATGTTGCGCAGCGTCAGTCCGTCGGCATCGTTAAGCGTCTTTATTATTCTGTTGGTCTTTACAATGCCGTTCTCAAGGAGCACGCCCGAACAAGGTATTTCGGGTATGCCGTTAACGGTCATAAGTCTGTCGGCCGACTCAACTATGAAGTTGCGTATGGTTATGTCCTTAACCGTAGGCGTAAGCGGGGTGATGTCGAACGGCGGATAGCGGCGTGCAAGCTCACCCATATACATCTTTGAGCCGAGCAAGTCCCACGTGAAAGCCTCGCGCACGTTGACAAGGCGTACGTTCTCGTATGTTATGTCCTCAACGGTACCGCCGCGGTTGCGTCTCGTCTTGAAACGGAAGCCGGTGCGAGTGCCGTAGAACACGCAGTCGTGAAGATATACACGGCGTATGCCTCCTGCCGTCTCGCTGCCGCAGGTTATCCCTCCATGGCCGTCCTTGGCCAGGCAATAGCGTATGAGCACATTCTCAGTAGGACGGTTAACGCGCAGTCCGTCTTCGCAGCGACCGGCCTTCAGCGTAAAGCAGTCGTCGCCGCAGTTGAGCGTGGAATATTCTATAAGCACATTCTTGCACGAAGATATGTCGATGCCGTCGCCGCTGGGCACGTCTGTAGAGTTTACGGTTATGCCGCGTATTATCACGTTCTCGCAGTAAACGGGATTAACGTTCCACAGCAGGCTGCGCTCAAAGGTTACACCCTCAACGAGAACATTCTTACAGTTGATTGGCGAGAACGACTTGGGCCGGTAGAATGTGCGGCCTTCCTTGCCGTCGCAAATACGCTCAGCCACAGGCATGCGATAGTCAATATCGTTCTCAACGACACTGTTGCCGTTGGGAAACTTACGCATGGGCACGTCCATAGGCGGCCCCATAATAACGCCTTTACCCGTCAGGGCAATGTTCTTGGCTCCGTTGGCATAGATAAATGCGCCGGCACCCATAACCTCTACGCCCTCATGGCGGGTGAACACAGCCGGCTGATAGTCGTCAACCAGACCCGAAAACTCTATCACCGCGCCTTCTTCAAGACGTAGTTCCACGTTGCTCTTCAGCTCTATTCTGCCCGAATACCACTTACCTGCGGGCACAACCACGGTGCCGCCGCCACGGCGTGAGAGGCTCTCTATTTTATCATTGATTGCAGGCGTAATCTTGCCCGAGGCCGAAACGTCGCCCTTGCCGATGGTCTCTTGGCGACTGGGAAATTCAGGCCTCCTTAGTTTCTTCAGCTTAAAGGGAGCTTCGTCAACAGGAGCAATGTCGGCAGGCATTGCATCAGCTCCTACATTTTCTTTCTCAGGCACAACAATAGTGTTGCCGGCATCAGCCCCGCGGGCGAACACCGGCAACATTAAAATTAGTGATAATAAAGATTTTACGTATCTGTCCATTACATGTTATTTTTAGACTAATAACGTAAACAGATTTAATTTGTAACGTTGTTTATGCTGATAATTGCAACAAAAATATTCTGTTTTAATTAATGTTTCGCATATTTTAACGCATTTTTCTTCTACGTGCATTTATCCGCGTGTGGCATACAGGCCAATAGTGGTGCCTGTAAATCCGCCTGCGTTGCGTGTTGACAGGAAACCTGCGTCTACGTTGTTCTTCAGCAGTTTCCATTCTCCATTGCCTAAAGCATAATAGAAGTCGAATGTAAGACCGTTAGAAACAATCTTCAGGCGTATGTCCTTGCTGCCTTTAGCAAGAGCCGAGCTTGCCAGGATTTCGTCTTTGCCGCCGTCGGCAGTCTTTCTAAGTTCAACAGCCTTGCCGGTGGATGTCTTGGCCACGCAGAGCAGATACTGATGTGTCTCGTCCTTGAAGAGCAGCATGCCGGCACGCTCGTTTACGGCCTCTGGCTCGAACACAAGGCGCGAAGAGCACTCAAACTTGTGATGCTGAATGCGGCGGCATACAAAAGCAGGAACGGCTTTCTGTGCCGTTGTTGTCTCTACACACGTCATTGAGAGATACCCCGGAACTGTTTTAGTATTGCAGATAGAGTCTACCGGGCCGCGAAGCGAGAACCAGTCGAGCGGCAGTGTCTTTTCAGAAAAGTCGTCGTTATATGCAAAGTTGCCGAAGGTTACGTTCTCGCCACGCACGGCGCCCTTTATATTGCCCGACATGGGTACCACTGCTCCTTTTTCCAATATGAGCGGAAAACCTTCGTCGGTCCAGCTAACGGGGAGCAGGAATGTCTCGCGCCCAAGGTTCTCAAACTTGCCCTCACACGGACGGCATGCCAAGAATACAGCCCACCAGTCGCCTGAAGGAGTCTGCACAAGGTCGGCATGGCCTGCACATGTAACAGGATTAGGACGGTCGGGGTTAAGGTCGCGCTGGGTAAGTATAGGATTTTTCTTTGCCGGAACAAACGGTCCGAACGGACTGTCGCTTCTGAAGATAACCTCTGAGTGCATGTCGCTTGTGCCTCCCTCGGCCGACATCAGAAAATATTTGCCGTTTATCTTATACATGTGAGGTCCCTCAATCCATATAGGCTTGTCTTCGGGATGTACACCTTTATTAACAAGAATCTTTTCTGGTCCAACAGTTTTGTCGGTGTTCACGTCAAACTCGCGCACGCGGATAGCCCTGTGTCCGTCGTATTCAGCCTTGCCTTCCGGTTCGTCATTATTTACGATATAGGCTTTGCCGTTGTCATCAAAGAAGAACGAAGGGTCGATACCCTTTACGTCAGGCAGACGTATTGGCTCCGACCAAGAGCCGAACGGGTCTTTAGTCTTAACAAAGAAATTGCCCCACCCTACGTTGGTGGTTATCATATAAAACGTCTTGTTGTGAGGATTATACGAAATGGCAGGAGCAAATATTCCTGCCGAAACCTTCTGGCCGTTCAACGGAAGTTGCGACGGACGGTCGAGCACATAACCAATCTGTTTCCAGTTTAACAGGTCTTTGCTGTGAAACAAAGGTACGCCAGGATAATAAGAAAAACTTGACGTAACCATAAAATAGTCGTCACCGGCACGACAGATGCTCGGGTCAGAATTCCATCCGGGGAGTATCGGATTGTAAAATCCTCCCTCACCGTCGAGCTTGATGGTTTTATAGATGTCGTCGTTTCCACTATAACTGAAATAATCAAACAGTGCCGTGTGGGCAACAGTGGCAGGTGCCTTTGCGGCACTTGCGGTCTGAGCGTTGGCCTGCGGAACGGAGAATGCCATCAACGCAGACGCAAACATGCAACTAATCTTAATCTTTTTCATATTTTCGTATATCAGAATATTAAAGTTTTCCATAATTTCGTCACGGCCCATGCAGCTAAAGAAACATGTTGTTCAAAAGCCAAGCGTTATGTGCCATACAACGACCGCAAAGGTAAAAACTATTATCTGTTTTTGCCCCACTATTCGTCACCAATACATTAATATTTGTTTCATAGGCATGATTCATCACCGTAAAACACATGAAATCAAGACAAAACAGAGATTTTAATACTAAATCTGCAAAATCAGGAAATATTACAAATATGTATAATTTAACCCAAATCGCAGTAGGATTCGGGGTTAAACAAAAAAGCGGCGTAATAATCTTACACCGCCTTTTGTGTGGAGCTGGAGGGAGTCGAACCCTCGTCCAAACAGGGAAACCATACGCTTTCTACACGCTTATTCCGGCCTTCGGTTTTCGAGCTGCAGCAAGACCCGGACCACCAACTGCAACCTTATCCTCTAAAATTTCATCCCATGCGCGAGGCCGCACAAGACTATTTCCGATTTAACCGCACCGCTTTACCGAAACGCTTCGGAACAACAGCTTTCGAGCAGTGTCTCGTCCTGTCACCTTGTGACTGGATTAAGCCGATAATCTACTATGCTTCGATTAGGCAGCGAGAGCGTATTTGTTTTCGCCAGATAAATTTTTGACCGCTGAGATTTAGGAGCCAACAGACCACGCTCCGCATGCTTACGTACCATTCCAACCCGCTGTCAAATCCGGTCAACCCCAATTTACATCACGAGCCGAAGCCACATATAATTTGTGCAAAGATAGTGCATTCTGCAATAATATGCAAATTTATGGTTATTTTTTCAATAATCGGAGAGCTACAAATATTTTTTTCAAATTATTTGTGTTACCTTTGCAACAAATTTAAATATTTTGGGTTATTATAGAGAAACAATATTTTTTAGAAAGTGAACAACGTCTATACCAATGAGACGGACTGCATAAATTGCAGCCATGACGCAATGAACGCCACACAGAGGGCAATAAAAAGGGCTTTCGACTTTGTATCAGCCTTTTTAGGGCTGATTATATTATCACCATTGTTCCTCGTAATATATATAATGCTTAAAAGACAAAAGAACGGGCCTGCAATATTCTCGCAAGAACGCATAGGATATAAAGGCAAGCCGTTTACGATATATAAATTCAGAACGCTCAGCAAAGCTGAGGAAAAACCGCAACTGATAGCAAAATGCGACGACAGCAACTCTACAAAGACCGAAAGGTTTCTTAGGGAACATCATCTTGACGAGCTGCCACAGTTGTGGAACGTGCTTATTGGCGACATGTCGCTGGTCGGGCCGCGTCCGGAACGCAAGTTCTATATTGACAAAATAATGGAAGAAGACAGCTCTTACGTTCTCATCTATGAGATGAAACCGGGGCTAACGTCAGAGGCTACATTATACAATGGCTATACGGACAGTATGGAAAAAATGCTGAAACGTCTGCATATGGACATCCATTATCTTGAAAACCGCTCGCTGGCGCTCGACTTCAGTATCATTATGCGGACATTGATAAGTATAATAAGCGGTAAAAAATTTTAAGTGGAAAATAATATAATATGAAAAAATATATCATTCTTTTCTTATTCGCACTGCTGTTGCCTTGCTATGCAACGGCTCAATCGTCTATGACGGACGAACAAATTCTTAAATTTGTAATGAAAGAAAACGCCGAAGGAACATCGCAGGCACAAATTGTGACCAAGCTGATGCAGAAAGGCGTTACAATAGAACAAATAAGGCGCGTTAAGGACAAATATGAGCGTCAGGCCAAGAATAAAGGACTGGGAACTGTAAACAGCAAAGATTCAGAAGAGTCTGACGGTGGACGACAGAGAAAGAACAACGGCAAGAAAGGGTCAAGCACTAAAGACGATGAAGAAACACCGCAATATAGGCTAAAAGACACAAGAGAAAAGAAAAAGAGCAAATCGAAAGAGGTTGTCTATGATGAGACAAATGAAGACTGGCTCATGATACAGGACGAACTTAACACATTTATTCCTGACACGACAGCCATGCTTGAAAAGCTGCTCGCTGAAAAGAAAAAGAAAAAGGTGTTCGGACGTGACATATTCAACAACAAAGAACTTACATTCGAGCCAAACATGAATATCGCCACACCGCAAAACTATATACTTGGCCCCGGTGACGCTGTATATATCGACATATATGGAGCATCACAAAAAACAATAGAAAGCACGATATCACCTGACGGAGAAGTTACGATTGAAGGATTCGGCCCTGTTCAGGTCAGTGGCCTTACAGTTGCACAGGCCAACGCAAGGCTGCGCTCTACACTCGGAGCAAGATACAGCAGTTCAAAAATAAAACTAACCGTAGGACAGACTCGCTCAATAATGGTAAATGTAATGGGTGAGGTCAAGAATCCTGGAACATACACACTCCCGGCATTTGCTACCGTTTTCCATGCCTTGTATATGGCAGACGGAACAAACGACATTGGAACACTGCGTAACATTAAGGTATACAGAAACAACCGGCTCGTATCAGTTGTGGATATATATGATTACATCTTAAATGGAAAACTTACGGGGAACGTGAAGCTGGCCGACAACGACGTAATTTCGGTCGGCCCATACGACTGTCTGGTGAATATAACCGGAAAGGTAAAAAGACCAATGTATTATGAAATGAAGCGCAACGAGAGCGTTGGAACTTTGTTGAAATATGCAGGAGGGTTTACCGGCGACGCATACAAAAAATCTGTACGTATAGTAAGAAAGACAGGAAGAGAATATTCGGTATATAACGTTGATGAGTTTGACATGAGCGCATTTCATCTTGCAGATGAAGACTCTGTCAGCGTTGACTCTATACTGCCCCGTTTCTCAAATATGGTTGAGATAAAAGGCGCAGTGTTCCGCCCGGGCATGTATCAGGTCGGAGGCGATATAAACAGCGTGAGAACGCTTATTGAACATGCAGACGGATTGCGCGAAGAGGCATTCACCGCCCGTGCCGTAATGCACAGAATGAAAAAAGACCGCACACTCGAAGTTGTTCCTGTAGACGTAGAAGGAATCTTGGCTGGTAAAGTGCCGGATATTCCGATACAGAACAACGACGTTCTATTCATTCCGACCAAACAGGAAATGATGGAAGAGCAAACCATAACAATCCACGGAGAGGTGCAATATCCAGGTATTTACAGATATGCAGACAACGAAACACTTGAAGACTTCGTATTGCAGGCAGGAGGCTTGAAACAGACAGCCTCAACAGTAAAAGTGGATGTGTCAAGACGAATTGTAAATCCCAAGGCACTGACAACCGACTCTGTTATTGCCCGTACTTACACATTCGCGTTGAAAGACGGCTTTGTCATCGACGGCACACCTGGCTTCAAGCTCATGCCGTTCGACGAGGTATATGTCCGCAAGAGCCCGGGATACTACAAGCAACAGAATGTCATAGTAGAAGGTGAAGTTATGTTCAGCGGTACATACACGCTCTCCAAGAAGAATCAGCGTCTGAGCGACCTTATTAAGAGCGCTGGCGGCGTTAATGACCGCGGATACGTAGCAGGAGCACGTCTTGAAAGAAAAGTAAATGAAAGCGAACGCGCACGTATGGAAGCTGTGCTTAAGAAAGCGAAGGAAGAGGCAGAGCAATTGGAAATTGAGGCAGCAAAAGAAAACAAGAAAATAGACCTGAAAGACAGCGAGAAAATAAAGAAATTTGAAATTCCGGAATTCTACTCTGTCGGAATAGAGCTTGACAAGGCTATGGCCAACCCCGGATGCGACGCAGATATCGTTTTGCGAGAAGGCGACAAGATTATCGTACCGCAATATAACGGAACAGTAAAGATAAACGGTGCGGTTATGTATCCTAACACCGTTGGCTTTGAGAAAGGGAAAAAAGCAAAATATTACATAAACCAAGCCGGCGGATTCAGCGAAAAGGCAAAGAAAAGCCAGACATATATTGTTTATATGAACGGAACAATTGCCAAGGTAAGCCAGAACGCGAAACCAAAGCCCGGATGTGAGATAATTGTACCTGAAAAGGAAATCAACAAGATGACAATTGCAGAAAAGATGACTATCGGAACATCTGTTGCCTCAATAGCAACTATGATTGCAACATTGGCTAATATATTGTAATAATAGTCGATGTTTTAATGGGCCAATAATATTAAGAATAATTATGAAAAAAGAAATAAAGCCAATAGATTTCAGTTTTATATTGAAAGCTATAATTAAAAACAGAAAAGCATTTTTTTATACAATGCCGATTGTTTTCGTTTTGTCTTCACTTATCATTATAAGTATACCAAGAAGCTATACTTGTGAAGTCAAGCTTGCTCCCGAGAGTACATCTTCCGGCATTGGTTCTATTGGTGCATTAGCTTCGTCTTTCGGAGTAAATTTAGCAAACAAGCTAGATAATGAAGATGCCATATCTCCAGAACTTTATCCAGACCTTATGAATTCTATTGACTTCAAAGTAAGTCTTTTCCCCATAAAGATACAAACAAAAGACAAAAAAATAGAAACTACATACTATAATTATTTGGAAAAGCATCAAAAATACGCATGGTGGCTTATTCCTATAAATCATATCAAAAAATTGTTTGAAAAAAAAGAAGATAAGCCATTCGACAGTTCAAAAAAAATTGATCCTTTCATTCTAACAAAAAAACAAAAAGACATAGCCTCGTTAATTGAGCAAAAAATAGATTGCGAAGTTGACAAAAAAACAAATGTCATATCAATTGTCGTCACAGACCAAGATCCTTTAGTTTGTGCAACGATGGCAGACTCTATAAAATCACGCCTGCAACTATTTATTACAGATTATAGGACTAATAAAGCAAAAATAGACCTTGAATATACAAAAAAACTTTATGTAGAAGCAAAAAGTTCATACGATAAAGCAAGACAGCTTTATGCAACATTTTCTGACGAAAACCAAGAACTGATATTGGAAAGCTATAAGGCCAAACAAGAAGATCTTGAAAATGAAATGCAACTAAAATACAACAATTATAACAGTATTTGCCAACAACTATTAGCCGCAAAAGCAAAAGTTCAGGAACGCACTCCTGCGTTTACAACACTTCAAAGTGCATCTGTACCCAACAAGCCTTCTAAACCAAAAAGAATGCTCTTCGTATTGGCAATGCTGTTTTTAACATTTGTAATTACATCCATATATTCTATAAACAAAATGCAAAAACAAGAATAAATCAGCTCAATGATTATTGCCATATCCATCTTATTTTTTTTTTCTTGTCTTGTTGCACTTTTTGAGGAAGAATTAGCCAATATAAAATGGAAGATATATATTGGCATTGGAATTCTGTTGGTTTTTTTTGCGGCAATACGTCCTATAGGAATGGATAATGACTCTGAAAACTATGAATTATATTTTGTCAGATATGATCACCCATTATTAGTCATAACTGTAGAATATTCTTTTCGAGTAATCAGTAAATGGTTTTATTTATGGTTCCATGACGTTCACAGTATTTTCTTTTTATATGCAGCATTAGGATTATCATTAAAGTTTATTGCTTTTAAGAAGCTGACCCCATTACCTTTATTAGCTGTTGCTGTATATATTGGCAACTACTATATTTTACATGAATTTACACAAATTAGAGTTGGTGTTGCTTCAGGTTTATTGTTATTAGCCATTAAACCTCTAAGTGAAAAAAATTACAAAAAAACATTTGTATTGTTTCTACTTGCAATTGTTTTTCACTATTCTTCTATAATATTACTGCCATTAATGCTGTTAAGCAACAAAGAGCTAACAAGGAAGAATAAAATTATTTGGGCATCATTGATACCCTTAGGATATATTTTCTATTTTCTAAATATAAACATCACCTCTCTTCCGATTCCTTACATCAGTGAAAAGCTGGATGCTTATCAAGGACTAAAAGACCAAGGATATATTGACGAGGTAAATGTTTTCAATTTGGTGTTTTTTGTTAGGATTACCATCTTCTTTTACATCTTATATATGTATGACTTAATAAAAGAGCACAACAAATATCTTCCTCTGATGATAAAGCTCATGGCATTATCTTTATTTTCCTTTACGGCCCTTTCTTCACTTCCTGTATTAGCATTCCGCATAAGTGAACTTTACGGTATTACAGAAATCATACTTTTTACCAATATCTTTTATACCATACAGCCAAAACCATTAGCAAAAATCATTGTAATAACAATCAGTATAACATTATTCTGCATCAGTGTTTTCTATAACGGCATCATACAAATAATGTAAAATATGAAATTAAATTTTTCATCATACATATTAAAAGGGAACCAGCGTACAATATTATTAAAGAAAAATATTATTGGTTCTTTTATAATTAAAATGTGGACATGTATTGTACAACTTTTGCTTGTACCTGTTACACTTGGATGCCTAAATCAATATGAATATGGAATATGGCTTACCATCAACAGTATTTTATTATGGATTGACTCTTTTGATATAGGTTTAGGAAACGGCCTGCGTAACAGATTAGCCCAATCTATTGCAATTGGAGATAAAAAACTTAGCAAGCAACAGGTCAGTACAACATTCATAATGCTGTCTGTCATCGTAATACCACTAATAATTATTTTGTGCCTTGTAACTAACAACATTGACTGCTACGCACTATTAAATGTAAAAAGAACTTGTGTTCAAAATTTAAGCGATATAATAGTACTTTCATTTTCTTTAGTAGGAGCTACATTTATATTTAAATTCATCGGAAATGTTTATTTAGCATTACAACTTCCTGCAATAAACAATCTATTGGTGGCATTAGGGCATACATTGTCATTATTAGGCATATTCTGTTTGTCACAAACATTCAAAACAATAAATCTGATGCACGTAGCTTTAATCTATACTGCATCACCTCTAATTGTTTATATATTATCCTATCCTATTACTTTTACAAAGTATAAATATCTTCGTCCATCCATTTTCTCTTTTAATAAAAAAGAATTACATAATTTATTTGGTTTAGGAATAAAGTTTTTCTTTATACAAATTGGTGCATTAATTCTTTTCGCATCGTCAAATTTTATTATATCCCATGTATTCTCTCCAAAAGAGGTTACTCCATATCAAGTTTCGTTCAGATATTTTTCACTGGTAAATATTTTATTTACAATAATTTCCGCTCCTTTGTGGACTGCAACCACAGATGCATACGCAAAAAACGACTGGGAATGGATATCAACTATGACAAAAAAAATGAATTACATTCTTAAAATATTTATTATAGTTCTTATAATAATGCTGGCATTAGCCAATCCAATATACAGTTTATGGGTAGGTAAAAGTGTTCATATACCTTTCAGTATGTCTGCAATGATGGCCTTATACACAAGTGTTTTAATCTACGGCACTTGTTATTCAAACATTTTATGTGGAATAGGAAAAATCAGGCTTATAACCATAATTACAATAATTGAAGCAATAATATACATTCCATTGGCACTAATTGCAAGTAAATATCTGGGGTTAGTTGGCATCATAGTCGCACTGACTTTAGTAAATATGCTAAGTGCCGTAACAAATAAAATACAATACACCAAAATAAGCCAAGGAAAGGCAAATGGTATTTGGAATAAATAATAAATTACAAGACCATGAACATTACCCACTTTTTAAGAATAAAATTGGAACCAATAGCCCGCATAATATGTACTGTGGTTCATTTCATATATAGTTATAAATTCAATAACTATTTTGGGCTTTTAGTTTCATATCTTTATACTTTCTGGATAATCCCTAATTTTAAGAAAGTAGGACACGGTTCCATATTTTATCGTCCGCTAAAGCTTATTGGAGGCAAGCATATTTCAATTGGAAATGATACTGCTTTCGGTAAACATTGCGTTCTTTGTGCCTGGGATGAATACAACAAAATAAAATTAAGTCCATACGTCGAAATTGGTAACGGCTGTGATTTCGGAGAATATAACCACATAACTTGTACAAATAAAATCATCATAGGAAATAATGTTCTTACAGGACGTTGGGTAACTATTTCTGATAATTCCCATGGTACTTCAACACATGAAATGCTGGAAATTCCACCAACACAACGTCCTGTATACTCAAAAGGTCCTGTAAAAATTGGAAACAACGTATGGATTGGAGACAAAGCAACCATTTTGCCAAATGTTTCAATAGGAAACGGAGCGATAATAGCAGCAAATTGTGTTGTCACCAAAGATGTTCCGGAATATTGCATCGTTGCCGGAAATCCTGCAAAAATAATTAAACAGAATTAAATCTTCATCAGATATGAAAAAATGCTCATTTACAATCGTTGCTAAAAATTATATTGGATTAGGTCTTATCCTGAAACAATCCCTACTGAAATTTCATAAATCAGATATTGATTTTTACATATTTGTTGCCGATGAGATTGATGCTTCAAAAATGACCATACCGGATAATATCATTCCTGTAAAAAAAATATCAGACTACACAGACAAAGAATGGACAGATATGACGTTCAAATATGATTTAACTGAATTTTGTACGTCAATAAAACCGTTTTGTTTCCAATATATTTTTTCAAAAGGATATGACTGTGCCTTATATTTTGATCCGGATATATGTATTTTTTCTCCTATAACAGAAATACTCGAAAAACTAGAAAAATACGATATTGTGCTTACTCCACAAGTATCAGGAATACATGTTAACTACACAGGAGAGCATCCTGAATGGGCGATGAATGTAAACGGCATATTCAACCTGGGGTTTTGTGGAATGAGGAAAACACCTATATCAAAAAAAATTCTTTCATGGTGGAGAGAAAGGCTGAAGAATGAATGTTTCGTAGACAGAAGCGTAGGAGATTTTACTGACCAAAAATGGATGGATTGGCTTCCGGCTTTATTGGGAAACGAGCATCTTTATATATTAAAAAATCTCGGTATGAATATGGCTCCATGGAATTATTTTGAACGACAACTGTTTTCAAAAGATGGGAAAATTATGGTCAGATTCCGTACTGATGACAATGAAAAAAGAGAAGACCAACTTGTATTTATACATTTTGCCGGATATGATTACAGCAAAATGAAACAAGGTATTATTCATAGAAAAAGGATAGAAAACTTAGGCGAATACGAAGACCTGAAAATTGCTACAGATATATACATGAACCTAATAATAAAAAATGCAGAAATATTTGACAGATTCCTACCAATGGAATATTCTTATGCAACATACGACAATGGAGACAAAATTTCATCTTTCCATAGACGGCTGTATCATGGGCTGACCTTATCTGGTAAAGATATCACCAATCCTTTTTCTTCCGATGAAGGTTCTTTTTACAGGAAAATAAAAAAACATAATATGATTAACAATGAAAACATTGATAAGCTTACACAACGCAACATCGGTAATATTGGAAAAAAAAGGAAAATGATAGGAATAATGTTCAAATGTCTTTATCGGCTTATTGGATATAAACGCTATGTACTTTTTGTAAAAAGTCTGTATAATTATTGCCGTCCTGAACTTCACACATTTTTAATTGACAAAAAATGAAAAAAATTATATATATAAGACAGTCACCTAAAGGTGGATGTGATGGAACAGCCACATATTGCCAATCATTATTTGATTTTTTTCATAATGATAAAGATTGCACAGCAGAAGAAATAAAAAATTATCCGGAAATAAAATCACGATTATTTCATTACTATTATAAACAAAAAGCTTTAACCGCAGCTATAAAAGAAGCCGATATCATACACATTAACGGCTATACAGCTATGGGTACGGTCCAAGCACTGATAACAGCAAAGATACTTAATAAAAGCATTGTATACACAGCACATTGGCATCCTTTTAACAGATTAGGACATCCATTGTTAGGTAAATTATTTTTCAATCTTTTTCTTAAAAATACCATTAGATTTTGTGCTACTGCAGTAACAACTATAAATAACGAAGACTTCGCTTATTTTAAATCTTTCCATAATAATGTAGTTAAAATACCACATTGGTATAAACCGCAAAATATAGGAACAAATGTCAAAAAGAAAAAGAATATGATTTTATTCGTAGGACGAGTTGATGACCCTGTAAAGGGATTTCAACACTTATACTCACTTCCTGAAGGTAAGTTTGAAATTCATTGTGTGGGAAAAGGGAAAATACAACAACGCAGCGACATCACACAACATATAAATATTCCGAACGAAGAACTCGCTCTACTCTATGCACAGGCTTCTTTAGTAGTGGTTCCTTCAAAATACGAGGCATTCTCATACGTAACATTAGAAAGTCTTTGTTATGGAACACCTGTTGTCATGTCAGAAAACGTCAGGATTGCCGACCATTTAAAAGATGCCAAAGGTTATAGCGTATTTAAATATGGAGACAATAACGATTTTATCGAAAAAATTAATGAAACAATTGGTAAAGATGTTGAGATTACAAAAATAATGAGTATCTTTAACCCTGAAAAAATACGACTTGCATATAAAAAATTATACTTGTCAATGTGATTTCATATTACGGAATATTAATACAGATTGGCATAGAGTCAATTTATATATAAAACTTAAATCATTATGGAAGACATGCATTTCTCGGTTTTAATGTCTGTTTATATAAAAGAAAAACCTCAATTTCTCAAAGAATCACTTAACAGTGTGTTCAATCAGACATTGCCTCCTGATGAGGTTATATTAGTAGAAGACGGACCATTAACAGACGAATTGTATTCTACTATAAAGGACTTTACCGAAAAGCATGAAAAATTAAAAATAGTTCCTCTAAATGAAAACCACGGTCTTGGATATGCTTTGAACATCGGACTAAAGCATTGCAAATACAATTTAGTTGCAAGAATGGACAGTGACGATATCTGTAAACCTTACAGATTTGAAAAAGAGATAACGTTCATGCATGAACACAAAGACATTGACATTTGCAGCTCTTGGATTGACGAATTTGAGAACGATAAAAACAATGTTGTATCACAAAGAAGAATTCCTGAAACCCATGAGGAGATTATTAAATATGCAAAATACAGGTGCCCGGTAAATCACCCTACCGTAGTTTATAAACGTGATAAAATAATACAATTAGGAGGATATCAGGATTTCCCTGAAGACTATTATTTATGGATAAAAATGATAATGAACGGCTGTAAATTCTACAACATACAAGAAAGTCTTCTGTTCTTTAGATTTTCCTCTGACTTATACAAAAGGCGTGGAGGCTGGAAATATGCCAAGGATGATATTCGGGCACAAATAAACTTCTATAAAGTTGGATTCTTAAATAAAAGAGAATTCTTATACAATGCTTCCATCAGAAGTACTGTCAGACTGATTCCGGTGCATATCAGAGCTTTTATTTATAAATATATGTTGCGTAAGAGAAAAATATTCAAATAATACAAATTGTACAAATGCAGCAATATTAAAATAATTTCCTAAATCTGCTATTGTTAACAATAAATAAAAAGGATTAGAATATAACCAGAGGGAAATGACAACAAACACAAACAACCGTTAACAAATACACAAATAATGTTGCATATCAAAAAAATTATGCGTACATTTGTACGCTAATTTTATAATATAAATATTAAAAAACCTGCAATCGTGAAAAACAAAACACCAACTAATAAATCCGCATAATTATATATGCAACAATAATATTACATAATTAAAATCGACTTTTTATAAAACAAAATTTAAAATTCAATTATTATGAAAAACAAGACTATTAATTTACTGCTGTTATTCACAGCAGTGGCAACGCTATTTTCTTGCGAGAAATACAGTGAAGACACAGAATTTACCAACAAGGAAGCCAACAGCACACTGATTATCAGAACACGTGCTTTAACTCAAGGCGAAACAGACGAAAGCGAAATAAGCTACCCGATAAACATTTACTTGTTCAGCGAAAACAAATGTATCGAAACAACGACAATAGAATCAGAAGAAACACCAATATCGCTAAAACTGCCGGAAGGAATTTATGATGTATATGCCATTGCAGGAGCTGACGCAGAAACTTACGACTTGCCAACAAAAGAAAACGCTACTAAAGAATCAATAATCAACCTGAAAGCTGACAAGACACACAACGACCTTATGACCGCCAAAAATAACGTTACACTTACTTACGGAGAGGAAAACACGCTGACACTATCACTCGAAAGAAAAGTAATGCTGCTTGAAAATGTTGCTATCAAGAATGTTCCGTCTAATGTTACGGCTGTAAGCGTAACGATAAGTCCACTTTATGAAAACATTATGCTTAACGGTGAATATAGCGGAACAAACGGCTCGCAGACTATAGACCTTACAAAAGGCAGCGACGGAACTACATGGGAAAACAACTACAACACTTATCTGCCTGAAGCTTACGGACAGGCAACCATAAAAGTATCGCTCAAAACTGATGCCGTAACAAAAAGCTACTCATACATCAGCACAGACGAACTTAAAGCCAACTATAAAATTAACATCAGCGGAACTTATAATGAAAACGGAATAACTCTAAACGGAACCATTACCGGTGCCACATGGGAAGGTGTTAAAAATATAAATTTCAACTTTGACGAAAACGGAAGTACAACAGACGAAACTGTCACTCCCGGAACTGATGATGAAAATGCTGAAGAAGATACAAGAGAAACCGTAACAGGAAACGCACCTGAAGTTGGTACGCTGTATAATGAATGCTATGTACTAAAATCTGAACAGGCCGGAAACGGAACTAAGGTTACATTAATGTCTACAGGATGGAAAAACAAACTTGAATTTACAAAAGGTGATCAAGCGTCTGCAAAAGAGGCTATAAATATAGGAATAGAAGAATTGGCAACAGACGGTATTGACGGCTGGAGATTACCAATATTAGATGAATTGAAATACATTAAAGCGAATATAGAAACAATAAATTCAAATTTAGAAACATTAGGAAAAGACACTTTTGATATTGGTACATCAAATAATTTAAAAAGCTATTATTTTATGACTGAAAACGGAAATATAAACACATATAATCCATACCGTGACGACACAAGCACTTCACCAAGTAATGGAGCTACATTTCTTCTTCGTGCCTTTGCCACAATCACATTTACCGAATAAATTTCATTTAGTAAAAAAAACTCACTGTGTTTCGTATTGAAACCCGGTGAGTTTTAAGGCAAAATCCATTGATTTACAGGACAAAAGTCTATCGGTTTTCATTTACAATCCAACGACAAAAACATAAACTATTTTTTCGATAAAAGTCATCACTCATCACAACCATACGTAACATTCTGACAAGCAACAAGATACGATGCAACAAGTGACTAATTCAACTCATCACGCAGTTCAATCCAAATCGCTGTTAAGTCCAAATCTGTCATTAGTTTTTTTGAAACCAGGCAATAACAATTGCCGTATGGAAAACGTGTATTACACGTGCAATATGCCATGTATTGCAATACAAAAGCACACCTTTTACATGACAAAAGGTGTGCCTTTAGAGATTAAGAGCATAAGGCATATAAATATACAACCGCTCCAATACATAAAAATGCCCAAGGGGCCATGCAGGCAGCCCGGTGAACATTCAAAAAATCTATAATGCTAACTTAAACGTCTGACTGTTGCCGGAATATACCAGCCGTACAAAATATACATTGCCCGAGGGTAAGCTGACGCAGAAATCACCCGAGCTTACACGTTGCGACATCAACATTATCCCAGCTGTGTTGTATATGCAGATTTTCTCAACATCTGAAGTTACCGAAATGCTTAAAGTATTGCCACGGTAACTATAAGCCAGTTTGTCAAGACAGATATGCCCTACAGAAGATGTCTGCTCAATAAGCTTCAGACCGGCCAAGGCATCAAGCTTGCCGTAGCCAAACACACCGTCGGGCTCAGTCACTGCCGTGCCGCCTGGCATCGAGGTGCGCTTTATTACATCTCTGACATCATCAAGCGTAAGAGCCGGATTGGCCTCAAGCCACAACGCAATGGTTCCCGTTACCACAGGAGTAGCCATAGATGTTCCGCTCATAACTCCCCAAGTGTATTTCTTGCCGTTAACCGGGTCGTCATATTCATATACCTTATCTTCAGGCTTAACATAATACGCCCCGGCATAAGAGCTGAACGAAGAAACGACAGCTGCACCAGGAGCCACTACATCAGGCTTGACTCTGCCGTCGAACGAGGGGCCTTTGCCCGACAACGGATATATGTCGCCCACGGTCCAGTTTTTGTCGTGCGTGCCACCCGACAAGTCATCATAACTGTTTTTTGAAACAAAAGCACCGACAGAAATGGTGTTAAATCCTGTAGCCGTGGCTGCTATTGTATAACTGTTTGTACCCTCTGCATATCCGGTCTCGCCATAAGACAAGAACTCTCCATAGTCGCTGTTTATCATGTACTTGCCTTTGTCGGATGCCAAAGTTATTTCCCACACCTCATTATCAGGCTTTGGATAATTCATTGACACTCTGAAAAACGGATTGCCGTTGGCCGGATTTTCTGACACCGTAACACCCATGCGCCCGTTGTACTCTGTCAAGGTACCGAAGTTTTCAAAGCTTACAGTCTGTTTTTCAGCACTGTCAAAGGTCCGTGAAAAGATAGTTTCTCCGTCAATCTTGTCTTTCAGCGACACTGTCAGCAGATACTTCTCATCTTTTTCTCCTTGCACAAAAAGGTTGTCGCTGTTGTATGAAGGCGGTGTCCAATAACTTTTCACGCTGCTGGCCCCACTGACAAATGTTCCTGTCAACGTAGAACGCCTGTCGCCCTCGTTGCCACATGCTATCGACAGAATCTTGCCTTTGGCATCTTTCATTATGTTGTCTATGAGCATGGTGAAGTTATCTGTCCCGTCCTTAAATCCGAGCACAGTGCCGATACTGAGGTTAATGGATATCGGAAGTCCCTGTCTTTCGGCATATTTCACAAGATAGTCGATGCCGTCGATAATACCCTGCTCCGTCTTATTGGTAGAAACCAGAACAATGTCGGCCTCAGGTGCCACGCCCATATATGCGCCTTCAAAGCTGCCTGCGGCTATACCGGCCACATGAGTGCCGTGAGTGTCGCCCGACAGCTCCATATCTCTCCTGGCGGCTACAACCTCTTCTGTAGTTTTATATTCCTTACCGTATCCATATTCACTGTCGGCCGACATAAAATTATTTTGATCCCACACGGCCCTAATCCTGCAATTACCGTTATTGTCCCTAAAGTTAGGATGCGAGAAGTCGAATCCTGCGTCAACCACTCCTATCAACACTCCTTTTCCCTTGTATGCAGCCGAAAGCGACATACCCTGATGCACATCGTCTACATGCGCCATTTTTCTTGCCTCGTCCATCATGGAGCGCACTTTCTGTCCGGCATCTATACCGAGCACGCAGCTGTCGGCTGCAATCTTGTTTACTGACTCCACCGGCACAAGAGCCGTGTAAACATTGTTGTGCCCAACGTTAAACTTTACGCCATAAGCCCCGGCTATGCGGTTGAGGTCTGCACCGGGCGCAATACGCAGATAAACATTTATAGCATCAGACGGTGCAGCTCCGCGTGTCTTTACGTTTTCCTCTATCCTGCTGACTGTCGACTCTGATATTTTTGGATTATACACTTTGCACACCGTCTGGGCATACAATGTATATGCAAAAAACAGCAAGACGAGCGTAAATATGTTTTTTCTCATCACGCAAATCATATTTTAAAGAAAATCCACAGCGCAGCCACATAAGGCCGTGTTGTGGACTTTCTGATTGTCAAATTGAGTTTATTTTATCACTACCTTGCAACTCTGGCTGTTTCCGTTGGCAGAAACCGTCACCACATAAATGCCCTTTGCCGGAACGAACAGAGCACCGTCGCTGATTGTTCTGTCGGCTACAGTCTTTCCGCCAAGGTCTGTCACCTTTATATTGTAAGGACCGTCTATCAAGGCATAAACACTGTGGCCAGACACAACAACCTTGAAATTGTCTGTCTTAACATCTGCCCCAATCGACGTAGAGCCTCCGGCCTGCCAGCCGAGAATGGGAAAACCTCCGTTTATGTTGTTCACATCCTTTTTCCATATATTCTGTCCGTTGTCAAGCGCAGCAAGAAAATCGTCACTCTTCATCTCATCGGCAGTTTTCTTTGTCACTCTTGAGTCTTCGTCCATAGCTCCGTTTTCTGTCTCAAGATAGTAACAGTTTTCAATTACGGCATCTTTTTCTGTAGTACCCACAACAGCATTTCCAGTATAATCATTAGCCGTCTTACCTACGCTATAGCTGTTTTTCAAAGTGCCGTCCACCAAGAAGCCGACCAGTCCGCCGGCGTAAAATCCCGTGAATGATACCGTTCCACGGTTATAGCAATTTTCGATTACTCCGTCACAGTCAACATATCCCGCAATACCTCCTACGTTTGTGCTGCCTGCAATATCGGCATCGTTGACACAGCCAGACACTGTGCCGCCGTACATCGTACCAACGATGCCGCCCTGTCCAAGTTCCTGAGTAATTACGACAGGCGCCTTGTTTACACAGTTTTCAACTCTTCCGCCGGTCATGGCTCCTACAACAGCCCCCGAGCCGTTTGTACCTTCAACTACAGAGCCGGCACCTATTGTAAGATTCTTTATCACCGCGTTTTTTGATATGCACGCAAACAGTCCTGTGCCTCCCACTGAGTTTTCGTTGTCTATAAAATATATGTGTACATTATCTACAGTCTTTCCGTTGCCGTCAAAAACTCCAAGAAAATATTTCGATTCATCAATCATCGTTCCCTGATTTTCAGGGTCGGCATATTCATTAAAGAAGCCTATCGGCGCAAATTTGTGCTGCCCCTTGCCCATGTCGAGATTGTTTACGAGCTTAAAGAACACTCCTTCGTAAGTTTCGCCTGCTGTTACACTTTCTGCAAGATAAGCCAGATTCTCGCCTGTCTCAATGAGATAAGGCTCGGCTTCAGTACCCTTACCGCCCGTCCACATTTTGGCTGTACCGTCCCACACTTGTGCATTCGCAGTCAGAAATGCGAACAAACTCAAAATTGTAAAAATGTTTTTCTTCATAGTTTAATAAATAAATGAATTGATGTTTATGAATTTTGCAAATCTAAAAATATTTTTTTCACATGCAAAACATTTCATATATTTTTTATTCCATTCTGCACACAAAAAAGCCGCGAAACGTAAATTTTGAACAGATAATACGAAGAAAAGAAGAAAAAGAGTAACCCGCATGCTGCATGAAAACAAGTAATGGCGGCATAACAAGGAACACTAATGTCATAAAAATTAAAATAAAATCACCACATTGTGCAATATTTTAAGATTATTATGGTTTTATAATATGTAATCGCACTAACGAAGTCTTATGAACATATATATTTTCTGTATTGTCGGGGTATTCATAATCAGTGCCATCTGCGGATTTTTATTTATCCCGCTGATACTTAACTTCTGCAAGTCGCGTAAGCTCTATGACATACCCGACGCACGAAAAATACATAGCAACGCCATACCCAGGCTTGGAGGCATATCCTTCATGCCGAGCATGCTATTGTCGTTTGCCGCGGCAATGTATGTCATCAACACCACCGACAGACATGTTACGATAAACCTCTGGAGCATTTATTTTCTGCTCAGCATGCTGATGATTTATGTCATGGGCATTGTTGACGACATTCTGGGACTGTCGCCCCTCATCAAGTTTATTGTACAGATTATCGCGGCATGCACCCTTCCCCTGTCCGGATTATACATAAACAACATGTACGGTTTTCTCGGCATTTACGAGATTCCTTACTATATAGGCTTTCCGCTGACGGTGCTTACTATTGTTTTCATCGACAACGCCATTAACCTCATCGACGGCATCGACGGCCTGGCGGCAAGTTTGTCAATAATGGCATTGTCTGGATTTTTATATATGTTCATCATACAGAATGTCTGGAGCTATTCTATACTCATAGCCGGACTTATCGGCGTACTTGTGGCGTTCATGTACTTCAACCTTTTCGGGTCGGCCGAGAAAAACCGCAAGATATTCATGGGCGACTCAGGCAGTCTCACGCTGGGCTATCTGCTCGGTTTTCTGTGCGTTAAATACTCAATGAACAACACTGCTGTAATGCCCCACCATAAGTTCGACTTCATCATAGCCTTCACTCTTTTGATTGTGCCCATGTTCGATGTTGTAAGGGTTTTCATGATGCGCATATATCACAAACGGTCGCCGTTCTCGGCCGACAAGACACACATTCATCATAAGTTCATCAATGCCGGATGCTCACAGCACACTGCCCTGGTGGCCATAGTGGCGCTGGCAGTATTCTATGTTGTGGCCAATCACTTTATGCTTATGATAATGAGCAACACAGCCGTGTTCCTAATAGACGTGGCTATTTATATAGGAGTGAACCTTATTCTAAACTATCGCATAATGAAAAGACAGCCACAAGAAAGCAACATAAAGATTGCTTCAGAGAGAGTTAAAAGCTGAAGATATATTACCTGATTTACGAAAGGCGTCCTTTTGCAATGCGAAAGGACGCCTTTTGGCTTATAAAAGGGCATATTTTACAACGTAAAACACGGCCTTTTGCAAATCATTGAAAATCAATACCATACAGCGCCACGCTGCGATATGGCCCAAAAGGGCAAGAAACGGCCCGAAAACTTATATTTTTTTGAAATACAGGCGCAATGTGCCCGACACCAAAATCATCTTGCTTCCGCTCAGGCTTTCTATGGTATATGTCTCGTCGAGGGCGCTAACTCCATACGGACTGAGCAGCGTTACGTCATCAAGAGGCTTGTCGCCATTCTCACGGTCGTAGATATAAGGGTCATAAACGCGCAGCGTCTGCCCGCTGTGTTCAAATCTTGCCAAAAGGCTCTGATATATCCATGCTTTGTCGTCAAATTGCAGCAACCGTGCCTGAAACGACCAATATATGCGCTCGCCGGCCATATCTGTTGTGGCAGATGTTGCAAGGGTGTCAACTCTCGTAAGATGCCACATGCCGTCAAGGTCTCCATTGTCCAGTGTCTGTATCTCACACGAGCCAAACATCAGCGCCACGACAAAAGCTATAAAAATATTAATATAACAACGTTTCATCTTAAATCTATTATTTAAAAATTAAGCAGTCCGGTCTTTGCCACCGTTATCTGAAATCCATAATTGTTGCCAAGAATCTTGCCGAGGTCCATGCCGTATGCTCCCTTCACGCTCCAGCCCTTCAGTTTTTTCCAGTCAAAGTCATACCGCCCTTCGAGCATAAAACTGAGGTTGTGATGCTTTTTATCATAAGGGTCGTCATAGGTGCCAAGACCTTCCTGCCATGAAGCTAACATACGATATGTAAAATGCTCTATCGGACAGCCGTCAATGCCAATGTGGAAAGCCATAAAGCGGTTGTTCTTAACACATATTGTGCCGTCCGAATTATACATCGGCGAGCGGTAGAGCGGATTACCCATCACCTGTCCCCAATGCTGCCATCCCGTATATATGCCATGATTATAGAAGTTGTCCTTACCGCCGATGTGGTCGGGTATGGTGTTCGTATGGTCGTGATAAACAGGACCGCTCTGATATTTAGAGTAAATATACTCGAACACCACTCCGTTAACCCATCTGTCATAGTTCATTCTGAACTCGGCTCCGAGCATTATGTCCTTAAAGTCATAGAGCAGATAGCGGCTCTTCTTTTTTTCCTGCCATTCGCTGCCCTCACCATATCCGTTATAGTCGAGCTGAAACATGGCCGAGTGGTCTTCAAAATACTTGTCGGCATATATGCTGAACCGCCACAAGTCTTCTTCCCAGTTAAACCGTATAAGCCAGCTTCCCACCTGGTTGCCCTCAACATTCTGATATGTAGTCTCGCCTACATCAGAGCCGCCCGGAACTAAAGCATTCCAGAAAGCGCTGAAACCCGTATCGCCCTTTATGGCCGTCATTCCCCCATTCCCGTCGGGCTGATAGGCCGTTCCGCCAAAGGTAGAGGCCATCTCGAGGCCAACCTCAAATGAGAAAGGACAAAAGAAATTCTCGTTTCCGAACTTCAGATATCCTGCCTTGCTGTGATACAGCACATTGTCTGCATACTTGCTATTCTTTCCCGTAAAGTCATGCTGCCAGCCGTCGTCGGTCATCATTCCGTAAGCAATGTGGCCTTTAAGGTGCAGCCAGCCGTTGGCAAAAGGCAGAGTCCAGTAGTCTTGCAAAGCCAGACGCACCTGAGGCACGGGCCTTGCGTTGATGCCCAGCGTCTGGGAGCCGCTGCTCAGGCGGTTGTCTTTAAGCTCCATGGGAAACTGCTTGCTGCCAACAGTGAGCACTCCGTGAAGCCAGCGTGCCTCAACAAAGGCCTGCTGCACAACAAAATTGCTTGTATAATTATAAGGTAAAGCCACGTCAACGCCATAACCCACACCCCAGCGCCTTGCCGAATCAGTGCGCAGCGGCCTGAACACTCCTGCCCTAATATATCCGTTGGTAGCGTCAAGAGAGCTGAGTCCGTAGCGGTTGGCATTAAGCCATAGCGGCGTATTGCCCGAAGAAAAGTCGGCCTGCATCTCAACATTATATGTCAGACCTTTATCCAGACGCAATTTTTCCGGTTCATCCTCTTGCCAGCCTTGTGAAAAAGAAACGCTGCCTGACGACAACAATAATAAAACGAGTAATAATGATTTCATTAAAAACAAATTTTAATATATAACGCAGTTTATTAAAAAATATTACATCCCAACTCCAAAAGAGCTCAAGCAAACATATAAAACAGACAGGCAAAGGCCCATACACAACAGCATGGCATCACAAACTCCGTGCATATAAAGCCTTTTTGAGCCGGCATTAACACAAAATAGGGATTTTCCCCCGTCAGGTTAGGGAAAAACCCTTTTATAAACAAACATTTATTACTTTCTTTGCATACGGTTAAAAAGAACATAAAATGACATTGCCATGAACAAGTTTATAATAATTCTAACAACACTGCTGACACTCGCCACTTCAGCAAAGGCGATGAGTTACAGTCAGGCGCGCGAACAAGCATTGTTCCTCACAGACAAAATGGCCTATGAGCTGAACCTGAATGAAGAGCAATACGACGCAGCTTATGAGGTTAACCTCGACTACCTTATGAGCATAAACACATACGACGATCTTTACGGCGCATACTGGACACAGCGTAACCTTGACCTGAGCTACATTCTGCTCGACTGGCAATACAGGGCGTTCTGTGCAGCCACATACTTCTACCGGCCGCTATATTGGACTGCCGGAGTATGGCATTTTGCCATCTATGCACGCTATCCGCGCCGTGATTACTTCTATTTTAGCCGCCCGAGCGTGTACATCACTTACCGTGGCGGACACAGCTGGCACCACAACGGAGGATGCAGCTGGTATAAGGGCCGCACGTTTAATCATGGCAGCATAAGCAGAGGATACGGCATGAGAGACCGCTTTGACCGCGGTGACTTTAAGAGAGGACACAACGGAGCTTTATCCGGACGTGGAAACCACAACGACAGGCCGAAGGACCACGGGTGGAACCGCAACTTAAACCGAAGGCCCGGAGCTGCAACAAGCATACAGAACAAAAAGGAAGACAATAAAAACAGAAATTTCAACGGACAAAGAAATTTCCGCAGGAATAACCGCGAAAGCAGTACACGGACAACAGCAAGGCCCAGAACCAACAACAACAGAGGCATGAACTTCAACGAAAACAGAAGACCGGAAAACAACCGGCAGGTAAGAAGGCCAAGCAACACGTTCAGCCCGAAAAGACAGACACAAGGCATGAATGTAAACCGGAGCACGCCAACACGCTCGTTCAAAAGCAGCGGAGGTAACAGCAGGAAAAGTACGGCAAACGGAAATCGTGGCGGACATTTTGGCGGACGAAGATGAAACTGGTGTAAAAACTGCCCATAATGAATATACTGCATCAGTCTAATATTTCTGCCACGACTGAACAATATACAAAAAATCGCAACCATAACTGTAGTTAAACGCGGGACAATAAGCTACAAACAACGAAGGGAAACATTAAAACTGATAATAAAAATAAGAAGCTGTTGAGGACAAGACGCATCAATTCCTACAAAAAGACACATTCTTGAACAACAAGAAACATGAGTCTCAACAGCCAAAAGCATCAGGGCCGACAGAATAAATTCTGTTCGGCCCGGTGTGATTCAGCCTAAATCAGCCACTAAGATTCGACAGGATTGCCGTTTTATATTGAGCGGATTGTCGCCTGCATTTTCGCAGGCATGGCTGGCAATGTCAAGAATAAACAGACAGCGTGACGACAAAAGAAAACAATAAGACAGATGAGAACATCAATGTGCCTGTAAAATTAAAATATATGCAGAATAATTACCAATTCGGGGTTAAGCTGACATAATTATAATAAGCAACAAAACAAATCGCCTTATTGCCATATTATCGGCAAGCAACAAAAAGATATTAGCTTTAAATTAAAGTGACAATTCTCTTACCTCAACATTACGCATAGGAGCAATATCCTTCATTTCCTTATTATAATATACGGCCTGAATGGCTTTATTTATTATACCGTGCCCAACGGCAAGCACTTTTTTTTCAGGAAAATTATCGCGTATAAAATCAAGGAAACACCTTGCCCTCAATTTAAGGCCGTCGATTGTTTCAATGTCATCAGGCCACTCCGCATCCTTCAGATCCGGTATATAACGGCCCGTAAAGCTGCCCCAGTCGCGTTCTCTAAGCAGTTTCGTGGTTATAACTTCAGCCCCGTAAGGCTCTGATAAGATATTACACGTTTCAACAGCACGCCACAAATCACTCGCAACAAAGACATCTATATGCTCAGATGCCATCTGTCCTGCCAGCTCGCGGGCCTGCTCACGCCCTCTGTCGTTTAGCTCGCCCTGTGTCTGTCCCTGCATGATATGGTTGGCGTTATCAACCGTTTCGCCGTGTCTTACAAGATAAAGTTTTGTCATATTCTATAAAAATAAAACTCATGCAAAGGTAACACATAGCCGGAATAAAACAAAACAAAAGTTGATTTTAGCCTGATTTGATTTCTGCTTTTTATCAAAAAGAGCATCTAAGAAACCTAAAACGCGACTGTTAATACAGCCGCAGACATTGTCAACGGCAATATCATTTACGACAGCATGGCGCAAATGACATTTTGTTTTCATTCTTTGTATAAAATAAGTTAAACTTATTGTAAGCAAAAGCAAAACGCACTATCTTTGTAATAAAGAGACGAAGGCTTACCGGCTGACGCCACATGACCGACAGTTTGTAAAAAGCGGCATAATTGCTGTATGCACCTGATAATCAGTAAAGACAAGAAATAAAAGATAATACAAATAAAATCTACAGACATGAAAGTATTGCAAAGCTCTGTTTTTCGCGCTATCTGCGCAATAATTATCGGCATCTTGCTGATAAATAATCCCGACAACACTGTAAAAGGCATAACAATTGCCATAGGACTTCTGTTCCTTGTGTCAGGAGCAATATCGTGTGCGGTATATCTGAACGCGAGGGCACACGCATCAGACACCGAAATTTACGACGCTCAGGGGAGACTAATTGTTACGGGCAAGCCCACATTCCCTATTGTAGGAATAGGCAGCGTGCTGCTCGGACTGATTCTGACAATAATGCCCGGACTGTTTGTCAAATCACTTATGTACCTTTTGGGAGCAATAATAATCCTTGGCGCAATAAATCAGTTTATGGTTTTGGTCAACGCCAAAAGAATGTTCCGCGTGCCTCTGTGGTTCTGGATATGCCCGTCGGTGATATTCCTTACCGGACTGCTTGTGCTGATAAAGCCTATGGAAACCGCATCGATGCCGCTGCTTGTCATAGGCTGGTGCCTGCTGTTATACGGCGCTACAGAATGCGTAAACGCATTTAAGATTCACCGTGAGCGCAAGCGCATAGAGTCAAACCTGACAATAAAGGACAAAGACTAATAACAAGCAAGGCTGCCAGACATTGTCACGGCAGCCTTGCTTGACTTATTATAAAGTATGGCGTTTAATGGCATTTATGCCATGCAAAGGCGGCATTAAACGTTCACAAGACTTTCAATATATTTACACAGGATGCTTATGCCCTTGTGATTCTCGCCTCCCTGCGGAATTATCAGGTCAGCATATTTCTTTGTAGGCTCAATAAACTGCTCGTGCATCGGCTTCAGCACGTCGAGATAACGGGTGATAACCATGTCTACGGTGCGCCCGCGCTCGAGCACGTCGCGCTGTATGTTGCGTATCAGTCGCTCGTCCGAGTCGGTGTCAACAAATATCTTCAGGTCCATCATGTCACGCAGTTTTTTGTTCAGCAGCGTCATGATTCCTTCTATTATTATTACCGGACGCGGTTCAACATGCAGCGTCTCTTCAAGCCTGTTGCACTTGATATACGAGTATGTGGGCTGCTCCACGGCCTGTCCGCTTCGCAGTTCGTTAACCTGCTTAATAAGCAATTTCCAGTCGAACGCGTCGGGATGGTCAAAGTTTATGGCATGGCGCTCCTCTTCAGTCATGTGCGACGTGTCGTTATAATATGAGTCGAGCGGAACCACAACCACATGATGCGGCGGCAGCGCCTCGGCTATCTTTCTCACAACGGTGGTCTTGCCTGAACCAGTTCCACCTGCTATTCCAATAACAGTCATATTTATATGTTTTTTACCCGCAGGCAGTTGCGCTATATAAAACAAGGCATACTCTGCACTACGGCTATATGGTTAATAACGTTTTGTTTAAATAAGTTCAAGTTGTCTGAAGGCTTTTTCATAATATTCAGCCTTGTGCTCTATCTTCATAGGATATGCGCGCGAGCTGCTCGGCATGCGGTATAGCGTAAGGTTGTGGCCGGCGGCATCAAAGTCTACGCTCTCGCCTACCTTTGGTTGCCTAATATCAAAATATGAGGCAAAGGTGTCTGTGGCTTTTTGTCCCGTTGTTATCACCGCGCGGCATGTTGGGATGGCAGCCAGCAGCGAACTCAGGTCGGTAGCCTCAACTATCTCCAGGTCTTTGTCTGACGCCGTATTCTTTGTACGGCAAACCTTACATGCCGTGTCATAGAGGCCGATACCTTTTTCATTAAGAAAGCTAATTATGGCTTCGCGGCGGAATGTCTTGGCGCTGCTGTCGACAAAATGGAGTTTGTCGCCAAAGAATATATGGCCGAAGATGCGCCACATGTCGTTGATGAAGTTGGGATAAAAGAAATCCATACACCAACGGTTGCGTGCCGGCGGGAAACTGCCGAGCATCAGCAACCGTGTGTTTTCTGGCAGAAAAGGCTTCAGCGGATGTTCCTCTGTCACGCTCATTTCTGTTCTTTTACGAGATAAATCACGACGGGCAGGTGGTCGCTGTATCCGTCGAGCCATACTCCTCCGGCATGGGTCCGTTTCGGAGTGCCCTTATATTTACCCTCATTGTTTATCAGATAGTCGCGGCGGAATATATGATTTTTCCAGAACTTGAGTGTAGAGAAATCTTTCTTGCCGTCACGGTTAAGAAGGTTTGGCGTCATGACAATCTGGTCGAAAAGATTCCATGAGCCTTGATACGATAGCGTTCCGGTGCCCTGCTTGGCAAGTATGTTATACCAAGGATTATACATGTCGCCGTCTTTAACGTCCTTAACTTCGGCCTTTGCTCCCAGCACGTCTTTCATGCTCTTGTTGGTAGGGTCGTCGTTCATGTCGCCCATAATGAGCACCTTCATTGCCGGGTTTTCGTTTATGAGAGAGTCTTTGATGTTCTTAACGAGCAGTGCAGCCCTCTCACGATATGAAGAACCGGAAAAACGGCTCGGCCAGTGGCACACGATTACCGTAACAGGCTCACCTGCAAGCTCGCCGGTAACTGTGAGGAATCCACGTGTACGGAAGTTTGCAGACATCGTCTCATCGGGTATGTATGGCAGCAGCGCAGACTTCTTGACAGTGAACATGGCCGGATTATAGAGCATGGCACAGTCGATACCTCGGCTGTCGGGACCTTCGATGTGCACATATTTATATCCACGCGCGCGAAGAGGTTCCTGCGCAGTGAGGTCGTTAAGCACATTGGCGTTTTCAACTTCCGACAGTCCTATGACGGCACATCCCACGTTAGGCAGCACGTCGGTGCCCATGTCGGCCAGCACCTTTGCCATGTTGCGCAACTTGTGAGAATACTTGAGGCCGTTCCATCGCGACGAGCCGGTTGGCAGATACTCATAGTCGTTCTTGCCGTCATCATGGCATGTATCAAAAAGGTTTTCCTGATTGTAGAAACCAACGGCATACACTGAGTATTTCTTCTGTGCAAAACTGCCCACGGCTACAAGCCACAGAGACAAAACGATAAACAGACTTAATTTTTTCATAATATAAAAATCATTGTTCTTTCATGTAAGGAAACAAAACATCAACCAACCGCACAGCGCGACACGGCGCCGACACAGGCGTGTTTATTTTTGCAAAGATAATGCAACTTAAAGATAATTCAAAAAATTAAATACATTTTTTTTGATTGTCCGAATTTTGAAACAACTTTGTAGAAAACAAGTAACAATGATGACACTATTCACCGCACAAGCATATCAATGAAAAAGAAAAGGCCGAACAACACGGCATAACGGCACATAACCACAAGACAGTAGCACACATACAAATACAGCAAAAAAATGTTATATGTCTGCAATCCGGCCGTAAAACATAACACACTGACAATCAGAGTATTAAAAGCCGACATGCAAAAGGTGGCTTTTCAGACCGCAAAAGACGGCATTTCACAATGTAAAAGGTGTCATTTTAGAAGCTGAAACATGGCATTTCAGAAAACAGCCATAAAACCACATAAATGCAAAAGCCAAAAGGCTGTACGCTGGAAACAACAGATTATAACCCTACAGGTATCTCAAACAGCATAAAAAAACACGCCGGTACGAAAAAGAACAAAAAAACAAACTGAAAGAACACAGACAGTTAAAGTTACACAAAGCTACAAAAACAGAAAAAAACAGATCTAAAGGCTGTGTATTTATTACACTTGCATTAAATAAAATGCAAAAAGGAACTGACAAAAAGATAATTTTTTATTTTATTTTTGGAGTTTATCCAAAAAAAATTATCTTTGCCGAAAGTTTATTAACAAAGACAATTATTATGCAAAAAAAGCTGAAATTAGCAGTGATTGCCTTATGCTATACGCCTTTGCTGCATGCGCAAAGCGATTCCATAGGGCAAAGGGGTGCCGTCTTAAGTGAGTCGGCATTCACATTCACGGAGGCACAATTGGGCGAAGACGATGACATGTCACAAAACGTAACCATAGTGAACTCTAACTCAAACATCTATGCAAGCGAGGTTGGATATCTGTTTTCGCCGATGCGTTTCCGCTACCGTGCATTCGACCAGAAATTCAACGACATTTACATCAACGGCGTACCGATGAACGACATAGAGTCGGGACAGTTCCGCTATTCGCTCGTGGGCGGACTTAACCAGCAAACCCGCAACATGGAATTCTCACTGCCGTTTGAGAGCAACAACTTCGCCATGCCGTCAATGGGCGGGGCCAACAACTACAACTTCCGCCCCGCAGCAATGGCCACAGGCCACCGACTGACCCTGAGCGGAGCCAACCGCAACTACACGCTGCGCGGAATGTACACATTCAACACCGGCCTGAACAGCAAGGGATGGGCCTTCTCGGGCAACATCACTTACCGCTGGGCCAACGAGGGATATGTTGAAGGCACTTTCTATAACTCGCTGTCATATTTCCTCGGTGTGCAGAAAGTGTTCGGCGACGGCTCACACTCACTCTCACTCGTAACATGGGGCAACCCAACGGAACGTGCATCGCAGGGCGCCGGTACCGACGAGATGTACTGGCTGGCCAACGACCGCTACTACAACCCTTACTGGGGATATCAGAACGGCAAGAAGCGTAACTCGCGTATCGTAAACGACTATGCTCCTACGGCATTGCTGACTTGGGACTGGAAAATTGACGACGAGACAAAGCTGACAACCTCGCTGATGGGAAAATACAGCATGTACAAGAGCACTAAGCTCAACTACAACAACGCCGACAACCCCCACCCCAACTACTGGAAGAACATGCCAAGCAGCTATTACGACGTATGGGACGAAACTGACGCTACTAACCGTACCGAACAATGCCTGGCCGACTGGAACACGGCTTACAACTACTGGACATCGTCGAAGGCTAACCGACAGATAAACTGGGACCGCCTTTACTACTCTAATCACCAGGTTTCAGCACAGGGAGCAGATGCCATGTACTACATTCAGGCCAAGCACAACGACGCGCTTACATTCTCGCTGGCATCAACACTTAACAAGCAGCTCAGCAAGAACAGCCAGTTCAACTTGGGCATCATCGCATCAACTAACAAAGGCATGCACTATCAGACGATGGAAGACCTGCTCGGAGCCACTACATACCACAATATAAACACTTATGCGCTGGGAACATACGACCGCAACGCCGACGAAATACAGTATGACCTAAACAACCGCAACGGCATTGTAAAAGAAGGCGACAGATTCGGCTACGACTACAACCTGCTCGTTAACAACGGCAAATTGTGGTCGAGCTACAGCGAGAACTTCGGCATGCTGCACTATACCATAGCCGCAAAGCTCGGATATACAAGCATGCAGCGCGACGGAAAAATGCGCAACGGTATGGCAGCCAACAACTCTTACGGCAAGAGCAAGACAGCACAATTCCTCGACGGAGGCTTTAAGCTCGGCACAAGTTTCAACCTCGGACGCGGCAATACGCTGACCTTCGGAGCAGCATACGAGCACCGCGCGCCACAGGCTAAGAACGCATTTGCATCTCCTGAAATCAACAACGACTTTGTGCTCAACCTCAAAAACGAGCGCGTGTTCAGTACTGAAATCGGATACCAGCTACAGACATCATGGCTGCACGCTAACATCAACGCATACTACAGCTATCTGACAAATGTAACCGACTGGCAGAACTTCTATTTCGACGATATCAACTCATTCTCATACGTATCACTGACAGACATGAAGAAAGAGTATTACGGAGTAGAAGCAGGTCTTAAATTCAAGGTTACAAGCTCATTCGACATCAAACTTATCGGTACAATCAGCGACGCCAAAATCAAGAACAATGCTCATGTACGCTACATGAACTCTACAAGCGCGCTATATACCGACGAAATTGTATACAATAAGGGCATGCGCGACTCAGGCACACCGCTCACGGCGGCAAGCCTCGGACTCAGCTATCACAGCGGAGGATGGTTCCTCGACCTTAGCTGCAACTACTACGACCGCATTTACCTCTCTTATGCTCCTTGCTACAGATACGAAAGCACGCTCAACGCACGCCAGGAGGCTGTAGGCGACATCTACGACAACGAAGGCAACGTGCGCGCATCTGCGTTAGAGCAGGCACAGGGTCACGGCGGATTTATGCTCGACGGCTCTATCGGCCGAAGCATCTATCTTAAACGAGGCTCACTCTCAATCAACCTCATGGTTACAAACATACTGAACAACCAGAACCTTTGCACAGGAGGATATGAGCAGAGCAGAAGCGACTACACAAGCTCCGGAAACATCCGCACATACCGCTTCTCAAAGAACCCGATGAAGTTCTATGCTTACGGAACTAACGGTATGCTGAACATTACTTACAGATTCTAAAAAATCAAAAGACAATGAAAAAAATTAAATATATAAAACTGATAATGCTCACGCTGGTTCTGGGACTTTCAGCAACATCATGCATGGATGAAGACTGGAACGACCCGACCGGAGAAACCGCACCCTACGGCAATAACGACATACAGGAGACAAACGTAATATCTATTGCCGACCTCAAGGCTAAATATGCGTCAACTCTGGCCAACCAGAACGATACGGCGCGCATAACAGACAACCTGCAGATAAAAGCCCGCGTAACCGGAAACGACATTGGCGGAAACATTTATAGCGAAGTGGCCGTTGACGACGGCACCGGAGCCATACTTATCTGCATCTCACAGGGCGGGCTCTTCGGCTATCTGCCTGTTGGTCAGGAAATTCTTGTAGACCTGAAAGACCTCTATATCGGAACCTACGGCTATCAGCCGCAAATCGGAACGCCATACACCAACGCAAGCGGAAGAACATTCCCGAGCAGAATGAACAAAACCGTATGGCAGCAGCACTTCAAGCTTATGGGCGCAGCAGACGCATCAAAGATAGACACTCTCGAGTTTGACATCAGCAAGGCAAAAGACGCCAGCTACATGAAGGAGAATTGCGGACGTCTCATGGTAGTAAAGGGTGTAAAACTCAAAGATGCCGACGGAGTGAAGACTTTTGCACCTGAATCAGAGAAAGACGGCGGCAACGGTGTAAGCCGTCCAATAGAAGGCTTCTCTTCAAACGAATTCGTAGTACGCTCAAGCACATATGCCGACTTTGCCGGAACAGTGATGCCACAGGAAAAACTTGACATAACAGGTATCTTCACACGCTACAGCAACACATGGCAGATACTGATGCGTTCTGACTCAGACTTCAAAATATCAGAATAAAAAACATTTAACAAAACAATAAAAGAACAACAGTTATGAAAAAGATATTATTTTCAGTGCTTGCCCTTGCTATGGCAACATTCTCATTCACAAGTTGCGAAGACGTTCCCGCTCCTTATGACGATCCCAACGCCGGCGGCGGTGGTGAGGTAGTTTTGCCTGAGGGCGTACTGCTCGACCAAAGCTTCACCAACTCGTTAGGCAGCTTTACATCTGTATCAGCAAGCGGTTCGCTCAAATGGTACAACGACTATTCAAGCGCTATGGTTACAGGATTCCAGGACTTCAACGGCGACGGTCAGAAAGAGAACCAGGCCGGAGTTACATATCTTGTTGGCCCCGAAATCGACCTCACAGGTGTTGAAAACGCATACATAACCATCAACCATGCGCTTAACTACGAACGAGGCGACATCAATACAAACAACACTATCCTGATAAGCAAGGATTATTCAGGCGACGTAAACACAGCCACATGGGAGCCGTTAAGCTACAATACAGACGGTTTGAACTCAGGTTTCGACTTCTGTGAGAAAAGCGTAAACATCCCTGCATCATACATGGGAAGCAAAGTTATTATCGCGCTGCGCCACACATGTACAGAAAGTCAGTCGTCTACATGGGAGGTTAAGAGCATCAAGGTTCAGGAAGGCCAGGCACCAGAAGAAGGCGGCAGCGAAACTCCTGACGGCACATATATCGACCAGGATTTCTCTTCATCACTTGGTTCATTTACATCACAGTCTGCAAGCGGAAGCCTTAAATGGTATAACGACTATTCAAGCGCTATGGTTACAGGATTTCAGGACTTCAACGGAGACGGATCTAAAGAGAACCAGGCAGGTGTTACATATCTCGTAAGTCCCGTAATCGACCTTTCAAACACAACAGAGGCATATATCACCATTAATCATGCCATAAACTATGAAAAAGGTGACATCAACGCCAACAACTCTATCGTGATAAGCAAAGATTACAACGGTGACGTAAAGACAGCAACATGGAAGATGCTCGAATATGACACAAATGGCTTAGGCACAAGCTTCACATTTATGGAAAAGAGCGTCAACATTCCTGCTGAGTATATTGGAAGCAAGGTTGTTATAGCACTGCGCCATACATGCAACGACCAGCAGTCATCAACATGGGAAGTTAAGAAACTTTCTGTAAAGGACGGTTCAGTAGAAGAGCAGCCGGGCGGAGACACAGGCGATATTACAGCTCCCAACGGCGACTTTGAGACATGGGTGTCAGGTCTTCCCAACAACTGGTCGACAACATCTACAGCCGGAAATGCCACACTCTCTATGAGTACAGATGCACACAGCGGTTCATACTCAGTAAAAGTTGCCGGAGATTCAAAATACAACAAGCGTATATCATACAAGGAGATAGAACTCAAAGCTGGTGAATACACAATGACATTCTACGCTAAGGCTGCCACATCAACCGGAGCGTCAGTACGTCCAGGATACGTACCTGTTACAGACGGAAAAGTAGGCAACTATTTCTATGGCGACTACACAAATGACATTACAAGCAGCGAATGGGTAAAAGTTACACACACCTTTACTATTGACGCAGACGGAACATATTGCGTAGTGATTATGAACTCTAAGAATCCTGGTGGAGATGTCCTCATTGACGACTTCACCCTGAGCATGGGAGGAACAGTCATTATAAAATAATAATAAAAATCTTACCAAAACATTTGGCAGGCTGCAGAAATCTTCGTATTTTTGCAGCCTGTAATGTGTAATTATATTTTTAACAACAATATTTAAGAACAAAATGAAAAAAGGTATTCATCCAGAAAACTATCGCCCCGTCGTATTTAAGGATATGTCCAACGGCGATATGTTCCTTACACGTTCTACATGCAAGACTACAGAGACAGTAGAATTTGAAGGCGAAACTTACCCGGTGGTAAAAGTCGAAATTTCAAACACCTCTCACCCGTTCTATACTGGTAAGAGCAAGCTCGTTGACTCAGCTGGTCGCGTAGACAAGTTCATGAGCCGCTATGGTAAAGCTCGCAAATAATAGATTACCATATTTCGATTAACATACAAAGTGCGTTTGGGCGTAGTTGCATATACGTTTAAGCGCACTTTTTGTCTACGGATGTGTCTACTCATTCCGCAACCTTTTCTCGCAGGTTCATACGGAATGTTCTTCATCATACCAATCATTGTTATTATTAAATTATGTCTGTAAAAAATATTTTCAACAAAGTCTTTCTGCTCAAATCCATAATTATTCTGCCGTCATTTATTCTGCTGGGTACCTCATGCAGCAATGACGATAACGATAACGAAGAGAGCGAAAAAGAAGAAATCAACCTTAATAAAAATGAAGTAACAACTGACGCAGCTGTAACCCGACTTGAATTTCCGCGTCTGAAAGGTGGCAGCAGTATTGTTCTCATTTACAGGACAAAAGGCTATAAACAATATGACAAAGACGAAATAAACTATTGCGTTGAGTGGGACTGCACAAAAAAATCACAACGTTGGTCATGTTATCAGATGCACCAAGGCTACACCGGAAATTATAGTCGCGTGACAGACAGCTATCATAACGACCCCAACCTCGATTCAGAATATTATTGGGCAACCGACTATTTTTATGGCTCCGGATATGAGCATGGGCATATCTGCCCCAATGCCGACAGAAAATATTCATACGACGCCAATTACCAGACTTTCTACTTGACCAACATGCAGCCGCAGTATCATAAGTTCAACGGCTATTCAAACAGCGGGCAGGATCAAGGCGAAGGTCTTTGGGTTAGGATGGAAGACCAAGTGCGCACATGGACACCACGGGCGAAAACAGACACGCTCTACGTATGCAAGGGGGGAACAATAGACAACGAAGACCAGATAATTTCAAGAATACAGGGCAAACTCATCGTACCAAAATATTTCTTCATGGCCTGTCTTCTTAAAAACAGCGAGGGCTATAGAGCCATCGGATTCTGGGCCGAACAGAAGAAAAACGAGTGGCGTACAGACGACCCGCTCTCGCTATATGCCGTTACGATAGACCGGCTCGAAGAGCTTACAGGCATCGACTTCTTCTGCAATCTGCCTGATGAAACTGAGAATAAAGTTGAAAGCAGCATAGCCCTCAAAGCATGGGGACTAAAATAAACGATAACACCATTCCAATATGATAAGAGCCATATCTATAAAAATCTGAGCTTGATATGGCTCTAAATTATCTTCAATATATAAAACATCATCCGGAAAAATAAAATCGGCTCAAATCTGATGCAGATTTGAGCCGGCGTTACGTCTGAAAATCAATCATTTCCATTTATTATCATTGTAAAGAGAGTATACAAAAACGTGATTACAACACAAATGCAGATGCGTGACTATGAGTAAAATTACATTGTATGGTAAATCCGTGTTTTTGTTTTTATCTGCATCTTTCACATCTTCAACGCTTTTATCGCATACCCCTCTTTACTACAACTGAATATAAAGACACTTTCACCGTTTGCATCACTGCAAATTCGGCTATACACAATTTATTCCCAATAATTTTCAACCTTGTCATAACATCCATCAACCGAGTCTATATATTCTGTTCAATCATATTATAAATGTTTCATTTAACCAACTATCTTTTCGTAACAAAAATGTGTATTAACAGCTACCATAACACACCCAAGCGAGCATGATGTCACACAATGGCATCGAGCGTGCTTATGTTTTTCTTAATGTCTTCGTCCGATAACGAATAATTAATCAGGTCTCCGTTGAGATACTGGTCATAAGCCGTCATGTCTATTAGGCCGTGGCCGCTAAGGTTAAACAATATAACCTTCTGCTCTCCACTCTCCTTGCACTTTACGGCCTCACGTATGGTTGCCGCTATTGCATGGCAGCTCTCAGGAGCGGGCACAATGCCCTCGGTGCGGGCAAAGAGCATACCGGCATCGAACGACTCAAGCTGTGGAATGTCAACACCGCGCATCATACCGTCTTTCAACAGCTGCGACACTATCACGCCCGCACCATGATAACGCAGTCCGCCGGCATGAATGTTGGCCGGCTTGAAGTCGTGACCGAGCGTAAACATGGGCAACAGCGGCGTATAGCCTGCCTCGTCGCCAAAATCATACTGAAACACTCCACGGGTAAGCTTAGGACAGCTTGCCGGCTCGGCGGCGATAAATTCCGTGGTCTTTCCTTCTTTTATATTATGGCGCATAAACGGAAACGCTATTCCGCCGAAGTTTGAGCCACCGCCAAAGCACGCAATAACCATGTCGGGATATTCGTCTGCCATCTCCATCTGTTTCTCAGCCTCAAGCCCGATAACCGTCTGATGGAGCGCCACATGATTAAGCACCGAGCCGAGCGTGTATTTACAATGCGGCGTAGTGGTGGCCAGCTCTATGGCCTCTGATATTGCTGTTCCGAGCGATCCCTGATGCATTGGGTCGCGGGTTATGATATCCTTTCCGGCACGTGTCGACATTGACGGCGACCCCGTCACCTCTGCACCGAACGTGCGCATCAGTATGCTGCGGTAGGGTTTCTGCCTAAGGCTTATCTTTACCTGATACACGGCAGCCTCAAGGCCGAACACCTTTGCGGCATAGCTCAAAGCCGCGCCCCACTGCCCTGCTCCGGTTTCGGTTGTAACGTTGGTTGTGCCTTCCTGCTTGCAGTAGTAGCACTGCGCAAGAGCCGAATTTATCTTATGACTGCCAAGAGGATTAACGCTCTCGTTCTTAAAATATATATGTGCCGGAGTGTCTAATGCCTTCTCAAGGGCGTAGGCGCGCACCAGCGGCGTAGAGCGGTAATACTTATACATGTCGAGCACCTCTTCGGGAATGTCTATCCACGCATGCTCCTGATCAAACTCCTGCCTGCAACATTCTTCACAGAACACTGGAAAGAGGTCTTCTGCCTTCAGGGCTTCTTTCGTTGCCGGATTAAGGGGAGGCAGCGGTTTGTTTACCATGTCTGCCTGTATGTTGTACCACTGTGTGGGTATCTCTTTTTCTTGTAGTATAAATCTTTTTTGCTTCGTCATTTTCAGCACTTTTATTTCTGTTTGTTACTTATAGTATGTATTGAGTGCAAATTTAATATATTTTCTGATTAAAAATAAAATATTTTCAAATATTTTACTCAAATAAGTTACAATATGCTTTTACACCTTATTATATAACGACAAAAAGTAAGATGTGAAGGTTTTTAATGACAAAAAGCAACAAATAAAACTATTACGCCTCATTGTCCTTTACAAAAAAACACTACCTTTGCACCATGCTTATTCTCACAACAGTAATAGTTTATTTTGCCGTTCTTTTCGGCATAAGCCGCCTAACGTCGCGCAAGGCCGACAACGAGACATTCTACCGCGCCAACCGCAAATCGCCATGGTATATGGTTGCCTTCGGCATGATAGGCGCATCGGTGTCGGGTGCCAGCTTCGTTTCTGTGCCGGGCATGGTGATGCGCATGGACATGACCTACATGCAGACGTGCATCGGATTCATACTGGGATATTTTGCCATAGCCTTCATCCTGCTGCCCGTATATTACAGGCTCAATCTTACCACCATCTATTCGTACCTGCGCGGGCGGCTCGGGCCGCGGTCGTACAAGACAGGGTCTGCCTTCTTCATCCTGTCTGACCTTACGGCCGTAGCTGTAAAATTCTACGTTGTGTGCATCATCCTGCAGCGCTTTGTGCTCGATGCCTACGATGTGCCCTTTGCCGTAACCGTGCCCGTACTGATGTTCCTTATATGGCTCTACACGCACAAGGGCGGAATAAAGACGCTCGTATGGACCGACACCGTACAGACGGTGTGCATGCTGGGCGCGCTGGTGCTGATAATAACAGAAGTGGCCGGAGAGCTCGACATGAGCATAGGCGAGGCTGCAAGGGCTGTGGCAGCCGACAGCCACAGCCGCATGTTTGTGTTCAGCGACTGGATTTCTACCCAGAATTTCTGGAAACAGCTTGTCAGCGGAGCGTTCATTGTGATCGTGATGACCGGACTTAACCAGAACATGATGCAGAAGAACCTTACATGCAAGACTCTTGCTGAAGCACGCAAGGACATGTGCACTTACGGCTTTGCATTTGTACCCGTAAATCTTCTTTTTCTGAGCCTTGGGGTGCTGCTCATGATGCTTGCCGGGCGCAAAGGTATGCCCCTGCCCGACAGCCCCGACGAGCTGCTGCCAATGTTTGCAGCCACGGGCGAGCTTGGGCCGGCCGTCGTGGTGCTGTTCATCATAGGCATAGTGGCCGCCTCGGCCAGCACCGTAGACTCCTCGCTGACGGCCCTCACCACCAGCTATTGCGTCGACATTAAGGAGCAGCCCGCCGACATCAGCCTGCGCCGGCGCGTACATGTGGCCATAGCAGTAATCTTCGCTGTGTTCATACTCCTGTTCAGGATGATAAACTCAACAAGCGTCATCGATGCCATATTCATCCTGTGCTCATACACCTACGGCCCGCTGCTCGGACTGTTTGCCTTCGGCCTGCTCACAAAAAGGCCCGTGGCCGACAAAGCCGCGCCGTATATTGCCGTGGCATCGCCGCTGATATGCCTTGCGGCCAACTACATAGTGCCGGCGGCAACGGGATATAAATTCGGCTACGAACTGCTGCTGCTCAACGGCCTTATAACCTTCGGCGGACTATGGCTTAGCGGAGTCGGCAAGAATCAGGATAAATACAGTGCCACAGGACAAAAACAGAGCTAAATGACAATAAGCCGTAACGAAACATCTTTTTATCGTGATTATGCGTCGGCTTATTAAATTTGTTTTGTACTTTTGCACCGCACATACATTTTTAAGGTAGAAAAAAAATTCCCTATAATAACATGGAATGGATTAACGGACTATTCACCACCCACTCTGCCCTGCAGACCATGGTGCTGCTGTCGCTGATAATAGCGGCCGGACTTGCCCTTGGCAAAATTCACATTAAAGGCATATCGCTCGGCGTGGCCTTTGTGTTTTTCGTAGGCATCGTGGCCGGCCACTTCCAGCTGAGCGCCGACCAGAGTATGCTCAACTTTGCCGAGACGTTCGGACTTACAGTGTTTGTTTATACTCTCGGACTCTACGTGGGGCCTAACTTCTTCGGGCTTATGCGCCACGAGGGCATTGCCGCCAACCTGTGGAGCCTGGGTGTCATAGCCATAGGCACCGTCATGGCCCTCGGCCTGTGCCTTGTCCTGCCGGTAAGTCTGCCCGACATGGTGGGCATTCTGTGCGGAGCAACTACCAACACGCCCGCACTGGGAGCCGCACAACAGGCCCTTGAGGCCGCCGGACTTCAGAGCGGAGGGGCTGCACTTGGCTGCGCCGTTACTTATCCGCTGGGCGTGGTGGGCGTGATACTGGCAATGATACTAATCAGAAAGCTGCTGGTAAAGCCGGCCGACCTTGAGCCGCGCATAACGATGGAGGAAGACAACACATACGTGGCGCAGTTTGTGGTGATAAACCCGGCACTCGAGGGCAAGACGCTTGCACAGATTTCACAAAAATCGCACATCAAGTTTATAGTGTCACGCATCTGGCGCGACGGCGAAGTGATAATGCCGCTGGCCAACACGCAGCTGCGCATAAACGACAATGTGCTCGTTGTAACCACAGCCGATGAGATTCCTTCGATAGAAATACTATTGGGAAAGAAGATTGAGACGGACTGGAACAGGAAGAAGATTGACTGGAACGCAATCGACGCACACGTTGAGAGCCGCATAATAGTAATATCGAGCCGTGTGCTCAACGGCAAGCACCTCGGACAGCTGCACCTGCGTGACACCTACGGGGTGAACGTCAGCCGCATACTAAGGGGCGACATAAAGCTGCTCGCCACCGACGACATACGCCTGCAATACGGCGACAGGCTGACCGTGGTAGGCGCACCCGAGGACATAAACCACGTGGAGGGCTTCCTCGGCAATGCCGTGCAGACACTTAACGAGCCTAACCTTGCGGCCATATTCCTTGGCATAATGCTCGGCTTGGCCATAGGCACGATACCGCTGAACCTGCCGGGCATGAGTGCGCCAGTGCGCTTAGGCCTTGCCGGCGGCCCTATTGTCGTAGGCATACTCGTAGGCTCGCTCGGCCCGCGCGCTCACTTTATCAGCTACACCACGCCGTCGGCCTCGCTTATGCTGCGCAAGCTTGGCCTGTCGCTCTACCTTGCCTGCCTCGGCCTTGAGGCCGGTTATCAGTTCTTCGAGACCGTGGTGCGCCCCGAAGGCCTGCTGTGGATAGGCATAGGCTTCGCACTCACCGTGGTGCCGGTGCTGATAATAGGAGCAGCAGCACTGCTCACGCACAAATACGACTTCGGCACTATATGCGGCATACTGTGCGGCTCAATGGCCAACCCCATGGCCCTAAGCTACGCTAACGACACACTGAAAGGCGACTCAGCCTCAATAAGCTACACGTCAGTCTATCCGCTGGGCATGTTCGTGCGTGTGGTCATAGCCCAGGTGCTGGTAATGTTCCTGGTATAGCCTCAACAAAAAAAGAAGGTAAAAGCGGCATGCAGGCGCAATGCCATCACCGCGACAAATACAAAGAAATTGCAGCAAAGATGTATTTTTCACTTTGCTGCAATTTCTTTATATATCCTTACTATCTGAAAAACCTTGACGCTCCAGAATCGCATTATTTCAAAATTAAAATATTTTGTACGCAAATACGCTGAAATACGTGTGCAAACGCAACTGCACAAGCAACAGCATTTTACAGAGAATCTACAGTGTTGTGTGCAATAAAATCAGGCACAAAAAGCCTGAAAAAGGCATCGAAACAGACTCAAAAACAGCCGTTTTGGCACTAAAAAAGCGGCCACTTTTTAGTAATAACAAGCCCGTTTACGATGCAAAACCATACCGTTTTTCATGTTTTGTAAATATTCTTTATCATCACAAGGCTTTTTTCCTCACATGTTTTTCTATTTCATCCTAAAATCCCGACAAATCCGAAATATCATTTTGCGCATCATTCTAACCAAATGCTGTCATTTGCAGACATGCCGTAATCTATATCAACATTAGGGAAATCCCTAACCTTTTGTAGGGATAACAATTCTGTTGGCAGATATTTAATGCCTATCTTTGCAACAGAAAAATAAATGAAAGCAATGCCCAAGACGACAATATACGTAACAAAGGCAAGCTGAAAATAAAAAGAACAATAACAACAAAACAATAAGGAGACAACGCTATGAGAATATTCAGACTGTTACCGCTGCTAATGCTTCTGACGCTCACATGCGCTACAACAGGAGCTTCGACTCTGACTGAGACATCATACGTAACTCAGCCAAAACCGAAACACCACAAGAAACCTCACCACAAGGCACCGCCACATAAAAAACCGCATCACAAAAAGCGACCTGCGCCGCCACACGGACGGCCGCCGGGAGTGGTGATACACCATAACCACAGGCCGTATATCTATTCGCACGGACGTTATTACTGCGACAGAGGCGGCACATACGTAGTGGTAAAGCCGTCAATCGGAATGATTGTGCCAAGCCTGCCCACCGGCTACGTAACGGTTAAGCGTCCTCACGGCAGAATAGTCTACGCCTTCGGCGGAGTGGTTTACGAGAAAATTACTTCTAACGGAGCATTTAAGTTCAAAATTGTCGGTTTCTTATAAAACATAAATTCCAGACCTAAAATGACATAAACCCCAAAACCTAAAATGATATAAACCAGGGAAGCCCTGAATAATGCTTTAATTTTGAATATAAAAAGAAAGTATGAACGCCACATGATGTCCATGAGCGTTCATACTTTTATGTTTTCATCGCATGTCATTTATTCTTAAGCCCGTAGGCTACTGCCATATCTGCCACCTCGTCAGCCATCTCGTTGCGGAACCATTCTGGCGACAACACCTCTACGGCTCCGCCGCGTGAAAGCAGTTCTTGTCTGAAATCGAATGTCGGCTTGATGTAATATTCAAAAACCGAATAGTCCGAATAAGTTTCTGTTTCTGTCTGTGAAGAGTGTAACTTCAGCGAACGCAGATACATTCGCTGACGACCATAAACCTTAATGCGCACACGCTCCGGCTCTATATCCTCGGTAATTATGCCGAAACAGCACGCAAACCAGGTTTCCGGGTAGAAGTCCTTTGGATAGGCAAACTTATTGTCGGTGGTGTCAAGCCTTAATATCCTGTCGAGCGAGAATGTCCTGACGGCATTGCGCTCGTCGCAAAATCCAACGACATACCACCGCTGCCTGAACACCTTGACACAATAAGGACTTATGGTATATTCCTTAGCCTCGTCGTCAAAGTATCCCTTATGACTTATCTCTATCTTCAGGCTGTCGCGCATCGCCTCAATTACCGGTGCGAGATACTCCCGTCCCGACGGTATTTCCTCAAACAATATGCGCCGCTTCAGGTGATGGCTCTCATTTATAAGATTGTTCACCGCAAACGTGTTTAACAGCCAGTTGCGTATGCCGCCCCGCTCCATGTCCTCGGCATTCTCGATGTAATAATAGTAGCCGTGCCGGCGGTCACATTCAATGTTCACGTCAAACACTTTCTCTATGGCCTTGCGCCAGTTGTGAAATGTGCGCAGAGGCAGGTCCATGCCTTCGCTGAGCTGCGAGCGCAGCCACCGCTCGTTTATCTCCTCGAAGGTTATGCGCTGCGCACGGTAGATTGTATCAACCAGCCAGATGTATTTGTCAAAAAGATCTTGTGTCATATTTTATTTTTTATTTAAACGTTCTATTTTGAATTACGAGGTCTTTCGGGACACTCCTGCATCACTAATGAATCCTACTCTCGGCCTCGGATTTTTGTATATCAGTTCCTCGTCACATTTTTCCTTTATATATTCCAGACTCATTTTCTCCTTGCCATAGAGGATGAGGTCGATGGCATGCTTGCGCGCAACGTTTTCAATCTGTCCGCCGCTGAAATCGTAATGCATAGCCAGATAGCATACATCTTCGTCGCTGATTACAGGTATCATGCTCTTCCAGATGCCGCATCGTGCCACAATGCTCGGCTTTTCGAACTCTATCTTATAGAGGAAGCGGCGCTCAAAGGCTTTGTCCAAATTCTCCGTAAGATTTGTCGTGGCTATGAATATGCCCTCAAGCAGTTCAAGCTCCTGAAGAATTATGTTCTGTATAGAGTTCTCCATCTTTTCCACAGCCCGGTCGGCACCTTTCTGCCTGATGCCAATCAGAGCGTCGGCCTCATTAAAAAGCAGGATTGGTGTTATATCTGAGGAGTTTACCAACGCGCGGTAACGGTCAAAAAGGTTTTTCACATTTTTTTCGCTCTCGCCAACCCAGCAACTTTTCAGTTCGGCATAATTCACCTGTATCACATCACGGTGTGTTGCCTTTGCCAGCTGCATAACAGTTTCAGTCTTTCCCGTTCCAGGTGTGCCGTAAAACAAGCATGTAAAGCCTGAGCGCATGCCTGCTTTCTTTAATTCGTTGCACACTTTAGTGTATCTTTCTTCGGTGAGCAACTCTTTCAGCTGTTCGACTTGACGGCTTTCGCGTTTGTTATAGTACATCTTACACTCAGTTATGTCTTCATGCTTTATCAGCTCTTTGAATCTGGTCGTAGCGCTCAATTTCATGTTCAGCTCTGACAGAAACTCCTGTTTAGCCTTTACCGTCAGGTTATATTTCTCGTGGTTGGCCAATCCGTCCTCATTACAGAATTGAATCAGTCCGTTCTTTTGCAACATGCTTTCGCCTCGAGAGAGCTTACCCTTCAGCTTATTTGCAATAGCCCTATTCTTGAATAAGCCTCCAAAACCTTGCGTGTCCAGGTTGTAATCGTTGTCACAAACTAAACGACTTGCCCAGAAAACAAACATTATGCCTTCGTCATCAACTGTATGGTCACAGATAAGTTTATAGGTACGCAACTGCTTCACAAACTCGAGATTTTTGTTTGTTTCAAGCAAACTGAACAACTCTGAAATAAATTCTTCATACGACAAATAATCATAAACACGAGATTCAAACAGACTATACATCTCACAAAACAACTCATCGCAAGTAAGAGGCTTAGGCTCAACCGGAACAAATGCCTCATTATGCTTAAACGCATCTATCACACCAGGCCCCATGGCGTATGTTGTTTCGCCGCATCTGTTTTTTGTGCGTATCATCTTTCTTTTTAAAAGTCCGTCAATCTCAGTGCTGTAGTTTATCATCCTTACCATACGGCATTCCAGATATTCAGCCAAAGTTCGGAGTTCGATATTTCTGTCGCAGTTGTCTACAAACAGAGACAACAGCACGGCCTGTACTTTGTTCACGGACAATTTACGGCACACATAATTGATATAACGTTTTGCTTTCTCATAAAATTTATCGCTCAGGTTTGACCCTTCAGAGAGTTTCACGATATTATCCATGGCCGTCATCAATGTCAGCTTTTCTTTCTTCTCTGTCTGCTCGTTCGTTTCAGTTTTTACTTTCAATCGTTCCATATTTTGCATCCTTTCTGTTTTTTATTTTCAAATCTATTATAGACTGTCTGACTGATGTCTGCCCCTTATTTATCATACGGGAAAGGCTTTTATGTCAATCTTTTCAGCCCCATATTATTGTTTTCAGATGCAAAAGTAGAAGTCTCTTATGCCAAAACGTTGCAGAACTAAAAATATTTTGGCATAACATAAAAAATGTCTGCCGATATTCTTGAAAATAGGAAATTAAATATACTCTAATAACATACAATCAAAAATACCGGCAGGCAAATATAGTAACGATATGAATCATATTATTCAAAGTTTTATTCTGTTCCACGCGTCCTCAACGCCCGACATCATGTCAGAATACATCTTTTCGTGCGTATCGCCCATATAGGTTGGATGCCAACTGTCAATAACCATCTTATGGGTTCGTGGCGAATAATATACCCAGTTGTTCAGTTTTACCAAGTCTGTAAGATAATTCTCTGCGACAAAATCCTTTATTGCCCCAGAAGCGCCACAACACAAAAGTATGTTTGCATCATAAGCAGAAATCTGTTTCACCAGCAAGTCTTTATAACGCTCCATATACGACTTTAACAAAGAAGTTTCAATACTGCTTGTACCTACTTGCTTCTTGCAGTTTACACGGGCAACGGGTGCCTGGTCGTAAAAGGGCTGATAAACGTCTTGGCTGTCTATTTCGGCAAACGACTTTGCATGACCGTTGGCGTCAATAGTCAGCAATCCGTAAACCCAACGCATGAGATTCTTGTAGAATGGCGCTGAAACCACGACATTATTTTCGCCAGAGAAGTTGTTGCGGCCAGTCTCAGCACGTATGTCCCATGCTTCCTCATCATTAAGGTCTTTAGTAAGTATCAACACACGCCTCTTGGCACGCTCCCATATAACATCCTCATTACCCGGTTCACGGCTCCAGTAGCCGTTATTATAGACAAACCTGCCTCGATAAAGCAGTCCGTCAGATGCGAGTTCGTTACCATCGCCATTAGCAACAGAACGCTTACGCCATTCTGCAAAAAGATTATCTTCAAATTGCTTATAATTCATATTCTACCTCAAATCCGCAACCTATAGGGTTTAGTGGGATTTTGCTTGCAAAGCGACAAAA
>CAJMMQ010000016.1 GCA_905214625.1 uncultured bacterium
GGCGGTCTTCAAGCTCGCGGCTCATGTCCAAAACGTCGAGTATAGGCTTGTCGTACTCATCTATCAAGACAACGGCGCGGCGGCCTGTCTTTGTGTGGGCGGCGCGGAGTATCTCTACAAAACGGTCGCCGTAACCAAGCTCATTCTGACGAACAGGAATACCATAACTACGCTCCCATTCCGACAGACAGAAGTTTAACTTCTTTTCAAGTTCGCCGGCGTTGGTGAAGTTGCCGCCGTTGAAGTCAACGTGGAACACAGGATAAACGTTCCATTCTTTCTCCATGCCGTCGATGGCGAGACCCTTGAAAAGATCCTTGCGGCCAAGGTAATAGTTTTTCAGCGTAGACACAAGCAGACTCTTGCCGAAGCGGCGCGGACGGCTCAGAAAATATATTCCGCCCTCATGGGTAAGGTCGTAAATCATGTCCGTCTTATCCACATACACATAGCCGTCTTCTATTATCCGGTCGAAGCTCTGTATTCCAATTGGGTATTTCATCCTTTCGTTTCTCCTTTAATATGATGGTTATCTGAATGAACGGCCTGCTGCCAATCCGCTATACGAATATAGCGAAAGGCAAGAGCAAATCAAAAAAACATGTTTTTATGAATTTTGCACTGCCGAGCCACATACTATATTATGCAAATATACGCAATTTGTTTGAAAACATGTATTATTACACATACGAAAAACATTATTAAACCCAAATCTGTCATTCTGTTTAAGATAAATTCTTTTACTTTTTGCCAATTTGAGTTTTATAAAGTCAAACTTATAACCTGCAAGTCAACCACATTCACATATAATAAAAGAACCCTGCCATCGCTCCGAAATAGAGTTTGAAAGGGTTCTTTTATGCTTACTTATTGCAACATGCAACTTTTCCCGGTGTCCAGTTTATATGCACACGCCACGGTCTTTATATTAACTCTTAGCATTATTCTGCCTTCAGCTCATACACGCGGCTGCTCAGCTTCTGCGCGCTGAAGAGCGGCAGTCCAACGGTCATGAGATACTCGCCCGAGTAGGTCTTCACCTCGCCCTGCGAGCCGTCGGCACGGTTAATCTCACGCACGTCATACTTCTTCGAAGCGTCGAGACCTTCCATCACCACGTTGTAGAGCTTCTCGCTGTAGCGCGGGAATATGTCGAAGGCAAACACCACGGCGCTGGCCTTGTCCTTGCTGACATACATCGTAGAGGTGTGGTTGCCCTCGTATGGCGACACGAGGCGATACTGGTCGCCGTCAAGTATCACGGGTTTCAGCCTGTTGAAGTCGGCTATCGACTGCTTGCAGTAAGCCAGCTCTCCTGCCGAAATGTCGTGCAGGTTGATGTCGAAGCCCATCTTGCCCATCATGGCCACGTTCACCCTGAACTTTATGCTTGCCGCCTTGTTCCAAGTAGTTACGTGGGCACACTGCACCTTGGCAGGGAACACCTGCGAGTAGCCCCACTGTATGAAGATGCGCTCCACGGGGTCGGTGTTGTCGCTCGGCCACATCTCTACAAAATATTTCAGCGCCTCATAGTCGGTGCGTCCGCCTCCGCCCGAGCACAGCATCATGGGCAGGTCGGGATATTTTGCCTTGATGCGCTCCAGCACGTTGTAGAGTCCGCGCACGTAGTCAACATAAAGGTGTGTCTGCTTCATCTTCTCGTAGTTAGAGTAGATGTTGGTTATCGGGCTGTTGCAGTCCCACTTGAAGTAGGCTATGTCGGGATATTTCGTCATCAGTCCGTCCACCACGCCGAACACATAGTCCTGCACCTTGGGGTTAGACAGGTCGAGCACGAGCTGGTTTCTGAAGTAATACTCCTCGCGGTTGGGCAGCGTTATCACCCAGTCCTTGTGCTTCTCATACAGCTCCGACTTGGGGCTAACCATCTCAGGCTCTATCCACAGGCCGAACTTCACGCCCTGCTTCTTGGCCTCCTCCGTCAGTCGTCCTATGCCGTTGGGCAGCTTGTCGGCCGTAACCTCCCAGTCGCCCAGTGCCTGCGTGTCGCTGTGGCGCTTGTATTTGTTGCCGAACCATCCGTCGTCGAGCAGGAACATGTCAACGCCCAGCTCCTTGGCCTCGCCGATGAGCGAGAGCAGCTTGTTCTCATCGAAGTCGAAGTAAGTAGCCTCCCAGTTGTTCAGCAGCGTCATGCGGTCGCCCTGTCCGTCCTTTATCTGATACTTGCGCGCCCAGTCGTGCAGGTTGCGGCTGGCGTGTCCTGTTCCGCTCTGGCTCAGGGTGAAGATAAACTCAGGAGTCCTGAAGCTCTTGTTCTTTGCCACGGTGTACTGCGACGCATAGGGGTTGATGCCGCTTATCACGCGCAGGCCGCCAAGATTGTCAACCTCGAACGTAAACCTGAAGTTGCCCGTCCATGCCAGCGTGCCCACCAGCACCTCGCCCTCTCTCTCAGTGGCCTTGCTGCCGAGCGACAGCTGGAAGAAGGGCTGGCAGAACATGTCGGCGCGCGCTCCCAGCTTGGTGTCTATCACCTTCTTGCCGAAGTAAAGCTCCTGCGTGTGGCTGCCCGCCTCGGTGGCCCAGTCGCCGTTATACTGTGTCAGGTAATATTTCGGCGCATACATGTGGAGCATCGACGAGGCATACTTCTCGAGCGTTATGGCCGACTTCTCCCTGTTGAATATCTCGGTCCACGCCTTAAACACGTCTTCCTTGGCGTAGGCCACAAAGTGCATTGCCACCTCGTCGGCATACACGGGGTCGGCAAGATATATCACGGTCTCCGTGCCGCCGTCGCATGCCTTTGTCTCGTGCCTCTTGTATTTCAGCAGCGTCGACGGGTTGCCGTCAGAGCGCGTTATGTGGAGCGCAGGCTCAAAGTAGTCTTCCATGCCGTGTGTCATGTATGCCTCCTTGCCCTGCGGCAGCATGGCATACTCGCTCTTGTCCGTAAGGCGCTTGCCGAAGTAGCTCTGGTACAGCCGGCCGTTGTCGCCCACGGTGAACACGAGGCTCGTGCTGCCGGTCTCTACCACAATCTGTTCTTTGGCGCCGGCCTTGCAGACAAATGCCAGCAGGCCAAGTGCCACGAATAGTTTTGTTACGATTTTCATGTCTTTACTGTGTTTTATTAGTTAAAAATATTTATGTCCTTAATGTCCTGATTTTCCTGTGCACAGGGCCACATGGTCAGCGTGAGCCTGCCTCAAACAGAGCCACGGGCAGCCCCGTCGGCCCGAACAGGTTGCCGCAGGGATAGTCGGCCCAGTTGTATCTCACGGCCACTATGTTTCCGCCTGCGGTTATCCTTATGGTGCGCGCGTCGGTCTTCACGGCTTCGGGCGCAGCCCACTGCCCCTTGTCGGTCAGCACGATGAAGCCTCGCGGAGCCTCGCCCCTGGTAACCACGTCGCCGTCAAACCTCAGCACGGCCTCGCTGCCCTTTATCTCGCAGTTGCTCAGGGCGGGCGCCCTGTCGGTTATGTCGCTGAAGCCGTAGGCGCGCCGGAGGGCCACGAGCGACAGCCTGCGCGCCACCTCCTGCTTGTTCTTTGGATGTATGTCGGTGCTGTCGCCTATGTCTGTCGTAACCACCATGGCCGTGCCGTCAAGGCTCAGCGCGCCTGCCTGTGCCTGCCGCAGCGCCGCCCACTCAGAGTCGGGCTGCACCTGCACGGGCTTAAGATATGCCGCCAGCTGAACAAAGTAGAACGGCAGGCTGTCGTTGCCCCACAGGCGGCGCCAGTCAGATATAAGCCGGCGGAACAGCGGCCCGTACTGGGCGGCACGCCCCACGTTGGCGCAGCCCTGATACCACAGCACGCCCTTTATGGGCAACTGCCGCAGCGGATAGAGCATGGCGTTGTATAGCACCGTGGGGAAAGACGCGCTCTCGGCCGACACAGGACGCCGCGGCAGCTTGCCGAAGTCGGCAGCCACCTTGTAGGCCCAGTTGCCGTCGAGCGGCAGGCGGCTGTCGCCCTGCCGTGCAAACAGGTCTGAAGCGCTGCCGCAGATGCCGCCCTCGCCCTCAAAGTCGGTAACCCTTACGGTTATCAGAGCCTTGCCGCCCTTCACAAGCTCTGCCGGAACGGTGTAGGTGCGCTCCACGTTGTAGCCCGAGCCTTCGGCTATCTTTGTTCCGTTAAAGTAGGTAACGTCTTCGTCGTCTATGGCTCCGAGGTGCAGTTCTACGGACTTTCCTGCCCATCCGGCAGGTATGTCGATCTCGCGCTGCATCAGCACAATGCCGTTGAATCCGGGCAGGACAGAGCTTTCCCACTGCCCCGGAACGGGCATCACGGGCAGACTGCCGTCGGCGGGCAGGCACACCTTGCCGCCGCTGTCGGCTACGCCCTCCGTGGCCATGCTCACCCACTCGGCCACACGGCGCTCATATTCGGCCTTTATCCTGTCCTTGTCAAAGCCGTTGTCGGCCATCATGCCTGTCTCGTTCTCAAAGCCCTCAACCGAGCTAACGCCTGCATAGCTGCTCCATGCCTCGGCCGGCGTGCCGCCCCAGGTGCAGTCTATCACGCCCACATGTACGCCCAGGCGCCTTGACATCTCGCGGGCATAGAAGTATGCCACCGACGAGAAGTTCTCAACGGTCTCCGGCGTGCACGTGCGCCAGCCGCCCATGTTCACGTCGGTGTCGGCCGCGGGCACAAAGCTGCGCTGCTTGCTTATCTGCAAGAATCTCACTTCGGGATGATTGGCCGACATTATCTCGTGCCAGTAGTTCATCACCTTTCCCCAGCCGCCCACGGGCATCTCCATGTTCGACTGCCCCGAGCAGAGCCACACCTCGCCCGAATATATGTCGCGCAGCGTGGTCATGTCGCCGTCGTCGAAGGTTATCGTGTAGGGACCTCCGGCCTTGGGCGTGGCCAGTCTGATGCTGAACGTGCCGTCGCTCATCACCTTAGCCGTCAGGGCATGCCTGCTCCACGAAGCCCTGACCTTAACCCTGCTGCCGCTGCTCCTGCCCGTTATGGTCCAGAGGCTCTGCTGCTGAACCACCATGCTGTCGGTAACAAAGTGAGGCAGCACCACCTTTGCGTCTGCTCCGGCGGCACACAAGGCTACGGCAACAATAATTATAATACGTCTGAAATTATTTGTTTTCATAGTTTAAAACATTTTGTACTTATAATCTTTATGGTCATGGCAACAGCTGCGGCACCCGCATCCAACGCAGTCGCCAACACATGTTGTTGCCATAATTATGTTGTATGTTTTTTTACTTCATGTCAGCCGTTGCCCTGCTTCTCCCTGCACTGCTTCTCAAAGTCCTTCGGGCTTATGCCAAACTGCTTGAAAAACAGCTTGCTGAAATACGACGGCGACGATATGCCCACCATATAGCAGATGTCGCCTATGAGGTGCTTGCCCTCCTGTATAAGTTCGGCGGCCTTTTTCAGCTTGATGAGCCTAATAAGCTCAACGGGCGACATATTGAACACCGACTTTATCTTGCGCAGCAGGCTCGAGTGGCTCATGCACAGGATGTCGGCCATGCACTCCACATTGAAGTTGTCTTCGCCCACGTTGTCCTCTATAATCTTTATCACCTTGTTCATAAACTCCTCGTCGGCCTTCGTCATGTGCATGTTGTCCATGTTGAAGAAGGGCTTCTTCGAGAACGACTCGCGCTCGCGCCGTCTGTTGTCGAGCAGCGAACGTATTAGCTGGCGGAAGAATTTCACCGAGAAGGGCTTCTCTATATATGCCTCGGCGCCGAGCTGCAGACCCTTTATCTTGCTCTCGAGGTCGTTCTTGGCAGTGATGAACACTATAGGTATGTGCGACAGGTTGATGTCGGCCTTGACGGTCTTGCACAGGCTGAAGCCGTCCATTTCGGGCATCATCACGTCAGACACTATCAGGTCTATGTGGCTTCCGGCCAGCTTCTCGAGAGCATCCTTGCCGTTGCGTGCCGTCTCTATCGTGAACGACATGTTGGCCTGCTCAGCCAGAAACTCGCGCATGTTGTCGTTGTCCTCAACTATCAGCACGGTATATCCGCCGGCGTTATCCTTGGCCTGGTTGGTGTCTTCCTCAAGCAGATAGTCAGACGTGTCAACGGTCAGCTTGTTATTCTGCTTTATTCCTTCTTTGTTCAGCGGTATGGTGGCCACAAACGTATTGCCTTCAGTGCTTTTATTGTCAAGCACTAAACTTCCACCGAGCAACGACGCAAGCGACAACGACAACGGCAGACCTATGCCCACGCCGTTTTCGCCACTGTTCGACTTGTCTATCTGGTAGAAACGTTCAAATATGCGCTCCTTGTCGCTGTCTGATATCTTGTCGCCGTCGCTTGTCACCTTGACAATAAAATTACTGCTGTCGGCATAAAGCGACACCTTAATCATTCGACGGGCATATTTCAATGCGTTGTTAAGCAGATTACTTATAATCTTTGTTACGGCTTCTTTGTCGGTAGATACAATTATCGGCCCTTCGGCAACATTTCTTATAAGTTCCTTGTTCTTCAGCGTCATGGCCGGCTCAAAGCGGTCTATAGTCTCATTTACCAAGGCGCTTATGTCTACGTTCTCATATTTGAACGTAAGTCTGTTGGAGTCAATCTTCTGGAAGTCGAGCAGCTGTCCCGTAAGGTTGAGCAGCCGCTTGGTGTTCTGCCTCGTAACCTTCAGATAATGCTGCACACGGCTGTTCTTTATTCCTATCTCCTCGATGGCCTCGAGCGGTGCGTCGATCAGCGTCAGCGGCGTGCGTATCTCGTGGGCCACTTCGGTAAAGAAGTTAACCTTGTTCTGGTACAGCTCCTTCTCCTTGTTCACGGCAAAGAGGTGCTGGCGCTCGCGCAGCTGCTTTTCCTTGTGGTTGCGGTAGAGGATGAACCATAACAACACTCCTGCCACAATAAGAATTATATATATCATATAAGCCCACTTAGAACTGTACCATGGCGGAGTTATCACAATCTCAAGACTCTTGGTTATGGTCTGTCCGTGTGTGTCAACCTTAACGCACAAGTTATACGTGCCGGGAGGCAAATTGGCAAATGATATATGATTACCCGTCATGCTTATCCATTCTGTGTTAACAGGTTCGAGTTTGTAACTGTATATACTGCCGCTGGTAACACCGAAACTTGGCGATACAACATCGAGTGAGAATGTAGCCATATCGTAGGGCAGAGTAAGACGCTTGGTAAACATAATGTTTTCTTTAAGCGGAGAATTCTTTGTATCTACGGTAACCTCCTCGTTTAATATCTTCAATCGGGTAAAATATAATGGCGACAGGGTGGTCTGATTATCTTCCATATCCGGATTAAAGGCTACTATTCCGCCTATGCATCCGAAATAAAACAATCCGTCGTTGGCCTTAATCGCCGAGTTATAGTTAAACTGATTGTTGGGCAGTCCGTCTTTCACGGTGAACACTCTTACGGCCTTCGTGTCGGGATTAAACTTCACAAGACCCTTGTTGGTGCCGAACCAAAGGTTTCCGTTGTTGTCTTCAAGTATGTTGTACGCCACGTCGTCGGGCAGTCCCTCCTCAATTCCGAACGACGTAAAGTTGTCTTCTTTCTTGTTATAGCGGCTTATTCCGCCGCGGTCGGTAGACACCCACACGTTGCCGCGGCTGTCTTCCATAAACGAGCTTATGCTGTTGGAGCGCAGCCCGCTGCGCGATGTCCCGCCCGACACATATCTCTTGTATTTTCCTGTAGAAGGAGTATATTTCCAAATACCGTTGCCCATGGTGCCTATCCATACTGTTCCTTCATGGTCTTCAAAGAAATTGAAAATCCAGTCATATCCGGTTTCGTTGACATGACTGAAATCCTTCTGTCCGGCATTGCGTCTGTAAAGTGCGTATCCAAGCCCCACCCATTCATTGCCTTTGCTGTCTTTAAAATAAGAATACACACTGTTGTCTTTTTCTTTTATATTCAGCACAGTAGAAACTTTTCCGTTGCCGTCGACACACAGCAGTCCGCCGCGCGAGAAGCCGGCATAGACGCTTCCGTTGAAGGTGGTGAGCAGCAGCACTGTTTTCTGTGCCGCCGTTATATCATTGATTGCAGATATTATGTTAGTTGCCGGATTGAGCGAGAACAGTCCCCTGTCCTCTGTTCCTATCCATATACGGTTGTCGGCACTCTGCGTAAGTCCGTTGACCACCCTCCCGGTAAGCCCCGACCACAGGCCGAACACCTTAAAGTAAAACTTGTTTCTTGATGTGTAGTTCACTCCGCCGAAAGACGTGCCTATCCACACGTCGCCGCTCCTGCTCTCGTAGAGACAGTAGATTATGTCGTCAGACAGGCTGAACTTGTTGAGCGGATCTTCGTGCAGCACGGTCTCGGTGTTGTCATATTTGTTGAGGATATACAGTCCGTGCTGTGTTCCTATCCATATTTCGTCTTCAAAGCACTGCATGCAGCGCATGTATATCTTTCCTTCTGCCGAGAAGTTTATTTTAGAGAATGTGTTATGCACAGGATTGTAGCGGAACAGATATCCGCTTGTCGATGCAAATACCAGTGAGCCGTCGGTGTCTTCAACCACGGTGGTGAACATAACGCCGTCCATTGTCTGCCCGTCGGCAGCTGTAACCTTCACAAACCGTTTTGCGCGCTTGTCGAATTTATATATTCCGGCGCTGGCCGTAGTTACCCACACGTCGCCGTTGTCGTCGACACAGATGTTAGACGGGAACTTTTCTTTCAGGTTGTCCTTTATCGGCGTTACTGAATAATAGTCGACGCTCTGTCCGTGATAATGAAACACGCCGAGGTCGGGCAGAAGCACCCACACGTTGCCCTTGCCGTCGCCGTCGATGGTCTGCACCCAGTTGTCGGGATACTTGCCGTTGCGCCTGTCTTTACGGTCAAGAAAGCTGAACGTGTCGGTCTTCGGGTTGTAAAGATACACACCGCGGTCTGTCCCAACCCACATCATCTTGCGCTCATCCTCATACAGGGCCGCAATGTTGTTGTTGCCCTGCTTCTTGTTGTGGTCAAAGCAGTTAAGCCTGCGCATGTCGAGGCCGTCGTAGCGGTGCAGTCCGTTCTTCGTGCCGAGCCATATAAATCCGTAGCTGTCTTCGGCCACACACTTTACGTTGCTCGACGACAGCCCGAAGGTGTTGTCTATGCGCTTGAACGAATAGTTGCCCGTGGCATAAGCCGGACATGCCGCCAGCAGGGCTGACGCAAGCACGGCCATGATAAGGGCTGCTATGGTTTGAGGGGCTTTAACTGAACTTTGCTTCATAATTAATTTGTCTGTTTCTGATAATACTTATGCCGCCGGGCGGCAAGTGTGTTTCTGATATCAGCCTTACGGCTTGTGCCGTTCTGCTGCTTTATGCCGTGTCTGCCGGACAGATGCCGGCCATAAGCATGATGTTATTTTACGAGAATCTTCTTTGCCACCGGGCAGCCAGACTCGAGCACTATCCTTGCCACATATACTCCGGCCTTGGCGTCAAAGGGCACGGCAGCGCTGCCTGCGGCTGACTTGAAAGTGTCGTTCAGCAGCAATGCTCCCGACATGTCATATACCGCAACAGATGATATGGCTTCGGGAGCCTCCATTGTAAGGCTCCCGTTGCTATAGTTGATTTTAACATTCTGTGAATTTCCTTCGGTTACACCGGCTATGCCTGTGCCTCCGCTGTTCTTGTCGATGCGGTACATTCTTACGTCGCACTGCGGAACGGCAACATTGAATCCGTTGCCTGTAACTTCCACCGTCTGACCTGTCCAGAGCTCCTTTATGCCCTTAACGTTGTCCTTTGATATGCCGAGGCGCTCAAAGTCGGCAGTCTTGGTGTACTGTGCTGACTTGTCGTAATTGAACACCACATAATAGAGAGCGTCTTCGGTGTCGAGCACAAACTCCTGGTCAACGCCGTAAGTGTACTTGTCGTAACGGCTGAACATGGTGGCGAGTCTGCCGTCTACCGGGCGGAAAGAGCGTCCGATGTGTGCCACGGCGTTGATGTCGGCATTGGTGGCAATCTTCATTGCCAGGTCGCGCTCCGACTGCTTGCCGGGATAAGAGCCTGCCAGACTGTAGTTGTCGCCGAGCAACACCGTGCCCGTCATGGCTCCGCAGGTGTATCTTATGCGTGCGGCTCCTTCGCTCCCGGCTCTCGAGAGCACGAGGTGGTCGGGGTCGTTATAAGGATAAACGCGGTCGAGCCACCAGCCCAGCTCAATGCTGTTGAGCGTGTACATACTGTTGTCGAGCTCGCCCCAGCTGTCGCATGATATACGGCGCGCATGTCCCTTGGCAGGAAACACGGGCGCGATAGACAGGTCGACAAACATGCCGTCGGCCATCTCCAGAATCTTGTCCATGCCGTAAGTGTAGGCCTGCATGCCAGTTGTTACACCCGGCTCATAAAACTTGTCGGCCTCGAGGGTTCCGTTGTTGATGAAGTCGAGCTTTATATACTCAAAGCCAAGGTCCTTGAACTTCTGAAATCTCTGTCTGTTATATTCTATTGTACCGGGATGAGTGGGGTCGAGAGCTATTGAGGCAATCTTTCTGAGTTCGCCGTTGGCCCTGATGGCTATGTCGGCCCATGTGTAAGGACTGCCTTCGTAAGGTCTGTACATGGCAGCCTCCGACTCGTTGCCCCAGTAAGAGAACGGTGTGTGGTAGATGCCGGGGTGCTGTCCGTTCTGCTTGCAGTGCTGCACAAAGCTTCTGAGCTGGTCGTCGCTGAGGTTGTCCCAAAAAGAGTCGAGCACTATGTAGCACTCTCCGTTCTCGTTGTGGAAGTTGTTCGGCTCGAGCTGTTGCTTGAAGAAGTCAGACACGTTGACCGCTCCATCATAGTTTACGTGCTCTGCCATTCCGCCCCAGCTCTGCCATGCAAAGATGGTGCCCTTGTCCCACTTCAGCTTCGGGCAGAGCTTCTCGGTAGCCTCGCCCAGCTCCTCAAGACCGTTGCGCCAGTCGGCATAATATCCGAAGAAATACTTCGGCGAGCGCACTCTCTGTCCTGATATAGAGCCGTGCTTGCTGAGCGACGGGCGTCCTTCCCACACGTCGTTGGTGCGGCTGCTCACCACTCCGGCAGCCACCGTAAGGTTGCGCAGGCGGTTCTGTCCGTTAGGCGTAACGGTTATTCCGCTCTTCCAGTTGTCGTGTTCTATTGATCCCACTACGAGTCCATGGCGGCTGAGCACGTCGTACATGGCCGACACCTCGCACGATGTGTTAGGCTGGCCTATGCTCCAGGGCTGTGCCGAGTAGCCCACCCAGTTGTCGTTGTCGTGAGGCATGTCGTACACCACGTTCTCTCCGCCCGAGGGGAGGAAGGTTGTAGACGTGGTGCTTACCATCGGAGCTATGTAGTTGGTCTTTGTTGTTCCGCCCACGGCCACGATGGCAGCCTCCACGAGCAGATAGTTCTTGCCAGGATAGATGTATATCGACTGCTCTATGTTATCCTTTCCGGCCAAACCCGAATAAGTGTATGTATACTTTGTTCCGCTGCCGAACACATCGCTTACGGCCTCTGACGTGAGCGACACGCTGGGATAGTCTTTCGACAGGAGCTTCTCCTCGGCTGCGTTGTGCACCTCCACGTAGGCTCCCTTTATCAGCTGCTTGCCGTTCTGCCCGTAAGTAAGCGTCTTGGCCGACTCGTCGAATGTTATGTTCCATGCGCCGTCTGTAATATTGTGCTGTGCCGACATCCACGCAGGACAGGCCAGCATAACGGCCATTGATATTATTTTTCCTATTTTCATGTTAACGTTGTTTTATGCAAAGATAATGCAATTATTATGTAAGCACAGAAAGTTATTGGCTGTTTTTCTTTAGGTTAATGCCTCATGCCGTCACCTACTATTTGCCAATATGCCGAGCCGTCTGCCTGAAAACACTGCTGCCGCCAAAGCCGGAGCATCTTAGGCATTTATGTCTTCAGGCAAGCTCAGAACTACATATTTTTTATTTTATGATAAACTTTTTAACAGCGCTCTCACCGTTTCCGGCCGTTGCCTTTACAATATACACTCCTGCATCAAGACCGGTGTCTTTGGCCGAATTGGCAGCTACCATGGTATTTACAAGCATCTTGCCCGACATGTCTGTTATTATTACAGTTGCGTCGGTGTTGACGTTTATCATTCTGCCGTTCACTTCAAGTTTTATGGCCGTGCCACTGTGCCCTACCGAACAGATACCCGACGTAGCGTCGTATTTAGCAAAAGCACTTGCGTATTTGCCTCCGTCTATTGCCTGCACGCCCCACTCTGCTATCTTGTCTGCGTCAACGTTGAGCGTATAGCTGCATGTTGTCAGCGCGGCGCTGACATCGCCAAGCCTCAACGCTCCTGTCTGCGGGTCGGCCGGCACCAGCGTAACGATACTTCCGTCTGTAAGTTTCACATACACGTTGTAGCGCAGGGCCTCGGCCGGTGTCTTGCTGTCGGTGGCGGCATCCCATGTCAGCGTCGCTTTTCCGGCGGCATTTGTCATTGACAGGTTGGCGGGAGCTGTCGGGGCAACGTTGATGTTGCGCGAGCAAAGCCCGTTGAATACATGTGTATGCGGCGCTCCGTTGTCGTTGTATCCCATTATGGCAATGTTAGGAAAACCGTTTCTGTTTATATCATAGGCAGCCACGGCCGCTCCTCCGCGTGCCCTGCACAGCAGGTTGTCGTATTGCGTAAATACAAGTCCGCCCTCGTTTATTGCCACTATGGCCTTGCTCTCGTTGCTTGTTTCGCCGGCATAAATTATGTCCATCAGTCCGTCGCCGTTAACGTCGGCCCAGTCGCATCCGCTCTTGCATGCTCCGGTTAGCGATGTCTCCACCTTTGTAAAGGTCTCGTCGCCGTTGTTTCTGTAGATATATGCCACATTGGCCCATGCCTCTGTGCCGCTCTGCCCGGTTACAAAGAGGTCGAGCCGTCCGTCGCCGTCTACGTCTACAAACATTATCTGTCCCTTCTCTGTTCCGGCAAACACGTCAGAAGTAACACGCGTAAATGTGCCGTCGCCGTTGTTCTTGTTTATCGTTATGCAGTCGTTGCCCACTTCGTCGCTCCATCCGCTTACGGCCAGGTCGGGGCATCCGTCGTTGTTGAAGTCGCCCACGGCCATTGTTCCGTTGCGCTGCGCAAAGAGTCCCGAATTGGCAACCTTGGTAAACGTGCCGTCGCCTCCGTTATTCTTATACAGCACGGGGTTGCCGTCGGCATCCATCACCACGATGTCCTGATAGCCGTCCATGTTAAAGTCGGCAATGGCCGTAAGGCCCATATACCGGCACTCCGACGATCCGTTGTCGTCGCTGATGTTGAGGTTGCTCTCGAGCGAGAAGTTCTCCATCTTGGTGAACGTGCCGTCGCCGTTGTTTCTGTAAAGTTCATAGCCATAAGCGTTGAGCAAATAATCCACATGGCCGTCGTTGTTGAAGTCAAACGCCGCAAGGGTGCTCTCGTATGGCGAGCTCGACGGCAGAATTACAGAGCCGCTGAAGCTGCCACTGTTGTCGCATGTAACGGCCAGCACGTCCGGATTCCATCCGTTATTCAGGTCGCGTCCCTTCAGTAGCAGATCCATGTTGCCGTCGCTGTTTATGTCGGCAAAGACAATACTCCCACGGAAATAGCCGCCAGACACTGCCGAAGGCAACGCCATCTCGTTATACTGAGGCTGCTGCGAGTCGGCAAATGCCGTGCCTGCCGAAACAATAAGGGCTGCTGCAAGGTAAAGTTTTGATTTCATAATCTTTTATCAATTTAGTCAGGTTAATTCACAATTTTAAAAATTATAAAGGTTTGATAGCCGGTTTGGGATTAACGGCAGGCACACAATATGGCTTGTGTCAGCAGACGTCTGCAGTTGGTTAAAATGCCACTGCCATATTATGCCCTGCCGTTATATGAAGAAAGATTAATATGAGGTATTTTCCTTGTTATCTGTAACCCTCGTTCTGGTCGTCCATGGTCATGTCGTCGTTCTGGTTAATCTCAGTGAGAGGTATAGGCCATACTACGTTGTAAGCCTGGATTGTTCCCGAACGCTTGGCCCACTTGTTGCGCTCTGACACATAGTCGAGAAAGTGGCCCGTGCGTATGAGGTCGTATTTGCGCCAGCGCTCTCCGAAGAGCTCGCGCACGCGCTCTGTCATTATCTCCTTGCGGAACTCGTCCTGGCTCATGCCCTCGCTCCATGCCTTGTCGGCCGGCAGGCTGTCTTCCCATGCGCGCTTTCTTACGATGTTCACCTGCTTAACGGCCTCGCCCGTCTGTCCCAGTTCGTTGAGACACTCGGCGTAGAGCAGTATGGCGTTGGCCAGGCGCAGGAAGGGGATGTTCTTGCCTGAGTTCCATTCGTTGTTGATGCCCAGGCCAGAGTGAGAGTCGGTGCGGAAGTCTTCATACTTCTTTATGTGGGGCAGCAGCTCGTCGTGGTCGTTGCCAAGCTCCTCCCACAGAATGTTGTCGAGCGTAGGTGTCTGTCCGTAGTATGTAAAGTCGTAGCGTATAGACTCTTCCTTGCGTATGTCGCCGTCTTCCCATATACCTCCGTCGTCAACATTGCTGTAAGCCCACTGTGAAGGCACGGCATGGTCGTAGCCGCTGAAATAGCATCCGTCGCCGAAGTATGACTGCACGGCACGCGAGCCTATCTGGAACTGAACATAGTTGCAGTCGGGATAGACGTTGCTGAACTGCCACTCGAATATCGACTCGCTCGTGTTGCTGATGCTGTAGTCCCATAGGTCATAATACGGTACAAGCCGGAACGGGCCTTTGACAACCGTTTCAAGAGCATTTTTCGCCAGGCTGAAGTCGCGCAGGCCGGTCTCTTCGGGTGCAGCCATGTAGGCATATCCAAGGAGCATCGATGCGGCATAGCGCGTGGCGCGGCCCGGACTGTTGGTATCGGGACAATACTGTGCGGCTTTCTTCAGGTCGTCGATGATAAACTGCCATACGTCCTTCAGCGGCTGGCGGCCGTATCCAAGGGCATCCTGACGGCTCACGTCGATGATAGGAATGCGGCCGTAGAGCATGGCAAGCTCCATCATGAGTCCGCCGCGTATGTATCTGGCCTCACCATAAAGGCTGGCCACCTTTGAGCCTTGTGTAAGCTCCGTCTTGCCGAGCGAGTTTACAATCTTTGCAGCCTCGCTCACTGTGGGCCAGCGGTTCTCCCACTGCTCCACCACGTATGACAGCTCTGACGTGAGCAGGGCGTCATACTTGTCGAGCGCTCCGCGGCGTCCGCCGTCTTCCTTGAGCGCCTGATATGCTCCCGACTGTATCTCGTCGGTGCCAACCATCTGCTCCCAAAGATACCTGTCGGTGAAGAGTCCGCGCCAGTTTTTATACAGAGTCTGCACGTTCGACTCTACATAGGCCGTGTCTGAATATATTATGTCTTCCGGAAGCGCGGTCTTGGGTCCTTCATCCAGAAAATCCGAACATGAAGACATGGCAACGGCTGATACTGCCGCCAGGCCCAATGTCATTATTTTATTTTTAATTTTCATGGTTTTTCTATTTTAATGGTGATAATGTCAGAAACTGAAGTTTAATCCTATTGTGTACGACCTTGTAGGCGGATAGTTGTAGTCGCCAAGTTCCGGGTCGAAGCCCTTATAGTCGGTTATGGTGAAGAGGTTGCTTGCCGTGAAGTAGAGGCGGAGCGACTTCATGTGTATGCGCTTGAGCCAGTTGTCGGGCAGGTTGTATGCCAGGGTGAGCGTAGCCAGGCGCAGGTAAGACGAGTTCTGGATGTAGCGGTCGGTCTCCCATGCGTAGAACTTGTTGTAGCCCACGGTGTTTGTCATCACTCTTGGGAAGTAGGCGTCGGTGTTGCTCTCTGTCCAGTGGTCAGCCAGGTCGGTAGAAGCGTAGCTCAGACCTACAGAGCTTACGAGGTTCTCATAGTAAGAGCTGATTCTGTGTCCGCCGAGCGAGTAGGTGAACACGGCGTTGAGCGAGAGTCCCTTCCATGTAAGGTCGGTAGAGAAGCCTCCGTAGATGTCGGGGTCGGTGTCGCCGTAAACGTAGCGGTCGTAAGAGTCGACCACGCCGTCGGGCTTGCCCTCAGGTCCGTCGATGTCGAGCACGAAGAGGTCGCCCAGTCCGATGGTGCGTCCGTTGAAGTCGACGTTCTCCCAGAGCTCGCGGTTGTTCTCGTTGGCAATGCCTCCGCACTTGTATGTGTAGATGTTGCTGAGCGACTCGCCTATGAAGATGTTGCCCGAGCGGTCGGTGCCGTTGAGTATCTCGTCAACGCCTGCATAGAGCTTCGTAACCTTGTTCTGGTCGTGCGACAGGTTGGCGCTGATGTTCCATGTGAAGTCCTTGGTGCGTATAGGTGTTGCGCCGATGGTGAGCTCGAATCCGTTGTTCTCCAGCTCTCCGATGTTCTCCACGGTGTAGGTGTAGCCCGATGTCTTTGGCAGCGAGTGAGACATGAGAAGGTTAGAGTTTCTGATCATGTAGTAGTCGAACGAGATGTTGAGCCTGTTGTCGAAGAATCCGAGGTCGGCTCCTATGTTGGTCTGCTTCTGCTTCTCCCATGTCAGTCCCGGTGTGCCGCGGCGGCCGTCGGTGCCGTAGAAGGCTTCGCCGTTGGATGCCTGCGGATAGTAGAGCGTGAGATACATGTAGTTGCTGATGTCCTGGTTACCCACAACTCCGTAGCCTCCGCGCAGCTTCAGGCGTGACAGATATGACTGCTGCGGGAAGAACTTCTCGTTGGTCATGTCCCATGCGAGCGAGAATGACGGCAGGAAGCCCCATCTGTTGCCTGCTGCAAACTTAGAAGATCCGTCGTAGCGTCCGGTCAAGGTTACGTAGTAGCGGTGGTCGTAGTTATAGTTTACGCGTCCTACGTATGACATGAGCGATGAGTTCTGCAGGTCAGACTCTATCTCGCGGTTCTCTCTGTCGGCTGAGCTGCCCAGCACGTTCCATCCCAGGTCGTTGCTTGCGAAGCGCTTGCCGCCTGCCTTAACCACATTATATATATATCTTGATGCCGATGTTCCGAGGAAGGCGTTCAGGTTGTGCACTCCGTCAATCTGTGTGTCGTAGCTGATGGTGTTGTCCCACTGCCACTGTGTCTCGCCGAAGCGCTGCTGTGTGGCGTAGGCGTCGCCGTTCTTGTGGCGTATAGACTCCTGTATGCCTGTAGGTATAAACTGGTTCCAGCTCTGCTCTGATCTGTTCAGGGCGAATGTAGAGCGTATGTTGAGTCCCTTTATCGGGTTGATGTTCACATAGTTTGCCGATGTGAAGTGATAGCGTGCGCGCTCTGTCTTTATCTCCATAGAGTTGAACGGGTTGAAGTCGTTGTTGTTCTCCTCTGTGTGCACGCGCCAGTAGAGAGTCAGATATTCTTCGTTGTGGCGTGTGGCGTCGTCCATGTAGGGAGTGTAGTCGATGAGCGGGTTCGACTTTTCGAGAGCCTTGTTATATACGTCGCCCGACGGCATGTCGTCGTGCATGTAGGTGTAAGATGTGTTTGTACCTATCTTCAGCCAGGGCTTTATCTGTGTCTCGGCGTTGATACGGCCGTAGTATTTGTCCTGCTTTGTGCCCTTCACGATACCTTCGAGTCCGCTGTATCCGAGGCTTACATATACGTTGCTGTTGTCGCTGCCCTTAGAGAAGCTAACGCTGTGGTTGTGCTCAACGCCTGTCTGCGTAACCTGCTTCAGCCAGTCGTATGTCTTGCCGCTGCGGTAGCCTGCAAACTCCTCGTCGGAGAACACTGTGTTAGAGCCCATGATCACGTTGTCCCAGTAAGCCTGCTTCTCCTCAGCCGTGGCGTTGGGGTTGTTGAAGGCGTATCCGTTGGCAAAGGCCTCGGCGCGCAGCTCGAATGTCTGCTGTGCGTTCATTGTCTCGGGGCGGTGGCCCATGGTAGAGAAGCTCACCCAGCCGTCGTAGCTCACTGTGCCTTCGCCCTTGCGCGCCTTCTTGGTTGTAACCACGATAACACCGTTGGCACCGCGCGAACCGTAGAGGGCTGTGGCAGAAGCGTCCTTTAGAATCTCGATAGACTCAACGTCGTTGATGTTGATAGAGTTGAAGAATCCGAACTGGTTGTCCATAACCAGACCGTCTACTACATATATAGGCGACGAGCCCGAGTTGATGGTGTTGGTACCGCGGATTTTTATCGACGAGTCGTCGCTCGGCGTTATGCCCTTTGTGATGTTCACGCCGGCCACTCGCCCCTGCAGGGCCTCGTTGATGGTGGTTACGGGCTTCTCTGTAAGCACGTCGGCGTCGACATGCGACACGGCTCCCGTAAGGTCGCTCTTCTTCATGAGCACACCCACGACGACAACTCCGTCGAGCGTGCTTTCCGAAGCGTTGAGCACAATCTTCATCCTGCCCGATGCAGGCACCTTCACCTCGCGTGTCTCATATCCTATGTAAGACACCACAAGCGTCTGTCCGCTCTTTGCGTCGACGCTGAAATTACCGTTAATGTCGGTAGGCATTCCCGTGGATGTGCCCTTCAGCTGCACCGACGCGCCGATAAGGGGCTCAGAGTTTTCATCCACCACTTGTCCTGTCACTGTTGTCTGGGCAATGGCTGCCTGCGTGCAGAACAATGCCAGGAGCATTAATAAAGTAGAAAGTTTCCTTTTCATGTTAATTAGTATTGATTATTAATTATTCTTAATTTTTTCTTTTCTCGGCTCAGCCTCATTATGCCGGCTGACGTCCGCTCTGGGTTAAACTTGGAAATGTTAATGTTTACATGATTTTCTCTGTTTTACTTTTTTACGGTATTAAATGATTCAAGGTTTTTATTTGTTATTAAATAAATTGTTCAGGCTGCTTTATCGCATTTTTCATTTTAAGGCATTTTGCCACAAATTTTCTATTGCAAAAATATAAGATATGGGACGACGAAAATGGAGCAAATTTGGCAAAAATTAGCAAAAATGGCTCAAATTGGTCAAAAAACAGGGTTCCAAAGGCATAATTTTGTATCATCAAGACCATGCATATAAAAAAATTAACAGATAAACACAGCTTCAGGCTGATAACATTCAACACTAATTTCATGTGTTTTCACGGCTGTCTGTAATTGGATACATCACCGTCTTGACACGAAATATATCACCCGAAATGCTACTAAATGTGTCATGAAATATTCCACCAGACATGACTTTTTATATCAAGTATTTTTACTGAAAATGAAAATAAATGATAATGGAAATGGTAAAAACTCAGGACAAATTTTTTTTCCAATCTAGAAAATCAATATATAACGTATGTTAATTCTATAAGACCATAAGTGCTAAATAATTAACATATGTTTACCGTATCATACTTTTTATTGCCGCAAAATCATACTTTTCAGAGCGCAAACGGGCAGTTTTTGCGTTGTTAAAGCACTGCTCCGGGAGCTTAAACCTATCGTTTTTGCACCGTAAACGGCACAGTAATGTTTTTTAACAATAGGCACGACAGTCCTCATAAGGGCTTAACGTCCTGTATGTCAGCAGGTTGACAATGAAGCGCATTTTTGTGCAATTTTCAGCACCAAACCGCAGTTTCGCCACGGGCATGGCCGTTCTGAGAGCGTTAAACGGAAATTTTGACGGCGTGATTCAGCCGGACTTCTGCCTTATATCTGGTGACAGGCGTGAGAATTTTTGAAGGCACGGCGGACTATGTAAAGAAAGACTGATGGCAAGACGAAAACATAAAGGCAAAAAGAAGGAAAAAGCACGAATGTACTGATTGAATAGCCTGCAATGCCGGATAACGGCGGTCCGGATAAAAACATGATGCCTTGATAATTAAGAAGGGCGGAACCCCGTAACCGGAAAACCGCCCATGTACATTACCCTGAATTGTGATTGCTCAATATTAATTAATAAAACAATTTATGGTAAAACTAAATCATGCAAATCTAAACTCAAACGTCAATAAACATATAATCATATAACATCAAATAAACTTTTTATTAAAGCAACCACACGGCCCGAAGGCCACAACCTTTTCTTCCGTAAGCGGCACTCTCTGCCGCCAATATAAAATCATTACACACTTATATTAAAGACTAAAGACTTTATTTATCGTCATGTTTAAACATCATAATATTCGTAAAATTATATTATTAAGTCAGAAATTAATACGTTTTTCCTCCCCCTTCTTCATCTTTATCTTGCCGCTGATGCCCTTAATGCTGAAGGTGCGGTCGGCCGTGGCCTTTATGCTTGCCGACGTCATCTTGCCGTCGCGCCAGCTCATGTCCACCACGAGTCCGCCCTCGGCACACAGTCCGCTGACATGGCCCGTGCTCCACTGGCCGGGCAATGCCGGCAGAAACTCTATGAAGCCGTCGTAGCTCTGCAGCAGCATCTCGCACATTCCGGCGACGCTCGCCTCAGTGGCGTCGAAGCTGAATATGTCATACTCCGCCATGGCCACTCCTGCCGGCGACACTGTCATGAGGTTCTCGCGGGTGAACTTTCTGAACAGGTTCTGCAGCCATCCGTAGGCAGCCGGCGCGTCTTTCATGCGGGCGTAATAGCAAAGCATGTTGGCCGTGCTCCATTCGGTGTCTTCCCATCCCTTCTGTCCTGTCTGCATCTCGAGCCCCTTGCGCGCCGCTGCCATAAGGTCGGGATTGCGCGTATAGGAAATCTGCCCGAACGGAAAAAGCGTCAGCAGATGCGACGAGTGGCGGTGGGCAGGGTCGCTGCGGCGCACGTCGTCGAGCCATTCGCGTATCTGTCCGTCGCTGCCCGTCATCAGGGGCGGCAGCATCTTTATGTCGCGCTCAAGGCGGCGGCGCATGGCTTTGTCTGTGCCGAGTATCCTCGACGCCTCTATGCAGGCTGAATATATGTCGTAAACCACGGCGCGGTCTATCGTGGGCATCATTGCCAGACTTAGGTGGTTGCCCTTCTCCGACACGTATCCGTTCTCGGGCGATATGCTCGGCCCGGTTACGAGATAGCCCGTGCGAGGGTCTTTCACCATGTAGTCCATAAAGAACTCTGCCGTCCTTTTCAGCAGCGGATAGCCCGTGCGGCGCAGATAGCTGTTGTCGCGCGTGTAGAGATAGTGGCTCCACAGATGCGTGGCGAGCCATGCTCCGCCCGTTACGTTCATGCCCCAGCCTACGCCCCAGCCCGGCGAGGTGTAGCCCCATGCGTTGCACACGGTGTGTGCCACCCATCCGCCGCAGCCGTACATCTTTCGCGCCGTCACGGCTCCGCTGTCGGCAAGCATGCTGATATAGCTGAACAGCGGCTCGTTACATTCGGCCAGGTTGGCGCGGTTGGCTGCCCAGTAGTTCTGCTGTATGTTTATGTCGAGATGATAGTCGCACGTCCATGGCATGTTGCACGCCCCGTTGTCGTTCCATATTCCCTGCAGGTTGGCACACAGAGGCATGCCGCTGGGGCGCGACGACGATATGAGCATGTAGCGTCCGTACTGAAAGAAGAGGGCGTCGAGCATAGGGTCGGATGCCCCTGCCTGTGCCAGCTTCAGGCGTGTGTCTGTGGGCAACTGGCAGCCTGCGCCCTCGCCAAGAGATATGTCCATGCGCCCGAAGAGTGCCGTATAGTCGGCAACGTGGGCAGCTTTCAGCGCTCCATAGCCCTTGCCTGCTGCCTTGTCCACGGTTGCAGCGCATAGCTGCATGTAGTCTTTGTTGTTATAGTCGGTGCGCACATCTATTATAATGGTGAGCGCATCGGCTCCTTCTATGGTTACAGTGGTGTCTGTCGCATTGACGGTTCCGCCCTCGGGCAGCAGTCTCACCTCGCCGCAGAAGCTCACTCCGCCCGCTCCGTGCAGCGGAAAGTCTACCTTGCCCGCCAGCGTCAGTCCGTCTTTCGTGGCCTTCACGCCGGCCTTGCGCAGCAGGTTAAGGCCGAACGTAGCCGTTATTGCTCCCCTGCGGCTGGCGGTGTAGCGCATGGCTATCACGTCGTCGGGATAGTCGGCTATGTATTCCCTGCGGTAGTCTGTGTCGCCACAGCTGAACGTAACAGCCACCACCGAGCTGTCCATGTCTATACTCCTGCGGTAGTTGCGTATCTGTCCGCACGGATATCTGAAGTCGGCCACCATGTCGCCGAGCGGCAGATGAGTGCCGAAGGAGCGGCCCAGTCCGTTTAGATATTTGTTGCCAAGCTCGTTTCCGCGCTCCGGGTCGCCGTTGAAGAAGCAGCGGCGCATCTCGTCGAGCTTATCCTTTCCGCAGATGTCGTTGTTAGAGGCGTCGGGCTTTCCCGACCACAGGCTTATCTCGCCGAGAGCTATCCGCTCGCGGGCGATGCCTCCGTAAACCATAGCCGACAGGCGGCCGTTGCCCGCAGGCATGGCTTCCATCCATTCGCCGGCCGGCTGCTGATACCATAATATATTGTCGGCCCTGACCTGCAGGGAAGCAGTCATAATAAAGGCTAATATGAATGTTATTCTTGATGTCATTTTCAATGTATCGGTTTAAGTTACAATTTTACGGCTGCAAAATTATCAAACATCGCAATACTATACGGAAACAAAATATTCAGAAAATATAAATTTTACGCCAAAAGGAGCGAAATAGGCCAATAACAAGAAGTTAGAGCTATGATGTAAGAAATAAGAAGTATAAATTACTAATTATGAAATCTTAAATTAGGAATTATGTATTGTGAATACGAAGTTCGGCATTAGCCAATTATGAAACGAGGTTCGGCGTCAGCTAATTGTTAATTATGAATCATGAATTATAAATTGTAAATTATGAATTACCCCAAAAAAAATCTCTCCCCTGTCAATTTTTAATTTTTACTTTTTAATTTTTAATTAAAAAAATCCCGCTCTCTACGCTTTCGGCTTCGTGCGGTATGCGCGCGGACTCATGCCCATTATCTTGCTGAACAGGCGCGAGAAGTAATACGGGTCGTCCATGCCGAGCTTGTGGCATATCTGGTTCATGCGCATCTGTGTGGTGTCGAGCAGCAGGCAGGCACGCTGAATCTTCAGCAGGTTGATGTAGTTTAGCGGACTGTGACCTGTCTTGGCCTTGAACAGCATGGAGAAATGCGACATAGAATAGCCCGTGAAGTCGGCCACCTCCTGAAGCGTCATGTGGCGCTCTATGTTCTCTTTCATATAATGTATGGCGGCCTCCACCACGTTGCCTTCGTCTATCTTCTCGCCCGCGCTGCGGTATTGGTGAACATAGCGGAGCGAGGCCAGATAATGGTGAAAGAGCGACATGGCGTAGCGTATGTTCTCTATGCTGTAGCCCGAATTGAGCGTCTCGAACAGTTCCTCGAACATGTTTATGCGGTTGCTTATGCGCGAGTGTATGCCGGGATTTACCGATGTGGGGGCTATGGCGTCGGCGGCATAATGGCCGGCAAGCATTCCCTTGAAATGAATCCAATATATTGTCCATGGATTTTCGGCGTCGGCCTGATACCTGTGGGGTACTCCTGCGGGCAGGATAAAATACTGGTTGGCCGACACCTCGTAGCTGTTGCCGCCCACCTCGTAGTTTCCGCGGCCGTCGATGCAATAGATAAACACATACTGGTCTATGGGTTCGCGGCGCTCACGGTAGTGGTTTTCGGCCTTTGGATAATAGCCTATGTCGGTAACGTAGAGCACCGATACAATGGCGTCGGCGGCCATCATGTCGGTAACCATCTTGGGCAGCACAAGCGAGCGCTCGCCCGAAAATCCGCTCTTTATTCTAAGCATGGTGTCAAACGGTGATAGACTATGATGCAAATATACTGAAAACAATAATAAGATTGTCCATTTTATTCTGATTTTTTTCTATTTTTTATATCGCCTAATGTCCGTAACTTTGCGCTGTAAAACAAAATAGGACGCAACAGTCCATGAAGAACATAAATAATAAGATAATAAAAAAACGCCATTTAAAGGTAACGGCATACATAATGAAGCATTGCCTATATGCCATCATAAAACGCAATAATGGGCGCGCCGCGGGCAACAAACATTGCCGGAAGGCGGCGCCATCGGAAAATAGAAGAATGTCAAACTAAAAAACATAAGCAACCTATGAAAACGTTTAACAAGGGTTTTGTATATTTTATCTGCATCGTCTCGGCCATGGGCGGACTGCTGTTCGGCTACGACTGGGTGGTGATAGGCGGTGCCAAGCCGTTCTATGAAGTGTATTTCAACATTGCCGACGACCCTCAGATGCAGGGCCTTGCCATGAGCATAGCCCTCGTGGGATGCCTCACGGGAGCCATGACCGCCGGCAGTCTTGCCGACCGCTTCGGCCGCAAAAAGCTGCTCATCGCCTCGTCGGTGGTGTTCCTGCTGTCGGCCTACGGCACGGGATACTTCAGCCACTTCAGCTATTTTCTGGCAGCGCGCTTTCTCAGCGGCGTGGGCATAGGCATGGCCTCGGGCCTCTCGCCCATGTATATAGCCGAGGTGGCTCCGGCTCACATACGCGGCAAGCTGGTGTCGCTCAACCAGCTCACGATAGTGATAGGCATACTGGCGGCACAGATAACCAACTGGCTGATAGCCGAGCCTGTGGTTCACAACACCATCGACACATGGAACTGCCAGACGGGATGGCGCTGGATGTTCTGGGCAGGAGCCTTCCCGGCGCTGGCCTTCCTAATACTTGTGTTCTTCATTCCGGAGAGTCCGCGCTGGCTTGCCATGAAAAATAATAACAGCGCCGCAAAAGAAATACTTGCCCGAATAGGCGGCAACAATTATGCCGACGAGGAGCTGGCTGCCATATCTGCCGCCGCACAGGCCGACAACAAGCAGTACGGACTGCGCACGCTGTTCCGCCGTCCGCTCGTCAGAATAGTTATCATAGGCATCGTGGTGGCTGTGTTCCAGCAGTGGAGCGGCACAAACGTTATATTCAACTACGCCCAGGAGATATTCCAGTCGGCAGGCTATTCTGTAAGCGACGTGCTGTTCAACATAGTCGTCACAGGCGTAATCAACGTGATATTCACCATCGTTGCCATATTCACCGTTGAGCGACTCGGCCGCCGCAAGCTGATGCTTATAGGCGCATGCGGCCTTGCCATAATATATTTCGTGCTGGGCACATGCTATTATTTCGAGATAAAGGGCGTGCTGATGGTTGTGCTGGTGGTGTCGGCCATTGCCTGCTATGCCATGACTCTCGGTCCCGTGGCATGGGTGCTTATAGCCGAGCTGTTCCCGAGCCGCGTCAGGGCGGTGGCCGTGGGCACATGCACCTTTGCGCTCTGGACGGGCAGCACAACGCTTACCTACACCTTCCCGCTGCTCAACAGCTCGCTCGGCAGCTACGGCACGTTCTGGATTTATGCCGCTATATGCGCCGCAGGCTTTGTCTACTTCATGCGTGTGCTGCCCGAAACAAAGGGCAAGTCGCTCGAGGAGATTGAGAAGGAGCTTACAAAATAGCGCAAAGCGAGATTGGGAACAATAAAAAGAATTTGACAAAATAACATAACAAAGGATTAAGAAAAATGGTAAAAGCATGGAGAGAAAAGGTGGTGATACCTACCTATGAAGTAGGCTCACCGGAGAAAAATCCTATCTTTCTTGAAAAGAGAGTGTATCAGGGTTCAAGCGGAGTGGTTTATCCATATCCCGTCATCGAGTCGATTGCCGACGAGAAGACAGACAAGGAATACGACGTTGTATTCATAGAGAACGAATATATAAAGGTGATGATTCTGCCCGAACTGGGCGGACGAGTGCAGATGGCTTACGACAAGATACGCCAGCGCCACTTTATCTATTACAACCACGTTATAAAGCCCGCACTGGTCGGTCTGGCCGGCCCCTGGATTTCGGGAGGCATCGAGTTCAACTGGCCGCAGCATCACCGCCCCAGCACCTACATGCCCGTTGACACCGCCATAGAGCACAACAGCGACGGAAGCGTTACGGTGTGGGTGAGCGAGATGGAGCGCATGTTCCACCAGAAGGGCATGGCCGGATTCACTCTGAGGCCGGGACACGCCTACCTTGAGATAAAGGGAGCGGTGTATAACCGCACCGACGTGCCGCAGACGTTCCTGTGGTGGGCCAACCCTGCCGTGGCCGTAAACGACCATTATCAGAGCGTGTTCCCGCCAGACATCAACGCGGTGTTCGACCACGGAAAGCGCGCCGTAAGCTCGTTCCCCATAGCAACGGGCACGTATTACAAGATGGACTACTCGGCCGGAGTTGACATCTCTAACTATAAGAACATCTTTGTGCCTACGAGCTACATGGCCGTTAACAGCAAGTATGACTTTGAGGGCGGCTACGAGAACGACACGAAGGCCGGAGTGCTGCACGTGGCCAACCACCACATTTCGCCCGGAAAGAAGCAGTGGACATGGGGCAACGGCGACTTCGGACGCGCGTGGGACCGCAACCTGACCGACACCGACGGCCCTTACATTGAGCTTATGGCGGGTGTGTACACCGAGAACCAGCCCGACTTTACATGGCTTCAGCCCTATGAGGAGAAGTCGTTCGTGCAATATTTCCTGCCTTACCGCGAGCTGGGCGTGGTGAAGAACGCCACGAAAGACCTGCTGATGAACATCGACCAGGACGACAAGTCGGGCAAGGTTAACTTCAAGATATTTGCAACATCTGAACAGCACGTATGCGTCGAGCTGCGCAACGACGACGGAACGGTGTATTACAGCAAGGAAGTTACGATAACGCCTGAGAACATCATGGAGCAGACTGTAGACGTGAAGGGTGCCAAACTAAGTCAGCTTAACCTCAGCATAACTGCCGGCGGACGCACGCTGCTGACATGGCACAGCGAGCCCGACGAGGTTAGGCCTATACCCGACGCTGCCGAAGCTGCCCTGCTGCCCGAGGAGATAAAGACCACGGAGCAGCTCTATCTTACAGGTCTGCACCTTGAGCAATACCGCCACGCCACATACAACCCCGTTGACTACTACGAAGAGGCTCTACGCCGCGACCCGCTTGACGTGAGAAACAACAACGCCCTCGGCCTGTGGTACATCCGCAAGGGGCGCTTTGAGCGTGCAGAGAAGTATCTGCGCACGGCTGTCAGGGTGCTGATGAAGCGCAACCCCAACCCATACGACGGCGAACCGATATACAACCTCGGACTTGCACTGAAGTATCAGGGCCGCACCGACGAGGCTTACGACCAGTTCTACAAGTCGACATGGAACGGCGCATGGCAGGATGCGGGCTATTTTGCCTGCGCGCAAATATCTCTGATGCGCAACTGCCTGAATGACGCAATGGACGAGATAGACCGCTCGCTGATACGCAACTGGCACAACCACAAGGCACGCGCGCTGAAGACGACCATACTGCGCAAGGCCGGACGCAACGACGAGGCGCTGAAGCTGATAGAGGAGTCGCTCGAGATAGACAGATTCAACTATGGCTGTCTGTTTGAAAAATATATTATAACGGGCGACGACGAGACGCTGCAGCTGATGAAGACGATGATGAGACGCTGCGCCAACAACTACGACGAAATAGCGCTCGACTACTGTGCGGCTGGCTGCACCTGTGAGGCGCTGAAGCTGTGGAGCATCGCCATAGAAGAGGGAGCCGCCACGCCGATGACCTACTACTATATGGGCTGGTGCCACGCCGCAACCGACGCCGCTGCCGCCAAGGAGTTGTTTGCCAAGGCCGAGGCATATCCTTCTGACTACTGCTTCCCCAACCGCCTCGAAGCCGTGCTCGCCCTAAACTGCGCCATGGCATATCTGCCCCAGGCCGCCAAGGCACCTTATTATCTGGGCTGCCTCTACTACGACAAGCGGCAATATGACCTTGCCATAAGCGCATGGGAGAAATCGGCTGCGGCCGACGACAAGTTCCCCACGGTGTGGCGCAATCTTACCCTGGCTGCCTTCAACAAGCAGGGCGACAAGGACAAGGCCTTGAAATACATGGAGAAGGCTTTTGCATTGGACAACACCGACGCCCGAGTGCTCATGGAGCTCGACCAGCTGTATAAATGCGTGCGTCGTCCACACGCCGAGCGGCTTGAGCTGCTAAGAAAGTACGGCAACCTCGTTGCCAAGCGCGACGACCTGCTGCTCGAAGAGATTACCCTGCTAAACCAGACAGGACAGTATGAGGAGGCTAAGACCAAGCTCGACGCCCACATATTCCACCCCTGGGAGGGCGGCGAAGGCAAGGTGCCGGCACAATATCAGTTTGCACGCGTGGAACTGGCAAAGAAGGCGATAGCCGAAGGGCGACATGCCGACGCCGTGAGCCTGCTCGAAGAGTGCCTCACATATCCTCACCATCTCGGCGAAGGCAAGCTGCACGGAGCGCAGGAGAACGACTTCTACTATCTGATGGGCGTGGCATACGACGCCATGAACCAGACCGACAAGGCGCGCCAGTGTTGGCTGAAGGCCACCGAAGGACCAACGGAACCTGCCGCCGCGCTCTACTATAACGACGCGAAGCCCGACAAGATATTCTATCAGGGCATGGCGCTGCTGAAGCTGGGACGCACGGGCGAGGCCAACGGCCGCTTCCACAAGCTGGTGAACTATGGCGAGAAACATCTCTTCGACAAGGTAAGAATGGACTATTTCGCCGTCTCCCTGCCCGACCTCCTGATATGGGAAGACAACCTGCAGGTGCGCAACGAGATTCACTGCAAATACATGATGGCCCTTGGCTACTGCGGACTGGGCAACAAGGACAAGAGCATGCGCTATCTTGGCGAGGCCGAGGCCCTGGACATTAATCATCAGGGCATACAGGCTTTCAAGACGTTATAGATAATAGTCTGTTGTTATAAATAAGTAATTCATTTAATCAATGCGGCGGGGCTGTGATTGTTCTGCCGCATTTTTTTATGCCGTCAAGAAGGCGCCGCCCACAGTATTATCCATAATTACACTGAATGGCGGCTTTACGAAAGACGGCATATCGCAATACGAAACGTGGCCTTTTGCATGCCGAAAAGCCACGTTTCAGCGTGCAAAAAGCCACGTTTAACGCGCTCCGGAAGACAGAGGCCGGGGCGCGCTCTACAGTTGAAAACAAACCATGTTACTATTCTCTAACAATTAATCGAAAATGCGTATTTAATCACATGACGGTATGTCTCGCCCGGCCTTAACACCTGGCACGGCAGGGAAGGATGGTTGGGAGCGTCGGGCGCACCCTGACATTCAATGGCCACGCCGTCGTGGTCGGCATACCTGCGGCCGCTCTTGCCCGCAGGTAGGTTGTCGGCAAGCCAGTTGCCCGTGTAGAGCATGGCTCCGCACTGCGTAGAGTAGACGCTCAGGCGGCGTCCGCTCACGCTGTCGTCGAGCACGGCCACCGGCCTTATCTGTCCGTCGCCGTTCCATCCGTCAACGAAGAAGAAATGGTTATATCCCTTGCCTGCCCTCATGTTATAGAAGTCGGCATCTATGTCCCTGCCCAGCGTCTTGGCCTGCAGAAAGTCCATCGGAGTGCCCTCCACCGGCTCTATGCGTCCCAGCGGAATGTCGGTGTCGTCGGCAGGCAGCCATCTGTGGCAGTTAAGCCTGAGCCGCTGCCCCAGACACGAGCCTGCGCCTTCGCCGGCAAGGTTGAAGTAGGCATGGTTGGTAAGGTTTACAATGGTGGGCCTGTCGGCCGTGGCCTCATAGCGTATGGTCAGCTCGTTATCATCGTTCCACTCATAGTCAACGGCCACGTCCATAGCCCCCGGATATCCCTCCTCGCCGTCGGCGGCATGATACGTGAACCTTACGCCGCCACCGTGAATCTCTGCGCCCCATATCACGTTGTGAAATCCGTCGTTGCCGCCGTGCAGCGCGTTGGGCGGATTGTTGATAACCAACTGATACTCATGGCCGCCGATGCTGAACCTGCCGCGCGCGATGCGGTTGGCATATCGTCCGGGCGTCTTTCCTGCGCATGCGCTGTCGTATAGATAGTCGGCAGGCCGGGCATAGCCCAGCACCACGTCGTCTATCCGTCCGCGCGCGTCGGGCACCTTTATAGCCGTTATGCCTGCTCCAAGTGCCGACAGGCCAACTTCGCAGCCATGTGAGTTGACAAGGCTGAACACTCTGAACGTGCCCTTCTCCGACCTTATTTCATCGCTGAATATATCCATCTTTTTTGTATGCAAAGTTAGCATCATGCGGCTGAAAGACAAAGCACACACATGTCAGAAAATGTAAATTATACGCCAAAACACATACAATCGGCCGCAATCTGTCAAAAAAATAACAAGTATTACGGCTAACATCGTTAAGCATATCCTTGCTTTTTTAGTAAAAAAATATTATTTTTGCCAAAGCATACAAACAATATTATCATACTATTTAAAATCTTTTACTGCATGAACATAAAACTTTCAACAGCATCACTGCTATATATTTTTCTTACCGCCGCGGCCTTGTTGCTTGCGCCCGCAACAGCAAATGCACAGGTAACATACAGGACGTTTATATATACGAGCGACGCCCTGAGCAGCGAAATACAGGATTTGAGCAACGAGAGGTCGGCCCGAGGCGGATACATATCGGACCTTAGTGTGGCCATGGCAAATGCAGGTAAAGGCATTGCCGGTGGATATGTGACAAACTTCATCGACATGGGCGTAAACGCCATAGCGTCGCTCATAACGCGGCCGTCGAGACTGAAGCAGGAATGGGAGAAGACCGTGGAGGCCGAAAACGTGTTTGAAACCAGCTTCGGCACGGTGAGCGAGATTAACGACTTTTACTCTGTGCCGTCTGCCGAAGGGCCTATGGACCCCAAGGGCATGCGCTTTAACGGCATAGGATGCCTGCGCACGGGCGAAAAGGGCGACACCGTGTTCTACATATCGTGCCACGTAGACCGCAGCAAGCTCTACCGCATAGTGAACCACTCAAAGTTTGAGCTTGTGCTCGACACGCTGATACTCTGCCCTGCGGAGTCGAACCTGCCCAACTCGTCGCTGCCCCTGCCCTTCTATTTCAGCGAGCGCGGCAGCTACAACCTTAGCATGACCATGACGCTTACGTCATCATGGATAAACGAGCTTACGCTGCTTCAGAAAGACAAGGAGCTGGGACGCTTTGAGCTTACGGTGCCCGTAGACTCGTCGCAGGTGGCGGCCGACGGCAAATACCGCTATGTGCGCGGACGCAGCAAGGGCACTCCTCCGGCCATAAAGGGCGAGAGCTTCATTGTGCCGCGCTCGTTCATGGCATACCGCGACGAGAACGACCAATACCGCAACAACTGGGGAACGGGCGAATACAAGATGTCGATAACGCTGAAAGAGAGCTGCGACGTTACCGACGAATACCGCGACGGATGGAAGAGCGACCGCAAACGCCGCAAGAAACTGACGCCGAAGGAGGGCTGGACCGAAAGGATGTGGAAGGTGGTAGAGTCGCAGAAATGGGACGAAATATCTAAGCAGTGGGTGATAACCACACTGAGCGCGCCGGCCGGAATGATAAAAAGCGACATAATAGACAAGCTCGACCTTGCGCCCGGACAATAGCAACAGGCAGGGCACAAATGCCTGTATGGCATGAAAGCGGCGCGGCGATTACTGTCTGTAACAGGGCAAACAACAGCAGGCAAAACGCTTTAAGGCCGTGGAAAAGCCGCTGATAAAAGTATTTTTATTTATTTTCAGCAAATAAATCAGACATTTACCGACAACTAAAATATTACTGACATGAGAAAAATATTATTGCTTGTTTTTGCCGTATGTGCATCGGCAATACATGCGCAAACCACAACCGAACTGCTGCAAAAGGCTGAAAAGGCGTGCATGATGATACGCAACGCCGTGACGGCACGCTCGGCCGACGACGTTATGGCGGGCATGGAGATGATAAGCGAGATACCGTTCAGCGAACTGGCGCTCAGCTCTGTCGAAACAAAGAATGCCGTGCCGATGAGCGGACATCTGCAATATAACGTTGAATATCTTGACGAACTGCTGCTGAAAAACCTCGACATGGGACTTATTAAAGTTGAAGACGCCTACAAGATGAGGACCATTGGCGCTCCGCTAAAATGCACTCACCGCGCCGTGGCGGCCGGAGGCAGCGTTACTTACTCTATGATGGCGCAGGGCGAACAGAGCCTGCTGGTGGTGCCCGAATGTGGCGGCAAGATAAATCTTTATGTTGACGACAAGGGCAGCGGCCGCAAACTGGCTGACAAGGCCGACGGCGGAAAGGACTGCTGTAGCCTTAACTGGACGATAGAGCGTGCCGGCGAACTGCTAATAACCGTGGAGAACAAGTCAAATAAAGACCTGAGCTTTATAATAGTGTCTAACTGAACTGTTTACAAGGAGATAAGGCATATGAATTTTTTAGCAGTCAGATAAGTTATATGAGCTAAAGGAGTTAAGGCCAAATGTCTTGCTGCCATAAGAACATTAATGCCTATTCTCTTAATTTCTTAATTCTTAAATCATAATTCTTAATTATCATTGTGTTCCGTTTTCTTGTATTACTGATATTATCCGCAGCTGCCGCAACGTTAAAAGGACAGACGGTGGCGACGCTGCTCAGGGCCGACTCGCTGCGCAACGCCGAGTGTTACGCCGAGGCTATAAGGGCATACAGGGAGGTGAGCGACAAGAAAGGCATACCGGGGTCGTTGCGGCTGAGGGCGCTTACGGGCATGGCTTACTGCAACAAACAGACGGGAAACTATCGCGAGGCACTTGAAAACTACCGCACAATTGACGGCGAAGGACTGCTCGACGTGCGCGGAAAACTGAACATGAGCAACCTGTATCTTACTCTCGGACTATACACCGACGCGGTTAATCTGCTCGAACCGATAAGCACTACAATAGGTCAGGACACCCGACTGATTAACCTTGCTTCGGCGTATGCCTATTTAGGCAGGGGCAGCGACGCGCTGAAGCTGCTCTCGACGGCATGCACCGACAGCATGAGCCGCAGCCAGCAGGCCACGCTTACGGCCAACCGCGGATTTATAGAGATGTCGCTCGGACTATATGAAGAGGCGGCATCATCGCTCAACAAGGCACTCGGCATGCTGCCAGACAACGCCGGACGATACATCGTAATGGCCAACCTGGCGCTGGCGGAGAGCGGATGCGGACACGTGGACGAAGCCCTGGCGCACATCGACTCGTGCCTGACATGGCAGAAAGTAAACCTCGGCGAGCAACACCCCGACTACGCTATAAGCGTGAGAAAACGTGCCGAAATTCTGCTTAAAGCAGGATATAAAAGCGATGCGGCGGCATGGTTCAAGACCTATTTCGGCCTTATGCGCAAATATGTTTGCCGCTCGTTTGCCTTCCTCACCGACAAGCAGCGGCAGGATTTCTGGTTCAGCAACGAGCCGCTGGTAACCGAATGTTACGAAACCGAGGCCGCCGACCCTACACTGCTCTATGATGTGGCACTGTTCTCAAAATGCCTTTTGTTGCAGGTTGAACGCAACATAGAGGCCGAGGCACGGCGCGACACGGCTACATTAAGGCTCTATAACAGCATAGCATCACTGCGACGAGAGGCCGACAAGGGCAGCATGAGCGCACAACAGCGCGACTCTCTATACACCAAAGCCGACATACTGGAGCAGCAGCTTATGGCTATCATGGCCGGATACAGGAGCTTTAACGACAACATGAGGCTCACTTCGGCCGACATTTCACGGCAACTTGGGCGCAACGAGACGGCCATAGAGTTTATAAGATACGGCAACAGGGCATCGCGACGGTATGCAGCGCTGACCATAGACGGCAGCGGAAAGGTGAACTTCGTGCCGCTATGGACCGAAGACAGCCTGCGCAACTTCAGGCTTAAAGACGGCAGAACGCTCAGTAAGGCCATGAATTCGCTGCGCGCGGCCGACAAAAACGCCATATACACCAATGCTAAGTTAAGCTCCATGATTTGGTCACCGCTGAAACATCTGCTCACCAAACAAGACAGAATATACTTCGCTCCCGACGGCATTCTGCATCTGCTGGCCATAGAGAACATGACCGACGCCATGAACGGTAGTGACATTTGCCGGCTCAGTTCAACACAGGAGCTGGCATCAGCCGACAAAGAAATAAAGGGAAAAGCACTGATAATGGGCGGAGTAAGCTATGACGAATGTGACACAAAGACCACAGCCGCCGCCACAGCAACGCCCGACCGAAGCGCCAGCAACATTCTTTCGGAACTGCGTCTGCCGCCAGCCGAAAACGGAGCCTACGCCTATCTGCCGGCAACGGCGGCCGAAGCCGACACCATATCAAAAATGATTGACGGAAGAAAAAACATAAAGTCAGAATGTATAAAAGGTACGCAGGCCACCGAAACGGCCTTTAAGCTCACCGCCCCGTCGTGCTCAATGATACATCTGGCCACCCACGGTTTCTGTTTTGCCGACACCGACAGACCCGAACCGTTGGCCTTCTGCCGCGACAGCTTGCGTGAGGACGACACTATGAGCCGCAGCGGACTGGTGTTTGCAGGGGCCAACCGAATGGTGCAACAGGCATACAACGACTACGACGACGGCATACTGCTGGCCCGCGAAGCGTCAGAGATGAGTCTCGACAGCGTAGCCCTCATTGTGCTGTCGGCATGCCAGACAGGTCTCGGTCCGATAACTTCCGAGGGCGTGTTCGGCTTTCAGCGCGGACTGAAGAAGGCCGGAGTCGGAGCAATAATAGCAAGTCTGTGGAACGTGGACGACAAGGCCACAAAGCTGCTTATGACCCGTTTCTACAATCATCTGCTCAGCGGCATGCCGCTGTCGCAAGCCTTTGCCAAGGCCAAGACCGACCTTCGCAGCCATGAAGTACAGATAGAAGTGGAAACAGAAGAAGAAGACAAGTCGCACGGACAGACAAGACACCTCGGACGATGGGTGTGGCCTAAAAAGAAAATCACAAAAACCGTATATCCTTACTCAAAGCCGCAATACTGGGCAGCGTTTATTTTAATTAAGAAGTAAGAATTATGAATTAAAAAAATTATGAATTGTGAATTATTAATTATGTATTAAAAAGCGGCAGGCATGTTTTATACTTTACATGCCTGCCGCTTATAGTTTATATTATATGTATATAATATTATTTCATCACCTTAACAGCCTTGCTTGTGCCGTCTGCATACTTCATAACCTTGATGCTGATGCCCTTATATGCATTGTTGATGCGGCGGCCTGAAAGGTCGTAGTAGTTAGTTGAAACAACGTTCTCGTTACCGTTCTCAACCTTGTCTATACCTGTTGCTGAAGCTCCTATAGACATATTGCTCAGAATGTTTGTAGCTATGGATAGTCCTTCTGTTCCTGTTACACTGCCATCATCATAGAATACGTCGACAAACATCAAATCAGACGATAATTTATAAGTTTTGTCAGAACTGTTGTAAGCCAGTATAGCTCCATCCTCCAAAGTTCCATCTTGGTTAACGAATGAGAATGCGCAGTTGTCAGCAGCCAGCTGGTATGAATAAATGTTCATGCCATTGTTGTCTATATAACAAACCAGCCATACATTTTCGTAGCCCGGCATAATATTATTAATATAGAAATAATTATCGCCAAGGTCTATCATGTCAACAGTTGTATTTTGTGTGTTGTTATTTTTATCTACAAAAGAATAGCTGTGCTTTGTTGCTTCAGGATAAACATTCTCAGGAAGATAAGTGAAATAACCACAATATGTGTCAAGGTATAATTCTCCAGAATTTTCCATATAAACACCTAAATAACTTTCTTCGTCTGACATGTACGCATTATAGTCCTTGTTATAAGACAACTTAAATGTGCTTGTCTTGTCAGCATCGCCTGTTTTAGTATTAACGCAGCTTACATACAATGAAATACCTTGATATGTTGTTAGATTCTGATAACCTATTTCAATGCTGCCGTCTGCATTAACTTTTCCTTCAAGATAAAGTTCATTACCCAAAATGTCTGTATAGAAAATGTTAGGAATATATGCCTTTCCGTCTGAAGTGATTATTATTTCTGAATACACATGGTTCTTGTTACATAAATAATTCAATCCGTAAACAGACTGATAGCAGTCCATATAATACGCACTCTTTGTACCTTCAGGAGCTTTTGCAGGAGCCTTTGCTGCCGGTTTAAGATTCTCTGAGCCAATAATATCCTTTAAACTGCGCTGTGAATTAAACTTAACGGTTTTAACAGGTTCCGATTTTTTGGCCATTAACAAGGTTCTTGGATTTTGTGCAAAGCTGTTCATTGAGAACATAATCAATGCAAGAAGTAAAAATTTTTTCATAAGCTAATTTATTTTTTAATTACCTTTTCAAATATATTAATTTATGAATTATATTTTTTATAATATTTTGTTTTGTTTTCTTAATTTTCAAAATTATTTGATTTATATCAATTATTGTACTTATGACATTATTACATATCAGTGTCATTTTTATACATTATTTTAATAATGCAATAAAATAATAAATAACAAAAACCGGCGTTTAATATCTTGAATGGATAAAGACGAAAGTAAAGACAGCTACGGACATGTGCTGAAATACACCGGAATATTCGGCGGCGTGCAGGGACTCAACATCATCATCGGCCTTGTACGCAACAAGATTACGGCCCTGCTGCTCGGCCCTGCCGGCATGGGTCTGGTGTCGCTGCTCAACTCTTCGGTAAATTTCATCTCTCAGGCCACCAACCTCGGAATATCGTTCAGCGCGATAAAACATATCTCGGAACTTTACGACCGGGGCGACACAAAAGAAATAGAACATTTCATCAGGATTGTGAGGGCATGGAGCCTGATGGCCGCACTGCTTGGCATGCTGGTGTGCATAGCCGCCGGACCGCTGCTCAACAGCCTTGCCTTCTCGTGGGGCGACCACACCCTGCACTTCATGCTGTTGTCGCCGGCCGTGGCGCTGATGGCCATAACGGGCGGTGAAACGGCCATACTGAAAGCCACACGACGACTGAAATCGCTTGCTGTGGTGCAGATATGGTCGGTAATGGCATCGCTGCTGATATCTGTACCCATATACTGGACATTCGGCGAGTCGGGCATCGTGCCCGTGATAGTGCTCATGGCATTGGCCGCAATGATAATAACCGTGGTATATTCATATAAATACTATCCGCTGCGGCTATGCGGCTCAAAGGGCCTGCTGGGCGAAGGCATGGAGATGGTTAAATTGGGCGTGGGCTTCATAATGTCAGGGATAATGGCCAGCGGAGCCGAGATGCTGCTGCGCGCGCTGCTCAACGCCGAGGCCGACCTCGACATAGTGGGACTGTACAACGCCGGATTTGTGCTAACTATAACCTATTCGGGCATGGTGTTCTCGGCAATGGAGACCGACTATTTTCCGCGTCTGTCGGCCGTTAACCACGACAACCAGGCCATGAAAATTACGGCCAACCGCCAGATAGAGGTGTCTCTGCTCATGGTGGCACCCATGCTCACGCTGCTCATCATGGCCCTGCCGCTGGTAGTGCCCATGCTTTACAGCAGCAAGTTCTCGCCCGTAGTTCCCATGGCGCAGATAGCCGTAATGTCGATGTACCTGCGCGCCATAACGCTGCCCATAGCCTACATGACGCTGGCCAAGAGCCACTCTAAGGCCTTCTTTGTGCTCGAAACGCTGTCGGCGGCCGTACAGGTGGCTGCCGTTATGGGCGGATATCATCTGTTGGGACTGACAGGCACGGGTGCCGGACTGCTTGTATCGTATATCTTTGAGCTGGCGCTTATATATACCTACGCCCACATACGCTACGGCTACCGCCCCTCGAAGGGCGTGTGTGCCTATGCCGCCATACATTTGCCGATAGGCGTTGTGGCATATCTCTCAACGCTTATAGATAACACCCTGCTGAGCATTACACTCGGACTGCTGCTCACCGTGGCCAGCACCGCCGCCTCGCTGTTAATCCTGCATAAAAAGACGTCGCTGTGGAACAGTCTGAAAGAGAAAATAAAAAAACTGCGCAGAAGATAATTGTTTATTACAGCGAACATACAAAATAAGAAGAACAACACTTTTCAACACTCTTTCAACAACTCATAAAGGCATGAGCCTAAGGCTGTTATAAAACTTATCAACAATATCAACACTATTTATAAACAAGCCGAAAAGCCGCATACTGCAACACAAAAGGGCACATATTACAATGCAAAAAGCCATATTTTGCAACTTAAAAGGTGCCTTTTCAGATGACAAAAAGCCATATAAGGCAGCCATCGAACAATATTTGCCATACCAAAACGCATTATACAGCCGCACCATATACTAAAACCGGTGCACCAGACACAATGAAAACAAGCTGAACAACAACACTGCACAAAGAACAGCAAAACACTGTTGATAAGTGTGTTGATAACCATGTGGAAAACCGTTGGAAAAAAATATGGATATAAACACACACTTCAGAAACATTGCCTCATACGTGTATATCAACACCTTTATACAGACAAAATAATCAAGTTTTCAACACATTCATGGCAAAAAAAGATATAAACTTATTAAATTTGCAGTCGGAGCGTAGAATTGTGGATAAGATGCCTTAACGCCTGACAGTCAGACAGAAGATATTAATGGCGTGTGTTGAAAACATATTACCACGGGTTGATAACGAAATAAGCAAATTTTCTGCAAGGAAGTTTTAAACATATCAACAGGATATCATACAATTCATTCTCTTTTTTAAAAAAGGAAAAACAAAGAATAAGAATAATTATGTGTGTGTGGAAATGGTCAGCCGCAGCTGAACACGGCAAGCGCACACGGCAAAAGAAACAGACACTATGGTTAAAGAAGAATGGACAGAGAAGGGCTACATAGACGAGCCTGCTGACAACGGCACCGACCTGGCCGCTGAGATAAGAAGAATGTGCAAGGAGAAAGACGCCATAATTCTGGCTCACTACTATACCGACGGATCGGTGCAGCAGGTGGCCGACTTCATTGGCGACTCGCTGGCCCTGGCGCGCAAGGCTGCCAAGACCGACGCCAAGATAATAGTGATGTGCGGAGTTCACTTCATGGCCGAGACGTGCAAGATACTGTGCCCCGAGAAGCTGGTGCTCTGTCCCGACCTCAACGCCGGATGCTCGCTGGCCGACTCGTGCCGCGCCGAAGATCTCAGAAAGTTTAAGGAGGAGCACCCGGGCTACACCGTGGTGAGCTATGTAAACACAACGGCTGCCGTCAAGGCGCTTACCGACGTGGTTGTTACGAGCGGCAACGCAAAGAAGATAGTAGACCAGCTGCCTAAAGACGAGAAGATAATCTTCGGGCCCGACCACAACCTTGGCAGCTATATCAATTCGGTTACGGGAAGAGAGATGCTGCTATGGAACGGCGGATGCCATGTTCACGAGCGCTTCTCGGCTCAGGCCATCGTGGAGATGAAGAAGGAACATCCCGAAGCCATCGTATTGGTTCATCCCGAATGTAAGGGTCCGGTTGTAAGGCTGGCCGACGTGGTAGGCTCAACGGCCGTGCTGCTCGACTATGCCGTGGCACATCCCGACAAGGAGTATATCGTGGCCACAGAGCCGGGCATACTGTTCGAGATGCAGCGCCAGTGCCCCGACACGCTGTTCCTGCCCGTGCCGCCCGAGGTTAGCGAAGGCTCGGCAGGCTGCTCTTGCAACGAGTGTGAATACATGAAGATGAACACCCTGCTGAAGGTTTACAACGCGCTGAAGCACGAGTGGCCCGCCGTAGACGTTCCTGCCGACATTGCGGCCGAGGCCGTTAAGCCGATAAACCGCATGCTGGAGATGAGCTAGAGATTGTTCATAATTAAAAATTAAAAAGTAAAAATTAAAAGGCAGGGAAGAATGAAGGAATAATAAAAAACAGAAAACTTTAGCCGGCTATATTCATGCAAGCCGCAAAGCCGTTAATTTCCTGACATTCCGTTCTTTCCCGCCTTTTAATTTTTACTCCTTAATTTTTTAATTTTTACTTTTTAATTTTTAATTCTAAATATTCCGTGCGTATATTATTAATTGGTGAGGCAAGCTATCTGCACAACACGCTGAAGAATGGACTTATTGAGGCCGGGCACAGCGTTAAGCTGATGTCTGACGGCAACAACTGGCACAACTCTCCGCGGGACATAGACCTGAGAAGGGATATGCGATGGGGAAAACTTAGCGGACTGAAGGTGTTGTGGCAGCTCGTAAGACATTACAGAAGTCTTGTAGGCAACGACGTTGTACAGATACACAACTATCAGTTTGTGCCGCTGAAGATGCGGTGGAACGAGCTTGTGCTGCGCTTTCTGAAACGCCATAACCGGTGCGTGGTGAAAGGCTGCGTAGGCGACGACACGCTGATATTTAGGCGGCAGGCTGAAGGAGTGCCCGAATATTCTGACACATATTGGGACGGCCGCCGGCAGAACATTGAGCTTAACAGAGAGCGCACGGCCGAACAGGAGCTGCCGGAGATAGTAAGCTGCTGCGCCTTTGCCAACAATGAGGCCGACGCACTGGTGCCGTGCCTGTATGAATATTATCTCTGCTACGACATTTCAGACTATCATGATAAACTTCATTATATTCCGTTGCCTATTGAAATTCCGGCCGTAACTGAAGCAAGACATATAAGTGAAGACCGGCCTTTGAGGGTGCTCGTCGGCATACAGCCCAAGCGCGACTATATGAAGGGTGCGGCCTACATAGGCAGTATGGTTGGGCAGGTGGCGCGTGAAAACCCCGGAAAGATTGAGGTTAAGACAGTTGAGGGCGTGCCCTACGACGAATATTGCCGTATGCTCGGCGAGGCCGACGTGCTTGTAGACCAGCTTTACAGCTACACTCCGTCTATGAATGCTCTTGCAGCCATGGCCCGCGGAACGGTGGTTATTGGCGGCGGCGAGGAAGAGTTCTACAGGTTTATTGGCGAACAGGAGCTGCGCCCTATAATAAACGTACGTCCAGGACGCGACGACGAAAACATCGGCACGCTGCGCCGGACACTTACCGACCGTGGCAAAATAGAGGAAATGTCGCGCCAGAGCATAGCTTTCGTAAGGAAATATCACGACTACAGAGCTGTGGCGCAACAATATATAAGACTGTATAAATCGCTGTTGGATAAGTAAAAACAGCATTTTTCATTTTGCATTGCACTCGGCTTGCACTATCTTTTAATAAAATAGGCTTCGCCTCGGCAATACAAAAATATTGTTTTTCATTTTGCATTGCACTCTGCTTGCACTATCTTTTAATAAAATAGGCTTCGCCTCGGCAATGCAAAAATATTGTTTTTCATTTTGTATTGCACTCTGCTTGCACTATCTTTGCAAATTGAAAGGATAATTTCAGGAACAAATATGATTAAAGCTTTATTTTTCGACATAGACGGAACGCTCGTTAGCTTCAACACACACGAGATTCCACAGACAACAATAGAGGCTCTTGAACAGGCAAAACATAATGGCGTTAAGGTGTATATCTCTACGGGACGGCCCGTAAAGCTGATAAACAACCTTAATGCGATAGAGCATCTTATCGACGGATATATAACCACAAACGGTGCCTACAGCTATATTGGCAACACGGTGGTTAGCTGCGTAGACATTCCTGTTGAAGACGTGCGAACGATGATACGGCTGGCCGATGAGATGAATTTTGCCGCCATGGTGGTTGGCGAAAAAGACCTTACGGTGTATAACCCCAACGATATGGTTGACAAGGTTTTCCGCCAGCTGCTCAACGTCAGCGACCTTGGCGAGGACATAAGCATAGACACGGTGATGAGTCAGCCCGTACTCCAGCTTACGCCGATAATAGACGAGCGGCAGGAGCGCGACATAATGCCGCTAATGCCCCACTGCATAGCTGCGCGGTGGTATCCTGCTTTTGCTGACATTACGGCCCGCGGAGCCGACAAGGGCAAGGCTCTGGCAAGGATAGCCGGATATCTTGGCATGGACATAAGCGAGACTATGGCCTTTGGCGACGGCGGCAACGACAAGTCGATAATAAGCGCGGCGGGCATAGGCGTGGCCATGGGCAATGCCGTTGACGATGTTAAGGCGCTGGCTTCTTATGTAACCGACCATGTTGACCATGACGGCGTGAGCAAGGCCCTGCGCCATTTCGGCATAATATAATAATGATATAAGGTGTTTAAAATTTTATTTGGAATATATACCGCATATTTTGTTTTAAACCGTTAACGGCCCTGTTGCGCTCAGTAACAGGGCCGTTTCTTATTAAAAAGTGGCCCGGTTTTTATTCTTAAATCAAAATATAAGTTATTTAAGTTAAACCATGTTCGGCCTGATAATCTCTATTTTGGTTAAACAGCAATATATTCAGTTAAATGTTTACGTAGGTATTAACATTACGTAAATGCGGATGGAACACATAAAAATTAAAGCAGAAAAGCGGCTGTTGTACCGAATATAGTATGAAAGCATATTTATGTAAATGTGTTTTACCCCGTTATTTTACCTAAATCTATAAATTTTTTGGTTTGTGAACCATTGTGAACTTGTTTTGCGTTTGCATTTAGCTTATCTTTGCAATCACAAACTATATAACCTTTTTTAAGACGGTTGGGTATGATTAAGAAAAAAAAATTAATTTGGTTGGCTGCGGCTCTTTCGCTCTGCGTATGTTCTTCGTGCGACAAAAACGGGCAGCAGGAAGAAATTGAACCGTCTGCGCCAAAAGCCATACCGATAAACATCAGCACCACGGTGACAGGCATTGACGGCACCCGCGCCACCGACTATGCATTTGAGGCAGGCGACAAGATTGGCCTGTTTGTGGTTAACAGCAACGCCGACGGAACATCGGGCACGCTCATGGCGCAGGGCAACCATGTTGACAACATGAGGTTTACGTACAGCGGAACGTGGACTCCCGACGAGCAGATTTACTGGAAAGACGAGACAACACGCGCCGACTTCTACCTCTATTATCCCTACACTACGTCGGTGGCATCGGTAAGCGCAATGCCGTTCAGCACCATGGCCGACCAGAGCAGCCTGAGTGCATATAAAGCGTCAGACCTGCTTGTAGGAATAACAAAAGGCATTGCGCCTACAGAAGCAGCCGTGAGAATAACGGCGTCGCACGTGATGAGCCAGATGCTGATAACGTTAGTGGCCGGCAACGGATTTACTGAAGAGAGCCTGGCTAAGGCCGACGTGTCGGTTAAGATTAACGGAATAAAGACACAGAGCACGGTTAACCTTGCCACAAAAGCCGTTACGCCGGCCGGAACAGCCACAGGCATAACACCGCTGAAAGAAGACGGCAGCTATAAGGCTCTGATAGTGCCGCAGAGCGTGGCAGAAGGCAACCTGATAACCGTAACCGTAGACGGCCGCGACTATAACCTGAAAAAGGCGTTCACCTTTGAGAGCGGCAAGCGCCACAAGTTTACCGTTACGCTGAGCAAGACCAGCAACGGCATAAACGTTACTATTGACCAGTGGGAAGACGACGGAACAGACAATGGCGGAACGGCAGAATAGTATTTCTGGTCGGTTGTACTAATGTAGCATGTAGAAAAATTAACGCCATTAAATAAGTCTGCAGATGAATACCATAAAAAGCAACCAATACAAACTTTTAATATATATAATCACAGTCTGTCATTTATTGGCAGGCTGTTCTGACGATCTTTTCGGCGGAGACGAAAGCCGCGGCAGCGGCAACCGCATAACACTGTCGGGCGAAATTGACCAGCTGGCGGTTACGAGAGTAAACGACAGCGGGTTTGCCGACGGCGACGTGATGGGCGTGTATATTGTCGACTATAACGGCAACACGCCCGGAACTCTGCAGCCGAGCGGCAACAGGGCAGACAACGTGCGCCATACATACGACGCCGCCAACGCCAAATGGAACTCTGCCTACGACATCTACTGGAAAGACGACCACACACATTGACGTCTACGGATACTATCCCTTCGGCAGTCCGGAGAGCATAGACGCCTACCCGTTCACCGTGGAGCGCGACCAGAGCAAGCCTTCGGAGGACGGCGTGATGGGCGGATATGAGGCCAGCGACTTTCTGTGGGGAAAGGTGGCCGACGTGGCCCCGACTGACAGGGTAATACGTCTGCCCATGGCCCACCGCATGGCCAACGCCCGCGTAACACTTACCGAGGGCACAGGCTTTGCCGACGGAGAATGGGAGCAGACAGAACGCACTGTGCTCGTTGCCAACCTGATACGAGGGGCAAGGATAAATCTTAACGACGGAACGGTGAAAGCCAAAGGCAGCGTAGAGCCTACGGCCACAGTGCCTGCAAGAGTAGGCGACGAGTGGCGCGCCATAGTTGTGCCTCAGACAGTAGCGGCAGGCACAACGCTGTTCACTATAACCGTGGGCGGCATACCTTATAAGTTCAGCAAGAACGAGGCGTTTACGTATACGGCAGGAAAGATGAGCAACTTCACAATCCGTGTTGACAAGAAAGCCGAAACAGGACAATACACTCTTACGCTCGTCAACGAGAGCATCACGCCATGGGAGAGCGACCTCGTAAGCCACGACGCCGAAGGCAAGGCGTATATTGTGATAAACACGACACGCGGACATCTTAAAAGTTCTATAATTGCTGCCAACAAAGACTACACAAAGCTGAAAAACCTGAAGATAACAGGAGAGATAGACGCAACAGATTTTGAGTTTATGAGAAATGAGATGACTCAGCTCGAGGCGTTGAATTTGAAGGATGTAAATGTGTATGGATTTTTTAATTATCAAGAATGGGATAATTCTTTTGATAATGAAGAAAAAGAGGGAATAATACCTATTGATGCAATGGCAGGTAAGTCTTCTTTATTATATCTTGTGCTTCCTGATAAACTTGAAGCTATTGCTGGACATGCATTTGAAATTTGTTCAAATTTAACAGGTTCTTTAATAATTCCTGAAGGAGTAACGAGAATTGGAGAAAGCGCATTTTCTGGATGTAGTAGCATAAGAGGAAGTTTATCATTACCAAGTACTTTAAAATATATTTCTAGTTTCGCATTTAATAATTGTGATTTTACATGTGAATTAGTTCTTTCAAGTGTATTAAAATATATTGGAAAATCTTGTTTTGCATATAATAAAGGATTTTACGGAAATTTAATTTTACCAGATGAGTTAGAGTTTATTGGAATAAGTGCTTTTGAATATTGTACAGAATTCAAAGGAGATCTTAAGATTCCACAAAAAATAACGACAATAAATAATTGTGCTTTTAATAGTACAGGATTTGATGGTACGCTTTATTTACCTGATGGTATAACAAAAATAGATGAAGGAGCATTTGGCGGTTCTAAATTTAAAGGAGCGTTGATATTACCAAAAAATCTTACAATTATTGGTGGAAGTGCATTTGCTAATTGTCAATTTTCAGGAGAATTAAAACTTCCTGAGACTCTGATTTCTATGGGAAATGCTGTTTTTGGAAATTGTTCTAAGTTAATGGGAACTGTTAAAATTCCAGATGGTATATCTGTTATAGGAGCAAATATGTTTCAAGGTTGCCAAAATATTGAGGGAATAATCATACCAAAAAATGTTGAAAGTATCCGCCAAAATGCTTTTTTAAATTGCTTCGGCATAGGCTCTATCGTATGTGAAGGAGACATTCCGCCTTATGTAGCCAGCGGTGCTTTCGACGGCGTGCCAAAGGATAACTTTACGGTTGAAGTGCCTGAATCGGCTGTTCCACAATATCAGACAGCAACCGGCTGGAATGAGTTTAAACGCATTGCCGCCCATCATGAGCTGGTATGCCGTCCGTCTACGGTATGCGCACTGAACAACGGACACACGCAGACATTGGTGCTGGATGCCGAAGGCGAATGGGAAGTGGAGAGCAAGCCCGACTGGTGTGAGCTGTCGCCATCGAGCGGCAACGGCAAGACGGAAGTGACTATAAGTATAAATACTTTGTCGAAAGGTGCTGGCAACAGAACCGGCGAAGTGGTGTTTAAGCTGAAAGACGAAGAATATACCAATACGTGCAACGTAAGTCAGTATGACTATATTTACGGTGAAGACGAGTGGCTGACGTTGCAGAAGGCAACACGAGGCAACAACGGCGGAATAAACGTTGTGATTATAGGCGACGGATTCGATGCCAAGGACATTGCCGAAGGCGACTGTCTTCCTGCCCTGAAAGAGGCTGCGCAATATCTTATAACCGTAGAGCCGTATAAGACATATTCAAAATACTTTAACATCTACATAGCTTTTGCCATGTCTAACGAGAGCGGCATAGGCACTGTGAACACCATACGCTACAACCGCTTCGGCACAACGTTTACCGGCGGCTCAGGATTAAGTGCCGACTATGACGAGATATTCAGCTATGCTCTTAATGCACCGACCGTAAATCAGAACAACTTGAATCAGACGCTGATAATAATTGTGCCAAACACTACCGAATACGGAGGCATAACGCAGATGTGGGAAGACGGCTCGGCCATAGCAATCTGTCCGCGCAGCACAGACGCATATCCTTACGACTCGCGTGGAGTTGTGCAGCATGAGGCAGGAGGCCATGCCTTCGGAAAGCTTGGCGATGAGTACATATATCACAATGCCTTTATTGACGCATGCCATTGTATGTGTTGCTCTCATGTGGATGCTATTAATTGGGCTAAGTCGCTCGGTTGGTACGACAACCTGTCGCTCACGGGCAAGATGCACGAAGTGCCCTGGAGCCATCTTATATTCGACAGCCGCTACAGCGACATAGTAGACATCTACGAAGGCGGATTCATGCACAACCGCGGAGTGTTCCGCTCGGAGCAGAACTCGTGCATGAACAACGACATACCATACTACAGCACCATAAGCCGCGAGAGCATAGTAAGGCGCATAAAGAAGTATGCCGGCGAGACATTCTCGTTTGAGGACTTTGTAGCCAACGACAAGACAGACGCAAGCAACGCAGTAAGCGCCACACGCGGCACAGGCTCAACATCGACATATAGCGGCCGCCAGATGCCGCCCAAGATACATAAGGGCAGTCCGCTGAAGAATATAAGGAAAGCGCGCAGACACAGACGCTGACCACGCCTTGATCTATCAGACATACAGCTAAAATCTGAAATAAATGATAAAAACATAAAATTATGAAAAGACAGAACCAATACAAAATTTTAATATATATATTAGCATTCTGCCACTTGCTGGCAGGATGCTCCGATGACTTGTTTAACGACGACGGCAGTATCGGTAATGGAAAGAAGATAACGCTGTCGGGCGAGATAGACCAGCTGGCGGTTACGAGAGTAAACGACAACGGCTTTGCCGACGGCGACGTGATGGGCGTGTATATCGTTGACTACAACGGCAACACGCCGGGAACGCTGCAGACAAGCGGCAACAGGGCCGACAACGTGCGCCATACGTTCGACGAGGCTGCCTATAAATGGAACTCGGCCTACGACATTTATTGGAAAGACGACCACACGCACGTTGACATATACGGATATTACCCCTTCGGCAGTCCTGAAAGTATAGACGCCTACCCGTTCACAGTGGAGCGCGACCAGAGCAAGCCTTCGGAAGACGGCACGATGGGCGGCTATGAGGCCAGCGACTTTCTGTGGGGCAAGGTTTCCGATGTTGCTCCAACGGATAAGGTTATCCGCCTGCCCATGGCTCACCGCATGGCCAACGCCCGCGTAACCCTTACAGAGGGCACAGGCTTTGCCGACGGAGAATGGGAGCAGACAGAGCGTATAGTTCTTGCAACAAACCTGATACGTGAGGCTACGATAAACCTTAGCGACGGAACGGTTACGGCAAGCGGCGGCATAGAGCAGACATCAACAGTGCCGGCACGCGTAGGCGACGAATGGCGCGCCATTGTTGTACCCCAGACCGTTGTGGCAGGTACCACGCTGTTCAGTATAACCATAGGCGGAATACCTTATAAGTTCAGCAAGAACGAGGCATTTACATATACGGCAGGAAAGATGAGCAACTTCACCATCCGCGTAGACAAGAAAGCCGAAACAGGACAATACACTCTTACACTTGTAAGCGAGAGTATAACGCCATGGGAAAACGACCTCGTAAGTCATAACGCCACGGCAAAAGAGTATGTAATAATCAACTCTACCCCCGGCCATCTGAAAGACGCAATCACTGCTGCCAACAAGGACTATACAAAGCTGAAGAACCTGAAGATAACGGGACAGATAAACGGAGTTGACTTCTACTTTATGAGAGACGAAATGACTTCATTACAGGCTCTCAACCTGAAAAATGTGAAGATAGCCCGCACTGATGTCAAATTGCATTATGGCTCAGGAAGTTTACAACCAAGAACGTATGACGAGGATGAGATACCAGAGGGTGCCATGGCTGAAAAAAACAGTTTAAACAGACTTGTATTGCCAGACACTTTGAAGATTATAAATAGTTGCGCATTTGAAAGTTGTAAAAATCTGACAGGTTCTCTTATCATTCCAGAAGGTGTAACAGAAGTCAAGACTGCAGCATTTGGTGACTGTGCATTCAACGGTTCACTATCCCTTCCATCAACACTAAAAAAAATTGGTAATGGATTCGAGTCTACTTGGTATAATGGTACTTTCAGTAACTGTAAATTTGTTGGTGAACTTATTCTGCCTGAATCATTGGAATTTATCGGTGAGAGAAGTTTTGAAGGATGTTCCGGACTATATGGAAATCTGCATCTACCCGACAAGCTGAAAGAAATTAGAAAAAGAGCTTTTCAGAATTGTAAAAATCTGACTGGCGACATCACAATTCCACAGGGTGTGAAGATTATTTCTGAAGAATGTTTCTCTGGAAGTGGATTTAACGGTAATCTGCAGTTGCATGACGGAATATCAACTATTGAAAAGTCTGCATTTAACAATGTTCCTTTACGTGGTGATTTAAAGTTACCAAAAGAATTAAATATTATCAGTGATTATTCTTTCTCTGGATGTGATTTTTCCGGCGTATTGTCACTTCCGAGTTCATTGACTTATATAGGCGAAGATGCCTTTTACGGAAACTGGCGCCTGATGGGAACACTCGAAATTCCGCAGGATGTGGCGAGCATTGGCAAAGAGGCTTTTGCTAATTGTCGTTCTTTGGAGGGAATTGTCTTTCCTGAAGGTATAGAAAGTGTGCGAAATGGCGCCTTTAAAGAGTGCTACGGCATTGGTTCTATCGTATGTAAAGGAGAAATGCCGGCTTATGTTGAAGGCACAGCTTTTGAAGGTGTTGCCAAGGATAACTTCACGCTTGAAGTGCCAGAGAGTGCCATAGCCCAGTATCAGGCTGCGCCGGGATGGTGCGACTTCAAGCGCATTGCCGCCCATCATGAGTTGGTGTGCCGTCCGTCGGTAGCCTGTGCGCTGAACACGGAGCACAAGCAGACTCTTGTTGTTGATGCCGAAGGCGAATGGGAGGTGCAGAGCAAGCCAGACTGGTGTGAGCTGTCGCAGACAAGCGGCGGCGACAAGGCCGAGGTTACGCTCACCATAAAGAGCATGACACACGGGGCAGGCGACCGCACCGGAGAGATTGTGTTCAGGCTGAAGGACAAGGAATATACGCATAAATGCACCGTGAGCCAGTATGACTATGAGTATGGCGAAGACCAGTGGCTGACCTTGCAGAAGGCCACACGAGGCAACAACGGCGGCATAAACATAGTATTGCTCGGCGACGGATACGACGCAAAGAACATATCAGACGGCGACTATCTGGCAAATATTAAGCAGGAAGTGGAATATTTCTTCGGAATAGAGCCGTATAAGACCTACCGCAACTACTTCAACGTGTACACATCGTTCCCCGTTTCAACAGAAACAGGCGTGGGCACGGTAAACACCATACGCTACAACCGCTTCAACACCACGTTTACCGGCGGCGTGGGCCTGCGTGCCGACTATGACGAGATATTCAGCTATGCGCTCAATGCTCCCACCGTAAACCAGAACAACCTTAACCAGACGCTGATAATAATTGTGCCAAACAGCACCGACTACGGCGGCATCTGCCAGATGTGGGAAGACGGTTCGGCAATAGCCTTCTGTCCGCAGAGCACATACGGCTATCCGCTCGACACGCGCGGAGTGATACAGCATGAGGCAGGAGGTCACGGCTTCGGCAAGCTCGGCGACGAATATATCTACCACAACGCCTTCATCGACTTCTGCAACTGTACATGCTGCGGCCACGTTGACGCCTTCAACTGGGCCAAGTCGCTCGGCTGGTACGACAACTTGTCGCTTACGGGCAAGATGCACGAAGTGCCGTGGAGCCATCTTATATTCGACAGCCGCTACAGCGACATAGTAGACATCTACGAAGGCGGATTCATGCACAACCGCGGAGTGTTCCGCTCGGAGCAGAACTCGTGCATGAACAACGACATACCATACTACAGCACCATAAGCCGCGAGAGCATCGTAAGGCGCATCAAGAAGTATGCCGGCGAGACATTCTCGTTCGAGGATTTTGCAGCCAACGACAAGCGTGAGGCCGGCGACGCCACACGAGGCATTGGTACAGGCAGCATAAGCATAAGCCGCGGGCAGCAGATGCCGCCCAAGATACATAAGGGCAGTCCGCTTAACAGCCTCAAAAAGGCACGCAGGCAAAAATAGCGTATGAGACTAAATTAATGGTTGATTCTGACAAAGTTATTTTAGATAAATTTTTAAGTAATTTAAATAATAAAGACAATGAAAAAACGTATATTATATATAAGTGTTGCGCTCGTTACGCTGATTATGGCCGGATGTGGTCAGGAAGAGGAAACACCTGTAGACGCAAGGCACACGCCCATGACGTTCGCTGTTACGCATCCTTCGCAGAACACAAGGGTAACCGACACAGGTTTTGAGAACGGCGACAGGATAGGACTGTTTGTTAGCAGCACAGACCGTCCTCTTGAAATTGGCGGCAACCTTGTTAGCAACGAGGCCCTTACGTGCAGCGGCAGCACTTGGACAGCAAGCCGCACGCTCTATTGGGACGAAGGCATGTTTAACTTCTACGCCTATTATCCCTACATGACGTCTGTAAGCTCTATCGAAGACCTGCCATTCAGCGTGCAGACCGACCAGAGCACTGCCTACGGCTATGAGGCCAGCGACTTTCTGTATGCGCAGACCAACAGCGTAAGCGCGTCGAACTCTCCCGTAACCCTGGCCTTCAAGCACATAATGAGCAAGCTCACCATTCGTCTTATAAAAGGCGAGGACTTTGAGGGCGACATGCCTACAGACGCACATGTGTATGTACATAACACAGTGCCAGAGTCGACAATAGACCTCAGCGCCGGCGTCGCCACTAAATATGTAAGGGGCAACGGCACCACCATAAGTGCCCGGCAGATGAGCAGCTACATCTATTCGGCCATAATAGTGCCGCAGCGTGTGGCCAACCGCATGCCGCTGATAGAGGTGGTTATGGGCGGCGTGTCGTATCTCTATGAGAGTACGTTCCAGTTTAAGCCCGGCATCGAACATCTCGTAAACTTCATAATATCGGGCAACCCAGAGCAGATAAAGATTGAAATAGGAGGCGAGATTGTAGGCTGGCAATAGTATTGCAGTTTTATCAACTTGAATGAAAACGACGATATATATATTATCCATATTAACTCTCATTTTAGGGGGTGTGGCTGTGGCTTTGGGCCTGCAGCCCGCCCCCGGACTGTTTGAAAGCAAAGAAAACATCAACAGATACGGGCTGCACGAGGGGCTGGAGCTTATCGGCCGCGTTGATGGCAATGGCTATGAAACCTTTGCGGTGGAAGACGGAAACGGCAGACAGCTCTTTATAGTGCCTCTGCGCAACTGCATGCTCGACGTGCGCTACCGCAACGGACAGCTGCGCTTCCGCGAGAACGGCACAGGCCGCGAGGGATTTGTCGACCGCAACGGCAACGTTACGTTCTTCAGCACAGGCACCGGCATACCGTCGACGGTTGAGCAAGAAGAGAGCAGCACTATGGCGCAGGAACCCGAAAAGGGCACATACAGCGGCGGACAGGGCACAAGGCAGACAGAAAAGTCGGGCAGCATGACCGACGGCGACCTGAGAAAGATGGCGCGCAGCAACCCCTTCTATAATGAGGCGGCCAAGATTCTTGCCGGCAAGCTGTCGGTTGACGACGCTCAGCGCCGCCGCGTGATACTCAACTACTGCGAGCACTTCCGCACGGCCTATACCACCAAGGACATCGACTTTCTGCGCCAGGTGTTCAGCGAGCAGGCCCTCATCATCGTTGGCAACGTGGTCAGGACCAAGGCCGGAAGCGAGGGCAAGTTTATGCCGGTGTCGCGCGTTGAGTATAACATCCGCACCAAGAAAGAATACATATCGCGGCTAAGCAAGGCCTTTGCCGCCAACAAGAACATAAGCGTAAAGTTCTCCGACTTCCGCATAATGCGCCACCCCACCATGGACGGCATCTACGGCGTAAGCCTGCGCCAGCAGTACAAGAGCGACCGCTATGCCGACGACGGCTACCTGTTCCTGCTGTGGGACTTCCGCAACGAGTCGATGCCGCTGATACATGTGCGAACATGGCAGCCGGCAGAGACCATCAGAGACGACAACGAAGTGATGAACATCAGAGACTTCAACCTTGAATGAAAACAAGTTCAGCTAAAACAAAAAACAAAATCATTTATAATAAACCTATATGACAGGCAAGATGTTACATATACGCACGTTAAGGGCATTGCTGCTGATGCTCCTGTTAAGCATGGCAGGATGCCTTACGGCCTTTGCACAGCAGTTCAGCGTGACCAAGTTTCGCGTCTTGCCCAACGACGTGAGCGCCTTTATCACCCCTGTGCGCGACCTCAACGACGAGGCGTGTGCCCTGCTGAAGGTTACGGCCACGCCCGAATATGCCTTCTCGTCGCCTTTGGGCATAGTCCTGCGCAAGGACAATGTGGGCGAGATATGGCTTTATATGCCCAAAGGCACAAAAAAGATTACCATAAAGCATCCTGAATGGGGCGTAATGCGCGACTATAAGTTTGAGAAACCGCTCGAAAGCCACATGACCTACGAGATGGTAATTAACTCGCCCAAGCCGGCAATGACGCTGAAACACGACACTATAGTGCTTACAAAGACCATTGTAGACACCGTTGCCGTGAAGAAGAAGCGGCGGCCAAGGCTGCCGCTCAGGACTCACGCCCTGTTTACAGTTTCGATGCACGAAAACGGACCTTCGTGGGGTGTCATGGTGGCATTAATGCGCCGCCATGGCTTCTTCGTTCATGCAAGTGCCGACCTGCGCGGCATAGGCAATACCGTAACAACGTGCAATGAAGAAGGATACATAGACGGAAGCAGCATAAAACCATACTACACAGGACAGACACGCCACTCTACATACACCCTTACGGCCGGAGCTATACACCGCCTCGGGCGCATGGTCAGCCTGTTTGAGGGCATTGGCTATGGCCGCACGGCCACGGCATGGGAGCTGGCTGAGAGCGAGGGCGGCGGATTTGCGCTCAACGATGGCCTTACGCACAAGGGCCTTGCAGCCGAGCTTGGCGTGGTGATGTCGTTCGGACGGATAGACGTGTCGGCTTCGGCCGTAACCATAGCCGGGTGCCGGTGGCAGGGCTGCATAGGTGTAGGCATTAACATTGGCAAAAGATGAAGACAAGGATATTATCACTAATCACTGTCATTGCGCTGCTTATTACGTTTGCAGCGTGCAGCAGCGACGACGCTCCCGACAACTTTGAGCCGCGCCTCGTTACGGGCGAGGCTTCGGGCATAACGCGCACCGAGGCCGTCATCGAGGGCGAGGTGGTGCTGCAGGGAAGCACCGACATGCCGGAGCTGCGCTTTGCGTATGGCACGACAGACCAGATGGACCACACCACCGGCGTGCTTGCTCCCGACGGCAACAAGGTGCAAATGCAGCTTACGGGGCTTCAGCCGGGCACCATGTACTACTACAGTCTGCATGGCACCAACGGCCGCGTGGAGCTGCAGGGCAACACGATGACCTTTGTAACCGTGCCAAACGACAGGCCTACGGTGGGCGTGCCGGCAGTGCTGAGCCAAGGTCCAATGAGCGTCATTGTAGAATATGAAATAACGGACGACGGCAACGAGACTATAACCTCCACGGGGTGCTACGTAACCGACATTGAGACGGGCGACACGCAGAGCGTAGAGGCCGAGACGCCGGGCGCCGAAGGCGTTGGCATGAGGGTGCGCATAGGCGGACTGCGCCAGAACGCCACCTACGAGATAAAGGCCTACGCCGCCAACAGCGAGGGCGAGAGCGTGGGCGAGGCGTTGACCATAACCACGTCTGACGCTGTTCTGCTGGCCGATGCGGGCGAGTTTGAAGAACTTATGGGCGACAGCAAATACGAGTATACTACGCTGTCTATTGCCGGCCCTATGAACGGCGACGACCTGCGGTGCCTGCGCCAGATGATGGGACGCGACATCGACGGCTCTGCCACGGCTGGTCGCCTTGCACAGGTAAACATGGCCGACGCCCATATCGTGGAGGGCGGAGGAGTGTATGGCTCGTCGCGATACACCGAGAATAATGTAGTGGGTTACGGCCTCTTTGCCGACTGCACCCTGCTTACAAGCGTTACTCTGCCTTCCGATGCCGTCAAGATAGAGAAAGACGCCTTCATGAACTGCACGGCGCTCAGAGAGATAACCATACCGGCATCAGCCACCGACATCAGTCCGTCGTCGGGCTGCACGGCGCTCGCCGCCATCAACGTGTCGGCCGCCAACACTGCATACAGCAGCATCGACGGAGTGCTGTTCGACGCCGGCGCCACAGAGATACTGTGGTTCCCCATAGGCAAGCAGGGCGACTATACGCTGCCGTCCACAGTCAAGGCCATAGGCGACTATGCCTTCCAGGGCTGCCACATAACACGCTTCACCATGCCCGACAACCTCACGGAGATAGGGCAGGCCGTGTTCTACGACAGCAGTGTAGAGGAGGTGGTCATGCCGTCAGGGCTTAGACTCATACCCACAGCCACCTTCCAGAAGTGCGACAAGCTCACCACGGTGCGCCTCGGTGCAGCCACAGAGCTGATATCCGACTATGTGTTCGACGGCTGTCCGCTTGAGCATCTGTATGTCGACGCCCAGTATCCGCCCGTGTGCAACAGCAACGCCCTGACCAGCACGCCCGATTTTCTGCCCACGTGCACGCTGCATGTGCCTAAAGGACGAAGAAACTTCTACCGCACCGACTCCAGCTGGAAACGCTTCGGAACCATCGTTGAGGAATGACGCGCGCTGCCCATTTACAAACAAAACAGCATTAAAGTTTATTACAATGAATACACCTGAAATAGAAGAGCTGAAACTGCTTATAGAACAGAAATACGGCAAGACGCTCGGTACTACTACCGACTTTGAGGAGTTTTCTGTTCATCTCAGCCGCGACACCGGACAGAACGTGTCGCCGTCAACGCTCAAGAGGCTTTGGGGATACGTCAACGACAGCCACAAGCCGCGCGTGTTCACGCTCGACATCCTGGCCCAGTATCTTGGCCATGCCAACTATTACGCCTTTGTGTCGTGGCTCAAGACCAGCACACGCTACAACTCGTCGTTCTTTAACGCCAAGCAGCTCATCAGCAGCGAGCTCGAGCCGGGAACGGAGGTGGAAATAGGCTGGAGCCCAAACCGCCTGGTGCGTCTGCGCTACGTGGGCGAGAGCCGTTATGAGGTGGAGTCGTCGCAGAACAGCAAGCTCATGCCAGGCGACAGCTTCGTCACGGGATGCTTCATCAAGGAGCAGCCGCTATATCTGCCCTACATCGAGCGCCCCGAAGGCCGCACGGCACCATTCGTGGCAGGCCGCAACGGCGGACTAACCATAATTAACGTCATCAGCAACAAGAAATGAACAATAACGACAATGACATATTGGACGACAGCCCCTCAGGATATATGAGCGACATAGGCGGCGAGATGGACAGCGCCGTGCGCATACCCGTGCAGAACGCCTTCAGCGACATAAGCGAGTTCTACGTGTCTAAGTCGGGTCATGCGCGCCTGTTTACGGCCACGCGTTTCGGCAAGCGCTACATGCTGAAATGCCTGAAGCCCGACTTTGCCTATACGCCCGTCTACCGTCAGGCCCTGGCCAAGGAGTTTGAGATAGGACTGCAGATGGACCATCCGCACATCTGCCGCACCATTGGTATGGAGGAGGTGGCAGGGCTGGGCACGGTAATCGTGATGGAATATATCGACGGCGACACGCTGAAGAGCCTCATTGACAGCAGGACACTGACGCCCGACATGGCGCGCAGAGTGACCGGACAGCTGGCCGACGCGCTCGGATACATACACAGCAAGCAGATAATACACCGCGACCTGAAGCCTTCGAACATAATGATAACGCACAACGGCCACAACACCAAGCTGATAGACTTCAGCCTGTCGGACAGCGACTATTTCAACGTGCTGAAGTGTCCTGCCGGCTCATCGGGCTACATCGCCCCGGAGCAGCTTCAGCCCGACGCCAAGCCCGACATAAAGGCCGACATCTATTCGTTCGGAATGGTGGTAAGAGACATGGCCCGGCTCACGGGCGACAGCTTTCTTCACCGAATAGCCGCAGCCTGCACCAGGCGCAACGCCTCTGAGCGTCCGGCAGACATGGCGGCCGTGATGTCGCAGCCGCGCACAGATAACCGGCAGCGCATCATAGTGGCCTTGCTGGCATGCCTTGTGGCTGCACTTGCCGTATATATATGCGTAACGCTCTACAACCGCTCCACAGCGGCTGACAGCGCACGGCAGGGTAACACACAGATAGAGACAGCCCCCGACAGCAACCGCGCCTTAGACTACACCTTGTGGCCCGAACGCGGCGAAAAGTAAATCCTGCTTACCCACAATCTGCATATTCCGCTCCGGTTATCTTGGTAACTTGGAGCTTATTGTACTTTTTGTCGTAGCCCAACATATCATATAATATACAAACATAGCGGTTTTACTTTATTTTATGATAGGTTACAGAAATAAATTTTCGAAGATACTAAACACTATTATTTTATTCATAGAGTTCGTATTTCACCTCTAACAAACAATATATTGTTTCTATAAAAATGCTCAAGCCCATTATGGTTGTACAATCTTTGCCCTGATATTTATATAAAAACGACACAGGTCATTAAAATACTACAATAAATGTATATACACTTTTTGTTGCAACAATTTTTGTAATTACATTTTATGTATTATATTTGTGTTGGAAATCAAAAATAGAGCGTTATGGAAACTCCGTTTATATTTGGAAAGATTGCTACCGAGAAGAATTTTACCGACCGTGAGAAAGAAACTGCCGACCTGCTTCAGAGCTTCACGTCGTTGATCAATACAATTATTATATCTCCTCGTCGCTGGGGTAAAAGTTCGCTTGTAAATAAAGCCGCAAAGTTAGCGATGGCGCAGGACAGCAACCTCCGAATCTGCCATATCGACCTTTTCAATGTGCGTAGCGAGGAGCATTTCTATTCGCTGCTCGCCCAGAAGGTTATTGCCGCCACTTCCTCAAAATGGGAGGAAGCAATTGAGAGCGCTAAAAGTTTCTTTTCACATCTTGTTCCCAAGATTACAATCGGTATGGACCCTACCAATGAGGTTTCAATCGACTTTGATTGGGAGGAAGTAAAGCGCAACCCCGATGAAGTGCTCGACCTTGCCGAAAAGATTGCCATGAAAAAGGGGCTGAAAATCGTTATTTGTGTGGATGAGTTTCAAAACATTGCGGAATTTACCGACCCAGACTATTTCCAGAAAAAGTTGCGTTCACATTGGCAGCTGCACCAAAGTGTGGCCTATTGTCTTTATGGCAGCAAGCGCCACATGATGATGGAAGTGTTTACCGACTCATCCAAGCCCTTCTACAAGTTCGGCAACCTGATGTTTCTCAATAAAATTGAAACGCCTTGCCTCGTGGAATTTTTCAAGAGTCGTTTTGCTGATACCGGCAAGAACATCGACGATGAAGCAAGCCATTTGATAGCGAAGCTCGTAGATAACCATCCATACTACGCACAGCAGCTGGCACAGCTTTCATGGCTCAGAACGAAGGATGTATGTACTGTTGAGATCGTGCGTGAGGCACACACGGCATTGGTGGAGCAGTTAAGTCTGCTGTTTGTAACAATTACCGAAACATTGACCACACAGCAACTGAACTATCTCAAAGCCCTTATAGCCGGCGAAAAGGCCATCAGCTCGACTGAAGTGATGCATCGCTATCAAATATCTTCAACGACCTCAATATCCCGTTCAAAAGCTGCCCTTATCAAGAATGACATATTGGATAATAAGGCCGGTGAAATCTCATTTCAGGACCCGATTTATGCATATTGGTTAAAAACAGAGTATTTTGCAAAATAATAAGACTATGAATAAGTGTAACCGTACTTGGATTGCCTTCGCCAATAAGAAAAGATGTAGGCATGCTGACGCTATAAACACCTTAGGGTTTATTTCTTGGAGAATGGGGAGAGCCCGTTTCGCCATAGGCGATATAGTATATCTGTTTATGTCCGATGAACGTTATGTCCGCTTCAAAATGATTGTAACAGCGGAGAACTGCAAACGTGAGGATAAGGAGTTTTGGGTAGAAAAGGCTCCTGATGATAAAACTTACAAACTGGAATTGCTTGCTGAATCAAATCGTTCTCGACTGACAGAATCCGATTTATTGCAACATGGATTTAAAGGAGGTAAAAGTTTAGAAATTCCCAATTGCAACAATATGGAATTGATAAACTATATTAAATCTGTTTTTTGATATTACAGCGAAACAACATAAATAACTTGTTATGAAAGCTGATGCTCAACCATTAATCAGATTCTTTGATGGCTCAGATAAAAGATTTATAATATCTCTATATCAAAGAAGTTATGATTGGTAGGAAGAAAACTGCGAACAATTATTTAATGACGTCAATGATTATATATACTGGTTTAAGCTCTTTTTGATTAAAAATAAGCTATAATTTGCCAAATCTCTAAAATTTAATATGATTTGGCAAATTATATTGATTATTTGTGCTATATTTGTAAAAACAAAATTCAAGAGTTATGGTAATCGGACGAAAGGAAGAGCAGGAAATGCTGCTTTCGGCAGCACAATCGGAATATTCAGAACTGGTAGCAGTCTATGGACGCAGGCGTGTAGGCAAGACATACCTCATACGTGAAACTTTTGGCTATAAGTTTACATTCCAGCATACAGGTATGGCCAATGCCAGGACTAAAGACCAGCTGTTCAGTTTTGCCATTTCGCTTCGTGATGCCGGTTACGACGATTGCCCGACACCACAATCGTGGCTGGAGGCATTCAGCCTGTTGTCTCACTTTTTGAAGAACTCGACAGACGAGAAGAAAATTGTCTTCCTTGACGAGCTTCCGTGGATGGACACTCCCCGCTCAAATTTCATTTCGGCATTTGAGCACTTCTGGAACGGCTGGGCATCAGCACGCAAGGATATTGTTCTGATTATATGTGGATCTGCCACATCGTGGATTATCAATAAGGTGATTAACGACCATGGAGGACTTCATAATCGTGTTACGCAGCGCATAGCCCTTCAGCCGTTTACCTTGAAGGAGTGTGAGATGTTTGCCAAAAGCAAGGGGCTTGAGATGAGCCGATACCAAATTGCCGAGTGTTATATGGTGTTTGGAGGCATACCGTTTTATTGGAACTTGCTTGAAAAAGGACTTAGTCTTGCACAGAATATTGATAAGATTTTCTTTGTCAGGAACGGTAAACTGAAAAATGAGTTTAACCTGCTATATGCTTCATTGTTTAAGTCGCCTGAACAATATATAGATGTCGTAACTGCTCTTGGCAGGAAAAAGGCCGGTATGACTCGCGAAGAGATTATAACTGCAACCGGCAAGCCGAGCAACGGGGCATTGAGCAAGGTGCTTGATGAGTTGGAATACTGCGGATTTATACGGAAATACTGTGGCTATGGCAAAAAGACAAAGGAGGCTATCTATCAGTTGATTGACAACTATACGCTGTTTTATTTCAAGTTTATTCAGCAAAACAAGAATAATGATGAGCATTTCTGGTCGGCATCCATTGACTCTGCAATGCATCGTGCGTGGAGTGGCCTGGCTTTTGAGCGCCTGTGTATGGCCCACACGCAGCAAATCAAGGCTGCATTGGGCATTTCAGGTGTGTTGAGCAATATCTATTCATGGCGAAAAGAGGCGGATGAGAATGGCGAAGGGGTACAGATTGATTTGTTGATAGACCGCAACGACCAGGTGGTAAATATCTGCGAAATGAAATACTCTTTGTCTGAGTTTACTATCGATGCCGACTACGAACGCAATCTGCGCAACAAAAAGAGTGCGTTCATTGAGGCCACAAATACCCGCAAGGCTGTGCATATTACAATGGTAACGACCTACGGAATCCGTCAGAACTCTCACTCCGGTATTGTGCAAAGCGAGATAACATTAGAGGATTTGTTTGCGTAGGAAGCGATGTTAGCTCGGTATATTTTGCCAAAGAAGCCGTTTTTTAATATTGATATTCTTAATAAAACATATAAATATCTTATCATTAGTAACTATTTCCTAAATAGGAATAACCTTGTATCGCAAAATTATATATAGACTGTTGTAAACAATCAAGTAATTTTAGTTTCACATACCGTTAATAGTTTCACAAATTCTTGAGTTACTTCCTTCTCATTCAACCCTGCCTTTATTGCTACAGCAAACAGATCCTCTTTTGTTGGCTCGATCTTATCATTAATTGATGTAGTGCGAAAACCATTGATGCCATCGCTAGGCAGCAAGTCATAAGCCGGAGCAAAATGCCAATCCCCATCACGATAAATGAAGGCAAAGTTCTTGGCATGGTCATCTTTGTTGCCTATCAGATAGTTGAATACCATCAGTCGGTAGACCTTCCACAGCTCGGCTACGCTATGTGTCAGCATGGCACAAACTTGAAATATATGTGTATAATCAATACTAGGCAAACGATAATCGGCACCAATAAGGCCAGCCATGCTTACTACATGCAACTTGCCATTTGGTGTCCGGTCAAATGTCTTCCGCTACTAAAATCCATTTCTGACAATTTATCAATGATGATATTCTGTTATCAATATAAATGTATTTTTATTTTTCCTTATAATTATTTCGAATTCTAAATATCCTAGTACTTTAGGTATTATTTCTCGTCTTCGAATATCGGAGCCTTATCACACTTTTTACCCAAAGTAGCAATCTGCTCAATGCCATATTTAGACAAGAACAATCTAACAGAAATGTCCTCAAACAGATTATCGAAGAAGTTCACATAATACCTTTTCTCGAAAGAATATTGTATTCTTCTAGTTGGTTTACTAAAAGTTCCTGACATCATAAGTGAAGGGGCTATATGCTCAGAGTCTGAATACTTCTCATTGTTATCTACACAGTCTGGCTTCAATTCATGAACCGTTCCAATAAAGCTTACCATTAATTCCGGGAAAGGTGTTAAATGTTTAGCTTCGCAAAAAGTGATAAGATTCTCTTTGGGAATATATGATAGAATTTTCTTGGTTGTATAGTAGTCTTTCGTTTCCGCTGGAGTATTGGAGTTTGATACTACAATGTCAGGCGTCGTAAAGACTTTCTCGTCAAACGCAGACTGCGCTGTGGCATTATGATAGATATAAACCACTTCACCAGCACCTTGCTTATCCTTTTTTGTCGCTTTAAAATACGAGAAGTTCTTTAGCTGTCCTGTTGGGCTACACTTGTATTTGAATTTGCCCCCTTGTAGATTTTGTACCTCTAACTCATAACCTTTCTTCTCATAGTATTGTATGACAAGATTATAGCAAGTCATCTCAAAATAGTCGCTTATTCTTTTTGAATGCTCAGCAAGTAATACCCTATACCTGTTTGAAAAGTCCGTCAACTCCTTTTCAAACTCTGACGGTGTTTTAAATGGAGTCGTCTTCTTCATCTTCCTTTTTATAAAACAAATCCTTACAATTTCTCATAAACTGGCTGGATATAATAAATTATTATAGGTTCTTTTATATGACTATTGTTTATGATTTTATATGCTAAGGTTTTCCAGTTTGGCTTATTTCTTCTAATTTGATAGTCTTTAGTCTATCCTTCAAATTCCAGTGATCCAATATGAATTTATCTATTCTGTTTTTATCTTCATTAGAAAACCAACTAACTTCCCATTGAGATGTAGCGGAAACATTGTTGAAAAACCAATCCATATAATCTTCATCTACTGCAGAAAATGAAAAGCCATATATATGCACATACTCCACATCTTTGAGTATCTTTTGTAATTCTTGGTGTTTGAAAATAAGTTCATATGGATTCTTATGATATTTATTTAATTCAAAAGATACTTGTTCTTTGTCGTCACTCGTTGAACTTCCCAGAAGAAACTTATTGTGTCCATATATAAGACGTTCGTGTTTTGAAGAACGACCATGAATATGAAGGACTCTTTCTTCTGGTATTTTATATAACATTTCTAATACATCCGTGTAATTAAAATTAATAAAGAATGAATCTTCTTTCTCAATATGGATATATTTAGGGTCAGTAATCAACCTCTGGCAGTTATCCACCCATTTTTCAAAACAAAATTGCAATACATCAAGCAAACCTTTAAGCCGTTTTGCACAATAAGAATCAAAATGCAAACTGGGTGGTATGTTGTACCTTTCCTCAAATTCCTTTTTCCGTTTTGCCTCTGCTATAATTTCATCAACGGGCTTGGCTGGTGGAGTAAATTTTGATACAAATTTATTGATATCTAGATTCCCAAGTTGCACTTCAAAATCATTCCACCATTCTGCATCTATATCATAAACCGCCTGCATATTTTCGTAAATGAAAGGATAGTTATTCTCTAACCATAGTTGAAAATCTGCATATCGTGTAGCAAGCCCTGTATGAATATCAAAACCATTTCCGATTATGTATAGATGTTTCATTACATTTCGTTTTATTATAGATTGAACATATTAGGAAAATATCTTAGTCCTTAAAGCTTAAGGTTGTATTATTCTATTCTTACCATCCCTGCCAACTGTACGAAATAATCATTTGACCAAATATCAAGTTCTTTTGGATTGCGCACGAAAGGCAATACATCTTCTTTCACTTGTTTTATATCAGCTGTAGAGAGACGTTCAATAAGTTTCTCCTTGAATAACTCTGGAGTAATATCCTCATTGTTAAACTGCTTGCATCGTTCTGCCAAATGAGTAAAATCCAACGGAACATTATGACGTACATACCATTCAAAGTCGTACCAATCACGACCTTTGACTCTATTCTTCCACACACGATAGACCAGTGCGT